>NZ_JARGEK010000550.1 GCF_029211165.1 Roseisolibacter sp. H3M3-2
GCCGCCCGCGAGCGCCCGCACGCCGTCGTCGCTCACCCGGACGAGCGGCGCCACGACCTGGCCGGGGACGCGCTGTGGGCCACGCGCGCGTGAGCGCGGCCGCGGAGCCGGCGGAGCCGATGGTGCGGCTGCGCGGGGTGCGCGTGGCGTACGTCCGGGGCGGCCCGCCCGCCCTCGTCTGCGACGCGCTCGACGTCGCCGCGGGGGTCACCCTGGTCGTCGGCCCGAACGGCGCCGGCAAGAGCACGCTGCTCCGCGTCGTCGCCGGCGTCGAGCGCCCGGGCGCCGGCACGGTCGAGCTGCTCGGCCGCGACGCGGCGTGCGACAAGGCGGCGGCGCGCCGCGCGCTCGCCTACGTCCCCGAGCACCCCGAGCTGTCGCCGTACGCCACCGTCGGCGAGGTGGCGCGGCTGGTCGCCCGCCTGCGCGGCGCCGGCGACGCCGCGGCCGACGCCCCGCTCGACGCCGCGGGCCTGGGCGAGCTCGCCGCGCGCACGGTGCGCGAGCTGTCGCTCGGCCAGCGGCGGCCCGCGCTGCTGGCCGCGGCCTGCGTCGCCGAGCCGCGCGTCGACCTCCTCGACCAGCCGCTCGAGGCGATGGACCGGGCGACGCGCGCCCGCGTCGTCGACTGGGTGGCGCGGCTGCGCGCCGACGGCGCGGCGGTGCTGCTGGCGACCCACGACGTGGCGCCGTTCGCGCCGCACGCCGACCGCGCGATGGTGGACGCCGGCGGCGCGGCGCGCTGGGCGCCCCCCCTCCCCGACGCCGCCGACGCGCGCGTCGCCACCCTCGAGGCGCTCGCGTCGGACGGCGCGGGCTGAGGACACGCATGGCACGCGGGACACGTGAGACGATCGAGGGCGCCGAGTGGGACGGGCGCGACCTCTCGGGCGCGCAGCACGCGGGCGTCGACTTCGTGGACGTCGACCTGACCGAGTCCACCGGCCGCGGCGCGGCGTTCACCGAGTGCACGTTCCGCCGCGTGCGCTTCAACTGCTCGGCGCACACGGACGCCGCGTTCGTCAACTGCCGGTTCGTGCAGTGCGACTTCTTCGACGCGCGGCTCACCGAGTGCAAGCTGGTGGGGAGCGTGTTCGAGCGGTGCACGTTCGACCTCCTGCAGGTGGCCGGCGGCAACTGGTCGCACGTCGGGCTCGCGCGGGCGGACCTGCGGCGCGCCGCGCTGCGCGGGGTGCGGCTGCGCGAGGCCGACCTCTCGGGGGCGCGCCTCGACGGCGCGACGCTGCGCGACGCCGACCTGTCGGGCGCCCTGCTGCGGTCGGCCAGCCTCGCGCGGTGCGACCTGCGCGGCAGCGACCTCGGGGCCCTCGACCCGCGGGAGGTCGCGCTCGCCGGGGCGGTGGTCACCATGGAGCAGGCGCTGGCGATCGCCGCCGCGCTCGGCCTCGACGTGCGCGCGGAGTAGCGGCGGCGCTATCGTTCGGCCGTCCGCCCCCGCCACCCCGAGGCCCGCCGTGTACGTCCCACCCGCCTTCGCCGAGTCCGACGCCGAGGTCCTCGCGGCCTTCGTCGACGCCCACCCGCTCGGCGCGCTCGTCACCGCCGACGACGCGCACGGGCTGCACGCCACGCACCTGCCGCTCGTGCTGCACCGCGAGGGGCCGGGCGCCGGCGTGCTGCGCGGCCACGTGGCGCGCGCCAACGCGCACGCGCGGGCGGACGGGCGCGCCGCGGTGGTGATCTTCGCCGGCGCCGACGCCTACGTGCACCCCGGCTGGTACCCGTCCAAGGCCGAGCACGGGCGCGTGGTGCCGACGTGGAACTACGCGGCGGTGCACGCGCACGGCACGCTGCGCGTGGTCGACGACGCGGCCTGGCTACGCGCGCACGTCGAGTCGCTGACGGCGCGCCACGAGGCGGGGCGCCCGCGCCCGTGGGCGGTGGACGACGCGCCGGCGGAGTACGTCGAGCGGATGCTGCGCGAGGTGGTGGGGATCGAGCTCGCCGTGTCGCGCCTCGACGGCAAGTGGAAGATGAGCCAGAACCGCGCGGCGCCGGACATCGCGGGCGTCATCGCGGGGCTCGCCGCGTCCGACCGCGCGGGGGACCGCGCCGCCGCCGCGGTGGTGGCGGAGCGCCGCCCGCGGAGCAAGCGGTGAGCGCGCGCGCGGCGGGCCGGCTCGGCGCCGCGCTGGTGCTCCTGTCGCTGGCGGGGCTCGCGCTCGCGGGGCTCGGCGTGCGCGCGGGGTGGTGGCCGTTCACGACCGCGCGCGCGGCGCTGCCGGGGGCCGGGTGGGGCGCGCTGGCCGGCGCGGAAGTCGGAGGCCAAGCGGTCTTAGGAAGACAAATCGT
>NZ_JARGEK010000551.1 GCF_029211165.1 Roseisolibacter sp. H3M3-2
CGCGGTGGCGGACGCGGTACTCGGCGGCGTGGTGCGGCGCCTCGGCGCGCACGTGCGCGCGCAGCCCGGCGCGCACCGCCGGCAGGTCGTCGGGGTGCACGGCCGCCGCCCACGACGGCGCGTCCGCGTCGCCCGGGTAGCCGAGCATCCGCCCCCACCGCGGGCTGAAGTACGCGGCGTCGGCCGCGAGGTCCCAGTCCCACAGCGCGTCGTCGGTCGCCTCCACCGCGCGCTCGAACCGCTCCTCGGCGCGCCGCCGCGCGGTGACGTCGGTGAAGAGGAACAGCGCCCCCGCGAACGCGCCCGCGCCGTCGCGCAGCGTGCTCGCCGACTTGCTCGCCCACAGCGTCGAGCCGTCGGCGCGGCGCATCGGCAGCTCGACGCGCTCGGCGGCGCCCCCCCGCCGGCGCTCGAAGCGCGCGCGCTCGGCGTCCGCCGTCGCGGCGTCGAGCAGGTCGAAGAACGACGCGCCGCCGAGCGACCCCGCCGCGACGCCGAGCATCTCGCCGAGGCGCGCGTTGGCGTAGGTGATCGTCCCCGCGGCGTCGACGGTGCAGATCCCCTCGTGCGCCGCCTCCAGCACCCCGCGCGCCTGCTCCTCGCTCGCCCGCAGCGCCTCCTCCGCCACGCGCTGCGTCGTGACGTCGGTGACCGCGCCGGCGATGCGCTGCGGCGCGCCGTCGGCGTCGCGCAGGATGCGCGCGGCGTCGCGCACGACGACCACGCGCCCGTCGGGGTGCGCGATCCGGTACTCGCACGTCCAGTGCGACACCTCGCCCGCCAGCGCGGCGCGCCACCCGTCGGCCACCCGCGCGCGGTCCTCGGGGAGGATCAGCGCCAGCCACGCCGACGAGTCGGGGGGGAGCGCGCCGGCGCGCCGCCCGTAGACCGCCTCCACCGCGCCCTCGCGCGTCACGTGGCCGGTGAGGCAGTCGTGCGCGTAGATGACTTCCTGGCTCGCCTCCACCGCCAGCCGGAAGCGCCACTCCTGCACGCGCAGCGCGATCTCGGAGAGCGCGGCCGCGGCCAGGTCGGCGAGCGTCGCCAGGTCGTCCTCCCCCCAGGCGCGCGGGCGCCCGTCGACGACCGCGAGCGCGCCGAGGACGTCGCCGTCGGCGGTGGCGAGCGGGACGCCGAGGTAGGCGACGATCCCCTGGGCCGCGACGGCGGGGTTCCCGGCGACGACCGCGTGGCGGCGCGCGTCCCCGACCACCAGCGGCGCGGCCGAGTCGACGACGTGCCGGCAGAACGAGTGCGAGACCGGGTTCCCGCGCGGCGCGCCGGCCGGGGCGCACTGCCCGGCGGCGCCGGGGAGGTGCTGGCGCCGGTCGTCCACCAGCGAAACCACCGCGCCCGTCCCCCCGAGCAGCCGGGCGGCCAGCGCGGCCAGCCGGTCGAGCACCGGGTTGGTGACGCCGTCGAGCAGCCCGGTCGCGCGCAGCGCGGCGAGGCGCCCGGGGTCGGTCAGGCGTCCCCTCCGGGGCTCGTCGTCGGGCGGGTACGGCGGGGGACCCGCGAGGGGTCCGACCACGGTGGTGGCCATCTGCGGCGGGCGGGTTGCGGCGGCGCCCGAGCGGCGGGCGCGTGGGTGAGGACGAGCCGCCGCGCGCGCCGGTCACCCCGGCCACGGTGAGCGAACGGTTCGCGCGACGGCGAGCCCGACGTCGCGGGCCGTCGCCGGCCGCCCCCGGCGCGTAGAATCCGCGCGTGCCCGTGCCCCCGGTCTCCGCCGCCCCGCCCTCCCCCCTCGCCGCGCTCGCGCGCTTCCACGCCGGCGCCGTCGGCAGCGCCGCGCTGCGGGCCGGCACCATCGGGGTGGCGGGGGTCATCTTCGCCTTCGGGATGGCGCCCGACCCGGCGTGGACGCTGCGGGCGGCGCTGCTCGGGCTGGTCGCGCCCGGCGGGGGCGGCGCGTGGGACGGCGCGCAGACCCGCCTCCTGCTGGGGGCGCTGGCGCTCGGGCTGGCGCGAATCGGCGCCCGGCGGGTCGGGGCCGGCGCCACCGGGTGGATGGCGAGCCTGCCGGTGGCGGCGCGGACCGCCCGCCGGGCGGCGTGGGCGGGGGCGACGCTGGCGGCGCTGCCGATGGCGCTGGTCGCCGCCGAGGCGGTGGCGCTGGCGGCCGCGCTCTACGGCGTCGCGCCGACGCCGCTCGCGGTGGCCACCCTCCCCCTGCTGCTGGCGGCGGCGGTGGCGGCGGCGCTCCCGGTGCGCCCGGCGTGGGCCGCCGCGGCGGCGGGGCGCGCCCAGGTCGCGGCGGCCTGGCCGACCCCGGCCGGCGCGCTACTCGGCGCCGCCCTGCTGG
>NZ_JARGEK010000552.1 GCF_029211165.1 Roseisolibacter sp. H3M3-2
CTCGACGCCGCGCGCGCGCCGCGCGGCGGGCTGCGCGTGCTGCACGGCAACCTCGCGCCGCGCGGCGCGGTGCTGAAGACGGCCGGCGCGCACGACCCGCGGCTGCAGCGCCACCGCGGGCGCGCGGTGGTGTTCGACGGCGTGGCCGACCTCAACGCGCGCATCGACGACCCGGACCTCGACGTCGACGCCGACAGCGTGCTGGTGCTGCGCGGCATGGGCGTCCTCGGCGCCGGCATGCCCGAGGTGGGGCACATCCCGATCCCCGCGAAGCTCGCGCGCGCCGGCGTGCGCGACATGCTCCGCCTCTCCGACGCCCGCATGAGCGGCACCGCCACCGGCACCGTGGTCCTGCACGTCACCCCCGAGGCCGCGGCCGGCGGCCCGCTCGGCCTCATCGCCACCGGCGACGAGATCGCGCTCGACGTCGAGGCGGGGACGATCGCGCACTTCCTCTCGGACGAGGAGCTGGCGCGGCGCACGCCGTACCGCGCCCCCGACGCGCCGACGCGCGGCTACGCCTGGCTGCACCGCCGCCACGCGCTGCAGCCCGACGCCGGCTGCGACTTCGACTTCCTGCGCGCCGACTTCGCGGCGCCCCCCGCATGAGCGCCGCCACGCGGCGCGTCGGCTTCCTCGGCGCCGGGGCGATGGGGGCCGGCATGGTGCGCCGGCTGCTCGCCGCCGGGCACCGCGTCACGGTGTGGGAGCGCACCCCGGGGCGCCACGCCGCGCTCGCCGCCGACGGGGCCGCGGTCGCCCGCGCGATCGCCGACGTCGTGCGCGACGCCGACGCGGTGGTCGGCTGCCTCGCCGACACTGCGGTCACGCGCGACGTCTGGCTCGGCGCCGACGGCGTGACGGCGCACGCGCGCGCCGGGCAGACGCTGATCGAGCACGGCACCTTCGACCCCGCGCTCGCCGCCGAGATCGCCGACGCGGCGGCGCGGTGCGGCTGCGCGTTCCTCGACGCGCCGGTGTCGGGGGGGCCGGAGCGCGCGCGCAGCGGCGAGCTGGTGACGATGGTCGGCGGCGGCCGCGCCGCCTTCGACGCCGCCCGCGGGCTGCTCGGCGCCTACGCCGCGCGCGCCGAGTGGGCGGGGCCGAGCGGGAGCGGGCAGCGCCTGAAGCTGGTGAACCAGTACCTCGTGAGCGTGCACGTCGTGGCGGCCGCCGAGGCGAGCGCGCTGGTGCTGCGCGCGGGGCTCGACCCCGCGGTCGCGCACGCGGTGCTGATGCGCGGCTGGGCGGCGAGCGCGATGCTCGACCGCGCGCTCCCCCGCGCCGCCGCCGACGACTTCGCCGACACGGGCGCGCCGGTCGCGCGCATCCTCGAGGCGCAGGGGATGATCGCCGACATGATGCGCGACGCCGGCGTCGACTCGCGCCTGCTGGCCCCCGCGCGCGCCGCCTTCGACCGCGCCGTCGCGACCGGCGCCGCGGAGCTCGACCTCACCGCCGTCGTCCTCCCCTACCTCACATGAGCGTCCCGCCGCGCGTCGCCCTCGTCACCGGCTCGTCGAGCGGCATCGGCGCCGCGATCGCCCGCGCGCTGCACGCCGACGGCTGGCGCGTCGCGCTCAACGGCCACCGCGACGCCGACGCCGGCGCGGCGCTCGCCGCCGCGCTGCCGGGCGCCACCTACGTCGACGCCGACGTGAGCGCTCCCGACGACGCGCGGCGCCTCGTGCGGGAGACGGTCGACGCGCACGGGCGGCTCGACGCGGTGGTCAACAACGCCGGCATCGCGCGCCGCATCCCGCACGACGACCTCGACGCGGTCGACGACGCGTTCTGGGACCTGGTGATGGCGGTGAACCTCAAGGGCCCGTGGAACGTCGCCCGCGCCGCGCGCCCGCACCTCGCCGCCGCGCGCGGGCAGATCGTGATGACCGGCTCGATCGCCGGCTTCACGGCCGCGGGGAGCTCGATCCCCTACTCGGTCTCCAAGGCCGGCGTGCTGCACCTCACCCGCCTGCTGGCGCGCGCCCTCGGCCCCGAGATCCGCGTCAACGCGATCGCGCCGGGCTACATCGAGACGCCGCTCACGCGCGAGTGGCAGCCGCTGCGCGAGCACGTCGTGGCGCACGCCCCCGCGCGCCGCCTCGGCGTCCCCGAGGACGTGGCGGGGGCGGTGGTCGGGCTCATGGGGATGGAGTACGTGACGGGGGCGGTGCTGCCGGTGGATGGGGGGTTGTCGCTGCTCTGAGGGCCTGGAACGGCGTGGTCTGATACGGCGTGGTCCGATAGGGCGTGGTCTGATACGGCGTGGTCTGATACGGCGTGGTCTGATACGGCGTGGTC
>NZ_JARGEK010000553.1 GCF_029211165.1 Roseisolibacter sp. H3M3-2
CGGCGCGGGGTGACCGCGCCCACCGGCTCGGGGCGCTGGGCGGCCGTCTCGCGCGCGGCGGCGAGCAGCACCAGCGCCGCCGCGCACGCGCGCATCCGGGACGCGAGGCGCGCGGGCATCAGAAGTAGTAGCGGAGCGCCACGAACGTCGGCGGCTCCCCCGCGTCGACCGACAGCCCGCTGATCTGCCGCGCCACGTCGAAGCCGATGCGGCGGCTCGCGTAGCCGAAGCCCACGCTCGGCCCGCTGTCGCCGCGCTTCTGCACCCACCCGCCGCGCAGCATGAACGTGTTGCGGAACGTCCCCTCGGCGCCGACGTGCACCGCCGGGTCCGCGCCCGCGGCGCCGAGCCCGCGCACCACGTCCGCCGAGACACGAAGGCGCGCGTTCGTGTCCAGGCGCGCGATCGCCGCAACGTCGTAGCGGGCGCCCACCGCGAGCTGCGTCGGCAGCGCGTCCGACTGCTCGCTGTCGCGCACCTGCAGCCGGCGCCCCAGGTTGCGCAGCGAGAGCCCGAGCGCGAGCGGGAGGTGGCGGCGCAGGTCGTACTGCGCGCCCACGTCCACCATGCTCGCCGTCCCGCCCTCGTTGTCCGTGAAGGTGGGGACGTTCGGGTTCGTGCACGTGCCGCTGCAGTCGAAGCGCACCTGCAGCAGGCGGTAGGTGAGCCCGACCGCGACGTCGCGCCCGAACGTGCTCGCGTAGCTCGCGGCCAGCGACACGGTGCGCGAGTACACGGTCCCGATCTGGTTGCCGAAGTCGTCGGTCGCCGGCACCTCGCCGAGGTTCACGAGGTAGCCCGAGCCCGCGAACGTGCCGAGCCGGCGCTGCGGGATCACGACCGAGAGCAGGTCGCGCCGCGCGGACAGGTCCTGCCCGTGCAGCAGCGAGATCTCGCGGCGCGTCGCGAAGCCGAGCGCCGCCGGGTTCACGAGCTGGCTCTCGGCGCCGAACTGCCCCGCGACCCCCGCGCCGCCCACGCCGACCAGGCGCGCGCCCAGCGGCAGCAGCAGCGAGATGGCGCCGGCCGCGTTCGCGTCCTGCGCTCCCGCCACGGCGACGCCCGCCGACGGTCCCAGCGTCAGCGCGGCGAGCAGCGCCGCGGCCGACCGGAACAGGCGCCCGCCCTCAGAGCGGCGTCGCCTCATCCACGAGGAGGATCGGGATGTCGTCGCGCACCGGGTACCGCAGCGCGCACTGCCGGCAGACGAGCGAGGACTCGGCCTCGCGGTAGTCCAGCGCCCCTCGGCACTTCGGGCAGACGAGGATGGCCAGGAGCTGCGGCGCGAGGCTCATGCGTCGGGGTCGGGCGGGAGCTGGTAGCCGAGTCGGCGGAGCGCGCGCTCGTCGCGCCGCCAGTTCGGGAGGACCTTGACCCACAGGTCCAGGTACACCTGCGCCTCGAGCAGCGCCTCGATCTTCGCGCGGGCCACGCGGCCGATCTCGCGGATCCGCGTCCCCTTCGCCCCGATGAGGATCCGCTTCTGGCTGTCGCGCTCGACGTGCAGGACGGCCCGAATGTACACCGGCGACCGGCTCTCCCGGAACTCCTCGATCTCGCACGCCACGCTGTAGGGCACCTCGTCGTCCAGCTGCTCGAGGGCCGTCTCGCGCACCAGCTCCGCGGCGAAGAAGCGCAGCGTCTGGGTGCTGATCTCGTCCTCCGGGTAGAGGAACGGGCTCTCGGGAAGCCGCTCGGCGGCCGCCGCGAGCAGCGCGTCGACCCCCGACCCGTCGAGCGCGGAGACCAGGAAGGCGTCGGGGTACTCGGCGCGCAGCGCCTCCCGGCGCGCGGGCTCGAGCGCGTCCAGCTTGTTGAGCGCCAGCAGGACCGGCGCGCGCGGGCGCTCGGCGTCGGTCAGCGCGGCCACCGTCTCCAGCGGCGGGACCGTCCCCTCGGTCGCGTCGACCAGGTACACGACGACGTCGGCGTCGCGGAGCGCGGCGATCGCCGCCCCGCGCATGGCGGCGTGCAGCGCGTAGCGCGGCTCGAGCAGCCCGGGGGTGTCCAGCACCACCATCTGCACGCCCTCCTCGCTGCGGATGCCGACGACGCGGTCGCGCGTGGACTGCGGCTTGGGGCTGGTGATGGCCAGCTTCTGCCCGACCACGCGGTTGAGGAGCGTGGACTTGCCGGCGTTGGGCTTGCCGACGACGGTGACGATCCCGGCGCGTGGCATGGCGGGAGGGGATGGGTGCAAACACGAAGCCCCCGCGTCACGGATGACGCGGGGGCTTCGGAATGAGGTGCCGGCGACGGCCTACTCTCCCGCGCTCTCTCGAGCGGAGTACCATCGGC
>NZ_JARGEK010000554.1 GCF_029211165.1 Roseisolibacter sp. H3M3-2
CACAGAACGACATGGCTACGATCCGACTTCCGCGCCGCCGAGCAGGCGCGCCGCCGTCTCGGCGCGCGGGCGCGGGAGCGCGCCGTCGGGGCCCGCGGTCGCGGCGGCGAGCGTGGCCAGCATGTCGAGCGCGCGCGAGAGGTACCACACGTCCGGCTGCGCGCGCAGCACGGCGGCCGCCTCGCGCGCGTGCGCCACCGCGGCCGGCAGGTCGCCGCGCGCCAGCGCGACCTCCGCCATCCCCTGCACGCACAGCGACAGGAACCACCGCTCGCCCACCGCGATCAGCGCCGCGCGCGCCGCCGCGTAGTCGTCGGCCGCCTCGGCGTGCGCGCCCCCGCGCACCAGGACCAGCGCGCGGCGCATGCGCATCACCGGCGCCAGCCACGCGTCGCCCAGCGCCTCCGCGATCGCCACCGCCGTGTCCATCTCGCGCCGCGACGCCGCGAGGTCGCCGAGCATGCTGTGCGCGAGCCCGCCGATCTGGTGCATGATCGCGCGGCCGCGCCCGAGCCGCGCGCGCGTCACGGCGTCGAGCGCCGGCTCGCGGGCCACCGCGTCCCACAGCTCGAGCGCGCGCGCCACCTCGGCCAGCATCCCCGCCGGCTCGCCGGCGAAGTACGACAGCCCCGACTTGCCGTAGAAGAAGCTGGCCAGCCACACGCGGTCGGCGAGCGGGCGCGGGACGTCGGGGCCGTCGCGGTCGACGGCGGCGAGCACGCGCGCCGTCCACCCGCGCGCCTCCTCCCACGCCATCCCCGCCGAGATGAAGAACCACGCGAGCGCGCCGGCGATGCGGATCGCCACCGACGGGTCGCCCGACGGGCCCGCGCTCCACGCCAGCGCGGCGCGGATGTCGTCCACGTCGCGCCGCAGCCGGTCCACCGTCGGGCCGCGCGCGGGGCTCCACAGCGCCGGCTCCGCCTCCTCGGCGAGGCGCGCCACCCAGCGCGCGTGGCGCGCGCGCGCCAGCGGCAGGTCGGGGGTGCCGCGCAGCAGCCCGGCGCCGTACTGCCGCACCGTCTCCAGCAGCCGGTAGCGCGCCTCGCCCCCCTCCTCGCGCACGTCGACCAGCGACAGCTCGACCAGCCGCCCCAGCGCGGCCACCAGCCGCACGTCGCCGACGGCGAACGTCCCCGTGGCGAACGGGCTCGCGGCCGGGCGGTCGTCGGGGTCGCGGTCGCCGCACACCGCCTCGACCGCCTCCAGCGTGAAGCCGGCGCGGAACACCGACAGGCGGCGCAGCAGCCGCCGCTCCTCCTCGCTGAGCAGGGCGTAGCTCCAGTCGAGCAGCGCGCGCAGCGTGCGCTGGCGCGACGGCGCGGTGCGGCGGCCGCGCGTCAGCACCGCGAACGCGTCGTCGAGCCGCTCGGCCATCCCGTCCACGCCCAGCGTGCCGACCGACGCCGCCGCCAGCTCCAGCGCCAGCGGGAGCCCGTCGAGGCGCGCGCAGATCGCCGCCACCGCAGGCGCGGTGCGGTCGGTGAGCGCGAAGTCGGGGAGCGTCGCGCGCGCCCGGTCGACGAACAGCCGCACCGCGTCGTAGGCGGCCAGCGCCTCGGCGGTCGGCGGGCGCGCCCCGGGGGTCGGGCGCTCGGGGTGGGCGAGCGGCGGCGCGAGCCACGCCACCTCCCCCTCCACCGCCAGCGCCTCGCGGCTCGTCGCCAGCACGGCCAGCCCGGGCGCCGCGCGCAGCAGCGCCTCGACGGTGGTGGCGCAGGCGTCGACGACGTGCTCGCAGTTGTCGAGCACCAGCAGCGCGCGGCGCGCGTGCAGCGCGGCCGACAGCGCGGCGTGCACGTCGACCCCCGGCGGCGCGTTCACCTGGAGCACGCCCGCGATCGCCGGCGGCACGTCGGCGGCGCCGGCGATCGGGGCGAGGTCGACCCACCACACGCCGTCGGGGAAGCGCGCCGCCGCGTCGTCGGCGTCGTGCGCCAGCGCGTCGGCCCGCGCGCGCGCCAGCCGGTTCTTGCCGGCGCCGCCGGGCCCGGTGACCGTCACCAGCCGCGCGCGCTCGATCGCCTCGCGCAGCGCGCGGTGCTCGCGCTCGCGCCCGACGAACGTCGACAGCGCGCGCGGGACGTGGCCGGGGAGCGGGGCGGGGGGCGCGGGGGCGGCCGGGTGCGGCGGGGACGACACGGCGGGCAATCTACACGGCGCCGCGCGCCGTCACGCCACCAGCTGCCGCGCGCGCTTCTCGCGGTAGAGCGCGGCGTCGGCGCGCGCCATCGTCGCCGCCAGCGGCTCGCCCCCCTCGCGCAGCACCGCGCCGTCGCGCCAGCG
>NZ_JARGEK010000555.1 GCF_029211165.1 Roseisolibacter sp. H3M3-2
ACGGGACGCACGCGCTGGTCGAGGAGCTGGCGTCGCGCGCCGGGCTGGCCGCCGAGCACGCGCGGCTGCCCGCGGCCGCCGAGGCGGCCGCGCGCGAGCGCGAGCGGCTGCTGGCGGTGGTCGCGCACGACCTGCGCAACCCGCTCGGCGCGGTGGCGCTGTACGCCGAGATGCTGGCCGGGCTGCAGCCCGACGACGGCGCCGACCCGTACGTGCGCGGCGCGCTGGCGACGATCCACGACAGCACGACGACGATGCAGCGGCTGGTCGAGGACCTGCTCGACGCGTCGTCGCTGCGGGCCGACGCGCTGCGCGTGCGGCGCGCGCCGACGCCGGCCGGGGCGCCGTTCGCGGAGGCGGAGCGGATGCTGCGCCCGCTGGCCGAGGCGCGCGGGGTGACGTTCGTGGTCGCCGGCGCCGAGGGGTGCGCCGACGTCGCGCTGTCGATGGACGGCCCGCGCGTGGTGCAGCTGCTGTCCAACGTCGTCGGCAACGCGGTGCGCTTCACGCCCCCCGGCGGCGCGGTGACGGTGCGCTACGCGCTCACCGACGACGCGCTGCAGGCGTCGGTGGCCGACACGGGGCCGGGGATCGCCGACGACGACCTGCCGCACCTGTTCACCGCCTTCTGGCGCGGCGACCGCCGCGACGCCGGCGGCGCGGGGCTCGGGCTCTGGATCGCGCGCGCGATCGCGGAGGCGCACGGCGGCGCGCTCCGCGTCTCGTCGCGGCCGGGGCTGGGCGCCACCTTCCACTTCACGATCCCCCGTGAGGCCCCGGCCCCGCGGCGCTGGGAAGACTGAGAGCACCGACCGGAGCCCATGTCACGCATCCTGATCGTCGAGGACAACGCGCCGCTCGCCGAGGCGCTGCAGCGCACGCTGGCGCTGGAGGGGCACCAGGTGCTGCACGCCTCGCGCGCCATGGAGGCGCTGGCGCGCGCCACGCACGAGCCGCCCGACCTGGTGGTGCTGGACCTCGGGCTCCCCGACAAGGACGGCTACCACGTGCTGCGGGAGCTGCGCGCGCGCGGCGCCGAGTGCCCGGTGCTGATCCTCTCCGCGCGGTCGCTGGAGTCGGACAAGGTCGAGGGGTTCCGGCTCGGCGCCGACGACTACGTGACCAAGCCGTTCGGCGCGATGGAGCTGCTGGCGCGCATCTCGTCGCTGCTGCGCAAGGCCGCGCGCCTGGCGGCGGCCGCGCCGGCGGGGGGCGGCGGGATGCGGGTGCTCGACGACGGGGAGCTGAAGGAGCGCTACGGGCTCACCGAGCGGCAGGTGACGGTCGCGCGGCTGATGGCCGAGGGGTGCACGAACGCCGAGATCGCGGAGCGGCTGGGGCTCAGCTTCTTCACGGTGCGGAACCACGCGGAGCAGCTGATGGGGAAGCTCGGCGTGTCCAATCGGTCCGCCGTCGGGCCGCTGCTCCTCGAGCCGATGTAGCCGCGCAGCTAGAAGTTCCGCATCGCGTCCGCGACCATCTCGTTCGTCGACTGCGCCGCGCGCAGCGAGGCCAGCATCGCGTACTGCGCGACGGCCATCCCGGCCACCGCGCCGGCGACGTCCGCCGTCCCGGCCGGCGACGCGCTCTCGGCCACGCGCCCCGCGGCCCGCTCGAAGCGGGCCTGGTTCTGCGTGATCCCCTGCAGCGCCGCCGACGTCATGCCGCCGACTCGCATCGGCTCCTCCGTCGTATGGGTTCGGTGAGAGTGTCGGCGCGCGCGGTCGCGGACTTGAGCGGGGGGCGGTAGGATGGGGCGTCTCCCACCCCGACCTCCCATGCGCGTCGCCCTCCTGCTCGCCGCCACGGCGATCCTCCCGCTCCCCGCGCCGGCCCAGGGGCCGACGGGAACCGCCGCCCTGGGCTGGATGGCCGGCTGCTGGGAGCGGCGCGCCGGCGCGACGCTGGTCGAGGAGCAGTGGACCGCGCCGCGCGGCGGCGTGCTGCTCGGCGTCGGGCGCACCACGCGCGGCGACACGCTGCGCGAGTGGGAGGCGACGCGGATCGTCGACGGCCCCGACGGGTCGCTGGTGTACGCCGCGACGCCCTCCGGGCAGGCGCCCGCCGAGTTCCGGATGGCGCGCCCGGCGTCGGGCGGCGACGCGTGGCGCGCGCTGGCGTTCGAGAACCGCGCGCACGACTTCCCGCAGGTCGTGCGCTACCGCCCGCAGGGGCGCGACTCGATGGTCGCGCGCGTCGAGGGGGCGGGCGGCGCGCGCGGGGACCACTTCGCGTACCGCCGCGCGCCGTCCTCCGGCGACGCGCGCGCGGCGGCCGAG
>NZ_JARGEK010000556.1 GCF_029211165.1 Roseisolibacter sp. H3M3-2
CGGGCGCCCAGCTGGCGACCAGCCGCCACCCGAGCCGCCGCCGCACCGCCGGCGCGCGCGCCCCCGCCGACCGCGCCAGCGCCGCCAGCTCGGCGGCGGTGAAGCCGCGCAGCACGGAGACGACGCCGTCGTGCCGCGTCACCGGGTGGAAGCCGAGCGGCCACGAGGCGAGCCAGAAGCCGGCCGCGGCGACCCAGCTCCGCCGCAGGTCGCCGACCACGACGCGCCGCCGCGCCACCCGCTGCAGCTCGGCGAGCAGCCGCGCGGCGTCGGGGTCGGCGAAGTGGTGGAGCACCTGCGAGCAGGTCACGACGTCCACGCTCGCGTCGGCGAACGGGAGGGCGAAGGCGTCGGCGCGCACGACGTCCCCGACCCGCGCCCGCGCCGCCCGCGCCAGCGGCTCGCTCAGCTCCACGCCGACGGTGGCGAGCCGCACGCCGCGCCGCTCGGCCAGCCGCCGCGCGTGGAAGGGGATGTCGCCCATCCCGGTGCCGACGTCGAGCAGCGTCGCCTCGCGCACCCCGTCGAGCGCGTCGGCGACCGCGCCCAGCACGGCGCGCCGCCCGCCGAAGAGCGCGTTCGAGCGGGCGACGTCGGCCAGCGAGCGCACGACCGTCGCGCCGTCGACCCCGGGCTCGTCGAGGTACTCGACGCCGCGGCGGCGGGCGCGGGGGGTGAAGATCATCGCGTCCCCCGCGGCTCCCTCGACGCTCGACGCTCGACGCTCGGCGTCGCCGCACGCCGGCGCGAGCGTCGAGCGTCGAGCGTCGAGCGTCGAGGGGGCGCGTGCCTCGTCATCGCTCCAACGTCGCGTACCCGCTCCGATAGTAGAGCAGCGGCCGCTCCTGCCGCGTCCCCGCCGCCTCGACGTGCGCGATCACGATCGTGTGGTCGCCGCCCGGGTGGCGCGCGTGCACGCGGCACTCGAGCCAGGCCAGCACGTCGTCGAGCACCGCCGCGCCCACCGCGCCGCGCGCGTAGCCGACGCCGTCGAAGCGGTTCGGCGGGTCGCCCGAGGCGAAGCGGCGCGACAGCGCCTCCTGCCCCGCCGACAGGATGTTGATCACCAGCGGCGCGCCGACGGGGAGGCCGTCGTGCATGGTCGCCGTGCGGTCGATGCACGCCAGCACGAGCGGCGGGTCGAGCGACAGCGAGCAGAAGGCGCTCACCGTCATCCCGTGGTCGCGCCCCTCGGCGTCGACCGTCGTCAGCACGGTCACGCCCGAGGCGAAGCGGCCCAGGACGGAGCGGAACGTGTCGGGGTCCACGGCGGGGCGCGCGTCGGCGCGGGCGTCGGGGGGAAGGCGGCGGGACGGGTCGGACGGCGCGATCATCGGAGACGGCGGGGGTCAGCAGGAGGCGTCGGCGGACGGGTCGGCGCCGCCCGCGCCGCCGGCGCGTCGCGCGCCGCGCGCGCGGGCGCCGAACAGCTGCCACACGTAGCGGGCGTTCAGCACCTGGTCCGCCGGGACGAAGTCGCCGGCGACGCCGACCAGCAGGTCGGCCAGGTCGCGGCGGCGCGACAGCACGCGCGCCGCGCGGTTGATGAGGAGCGGGTGCGCGACGGCGAGCCCGATCAGCCGCTCGACCATCCACTTGCCGCGGAACTCGGCGCGGCGCGCGCGCTCGTAGCCGGCGAGCGCGCGCCGGTCGCCGCGGGCGGCGTCGGCGGCGTAGGGGGCCAGCAGCTCGCCGCCGCGCAGCGCGCTGTAGATCCCCTCGCCGGTGAACGGGTCGAAGAAGTCGGCCGCCTCGCCGACCAGCGCCGCGCCGTAGGCCCACGCGCGGCGCGCGTGCACGGCGAACGGCCCGGTGGCGCGCACGGGCCCCACGCGCTCGGCGCGCGCGAAGCGGGGCGCGAGCTGCGGCGCCTTCGCGAGCCAGGCGTCGAGGAAGGCGGCCGGCGCGCCGTGCGCGGCCAGCCCGCGGCGGGCGACCTTCATGGGCGCGACCATGGCGACGTTCGTGAGCCCGCCGCCGACGTCGGCGATGCCGACGAAGCCGTCGCGCTCGACGTGCATCTCGCCGAGCGCGCCGACGCCGGGGAGGCCGCGCACGTGGCACTGGAAGGCGAGGCGGCGCGGCCACGGCAGGCGCGCGGTGAGCCCGAGCCGGCTGGCGACGACGCTGCGCAGCCCGTCGGCGCCGACGACCAGGCGGGCGCGCAGCTCGCGCGTGCTCCCGTCGGCGTCGAGCACGCGCACGCCGGTGACGGGGCCGCGCGTGCCGCCGGCGCGCCGCAGGTCGGCCACGCGCGCGCCCTCGCGCA
>NZ_JARGEK010000557.1 GCF_029211165.1 Roseisolibacter sp. H3M3-2
CAGGCGCGGGCGCGCGGTCGCGCGGCGCCTGCGCGAGGAGCTGGTGGCGCTGGGACACGCGAGCCCCGGGGAGCCGGACGGCCACGTGGTGCCGGTGCCGATCGGCGACCCGCGGCGCACCGTCGCGGTGGGCGACGCGTTGCGCGCGGGGGGGTTCCTGGTGGGCGCGATCCGCCCGCCGACGGTGCCGCCCGGCGGCTCGCGCCTGCGCGTGAGCGCGAGCGCGGCGCACACGGACGCGGAGGTGGACGGGCTGCTGGCGGCGCTGGCGGCGGCGCTCAGGGAGCGGGCGTGACGGTGACGCGCACCGAGTCGCGCCGGCCACCGCTCTCGCCGACGATCCACGCCGTGCCGGCCGCCAGCGCACGCACCTCGCCGGTCCGGACGCCGGTCACCGAGGCGACGGCGGTGTCGGTGGAACGGAAGCCGACGGCGCGCCGCGCGTGCTCGATCACGGCGCCGTTGGCCCGGAACGCGACGCCGGTCGCGACGGCGCCCTGGCCGACGGCGAGCCGCGCGGGCGCCACCGCGACCTCGACGCGCGCGACGTCGGGGACGCCGATCAGGTACGACCCCTCGCACCCGGCCGCGGCCGCGAGCATGACCAGCGCGGGCGCCGCGCGCCCGTGACGTCGTCCCCTCCGATGCACCCGCACCCCCGCGATCCGCGCCCCGACGCCGTCGCCGCCCTCGACGCCCGGCACGTCTGGCACCCCTACACTCAGCACTGGAACGCCCCCGCGCCAGTGGAGGTCGTGCGCGCCCGCGGCGCCACGCTGCACACGCGCGACGGGCGCACGCTGATCGACGCGATCTCGAGCTGGTGGGTGACGCTGCACGGCCACGCCGAGCCCGCGATCGCCGACGCCATCGCCGAGCAGGCGCGGACGCTGGAGCAGGTGATCTTCGCGGGGTTCACGCACGCGCCGGCCGCCGGGCTGTGCGCCGCGCTGGCGCGCGTCCTCCCGACGGGGCTGACGCGCGTCTTCCTCAGCGACAACGGCTCGACCGCGGTCGAGGTGGCGCTCAAGATCGCGCTGCAGTGGTGGCACAACCGCGGCGAGCCGCGGCGGCTGGTGGTGGCGCTGGACCACGCGTACCACGGCGACACCTTCGGCGCGATGAGCGTCGGCGCGCGCAGCGTGTTCAGCGCGCCGTTCGACCCGCTGCTGTTCGACGTCGCGCGCCTCCCCGACCCGAGCGTGGACGGCGACGCCACGCTGGCCGCGTTCGACGCGCTGCTCGCCGCGCGCGGGCGCGAGGTCGCCGCGCTGATCGTCGAGCCGCTGGTGCTCGGCGCCGGCGGGATGCGCATGTGGGACGAGGCGACGCTGCGCGCGCTCGCCGACCGGTGCCGCGCCGCCGGCGTGCTGCTGATCGCCGACGAGGTGATGACGGGGTTCGGGCGCACCGGCGCGCTGTTCGCGTGCGACCGGGCCGGCGTCGCGCCCGACCTGATCTGCCTGTCCAAGGGGATCACCGGCGGCTTCCTCCCGCTCGGCGCGACGGCCGCCACGGAGGCGCTGTTCGACGGGTTCCTGAGCGACGACCGCGCGCGCACGCTGTTCCACGGCCACTCGTACACCGCCAACCCGCTGGCCTGCGCGGCGGCGCTGGCGAGCCTGGCGCTGACCGAGTCGGACGCGTGCGCGGCCGCCCGCGCGCGCATCGAGCGGGCGCACCGCCGGCACCTCGACGCGCTCGCGACGCACCCGCTGGTGCGCGCACCGCGCGTGTGCGGGACGATCGGCGCGCTCGACCTCGTGGACGCGCGCGGCGCGGGGAGCTACCTGAACCCGGTTGGGCGCGAGCTGGCGGCGTACGCGCTGGAGCAGGGGGTCCTCCTCCGCCCACTCGGCGACGCGTGCTACGTGCTCCCGCCGTTCTGCACGACCGACGACGAGCTGGCGGCGGTGTACGGCGTGGTCGCGCGCTTCCTCGACGGCGCGCGGGCGTCGGGGGCGTGACGCGGATGCTGCGGATCGCGGTCACCGGCACCGACACCGGCGTCGGCAAGACGGTGGTGAGCTGCGCGCTGCTGGTGGCGCTGCGCGCGCGCGGGCTCGAGGCGCGCGGGATGAAGCCGGTCGAGACGGGGATCGTGGACCGGCACGCCGGGACCGACGCCGCGCGGCTGCACCGCGCCGCCGGCGGCGCCGGCGCGGGCGACGACGTGTGCCCGGCGACGTACGCCGAGCCGCTGGCGCCGTCGGTGGCGGCCGCGCGCGCGGGGCG
>NZ_JARGEK010000558.1 GCF_029211165.1 Roseisolibacter sp. H3M3-2
ACCGCGAGCCCCGGCCACGCGCCGCCCGGCGCCGCGAGCGGCCCGGCGACGGGCTGCGACTGGCCGACCGTCGGCGACAGCGGGCGGGCGCCCAGCTTCCAGCGCCCGTCGGCGTCGCGCAGGTGGAGGTAGCGCCGCAGGCGCGAGACGCGCACCGGGGCGCCCGACGTCACGGTGGGCGGCAGCGGCGCGCCGGCGAGCCGCAGGCGGAAGTGCGGAGCGCCCGCGCCCCACGCGGCGAACGGGCCCGTGGCGCACGCGGTCACCGTGACGTCCACGGCGTCGACGGGGCGCGCCACCCAGGCGTCGTCGCGTGCGCTCGCGCTCGGGCCCTCGTCGTGGAGGTGCACGACGTCGCCGGCCTCGGGGGCGTCGCCCCACCACGCCGTCGGCGGCGCGTCGGCGGCGCGCGCGGCGTGCTGCTCGACCGCCGACGGGCCGACGGCGCAGGCGACGCCGCCCCCGACCGCCGCCCGCACGTCGAGGGCGGTGTCGCCGGCGGACGCCAGGTCGGCGACGTCGGAGGCGGTGGCGTGCGCCGCGAGGTCGCGCAGCTCCCACCCCAGCACGGCGGCGCCGGCCGCCAGCTGCGCGCGCGCGGCATGGCGCGCGTGGGCGCGGTGCGCGTCGCGCAGCAGCGACACGGTGACCGCCCCCAGCGTGGCGCCGACGATCGACGCGAGCACGAGGCCGACCAGCAGCGACGGGAGCGTGGTCCCCCGTCGCGCGCCGGGGGCGTGACGCGCGCGGCTCACGGCGCGCACCCGCGCACCGCGACCAGCGCGACGCCCCCCTGCCCCGCGTCGCCGGGGGCGAGCACCGAGTCGCGCAGCACCTCCAGCGAGTCGGCGTCGCGCGCCACCGTCCAGCGCTCGCGCAGCGCCCCGACCACGCGCGTCCCCGACGCCGGGCCGTCGCACGGCGTCGCCCGCCACTCCGCGAGGCGCGCCTCCAGCAGCTCGGCAGCGCGGAGGCGCGCGCCGCCGCGCCGCGCGTCGCGGCGCAGCACGGCGCCCAGGGAGAGCAGCGCCAGGGCGCCGACGGCGAGGAGGAGCGTGGCCACCAGCGCCTCGACGATCGCGTCGCCTCGGCGGGGGGCGCGCGTGGGGCGGGCGCGTCGCATGGGCCCACGGTACGCGCCGCGGACGCCCCGACAGGACCGGCGCGCCGCGCCGCGTGTCGCGGCGACGCGCGCCGCGGCTCAGCGGGCCATCGAGCGCAGGAAGTCGAGCTGCTCCTCGAACGACGGCGGCGCGTCGTCGCGCGCGTCGGCGCTGGCCGCGAGCGGGAGGAGGATCACGAACGCCGCGCCCCCCTCGCGCGCGCGCTGCACCCAGACGGCGCCGCCCAGCTGGTCGATGGCGCGGGCGACCAGCGCGAGCCCGAGCCCCGTGCCGCGGCCGACGTCCTTCGTAGTGTAGAACGGGTCGAAGACGCGCTCCCAGTCCTCGGGCGCGATCCCGGGCCCCGAGTCGGCGACGACGATCTGCGCCACCGCGCGCGGCGCGCTCCCCGCGCCCGAGAGCCACTCGGTGACGCGGCGGTTCGGGCGCGGCGGCACCAGCACGTCCGGCGCGTCGCCCGCGCGGCGGCCGCCCTGCCCCAGCTCCGCGACCGCGACCTCGCGCGTGACCACGGCGAGCACCCCGGGGCCGCCGTCCATCGCGTCGGCGGCGTTCAGCACGAGGTTCACGAACACCTGCTCCAGCTCGTGCCGCTCGGCGAACACGGTGGGCGCCGGGTCGGCGAGCGCGCGGCGCAGCTCGAGGCGTCGCAGCACCCCCTGGTCGCGCAGCAGCCCGACCGCGCCGGTGAGCACCTCGTTCACGTCCACCGCGGCCGGCGTGATGCGGCGCGGCCGCGCGTAGTCGAGCAGCCCGCGCACGATGCGGTCGATGCGGTCGCTCTCGCGCTCCAGCGCGTCGAGCACGGGCGCGACGTCGGGGCGGTCGGCGGCGCGCGCGCGCAGCACGTGCACGTAGCCGTTGATCGCCGCCAGCGGGTTCCCCACCTCGTGCGCGATCCCGGCGGCCATCCGCCCCACCGTCGCCATCTTCTCGGTGCGCGCCCGCTGCGCCTCCCCGGCCCGCAGCCGCTCGGCGAGGTCGGCGGCGCGCTCGCCGAGCGCGTCGAGCGCGCCCGTCGCCCCGTCGGCTCCCACCGCGTGGGCGACGCGGGCGAGCGGGCGCTCGACCCGGCGGCGCACCCACGCCCAGG
>NZ_JARGEK010000559.1 GCF_029211165.1 Roseisolibacter sp. H3M3-2
GGCGGCGGCGAGCGCCGCGGCGAGCAGGGCGCGGCGGAGCGGGAGCATGGCGGGCGGGGCAGAGGTCGGACGGCGGCACCGCGGGGCGTGGCCGCGCCCGAAGGCATGGCCCGCGCGCCGCGCTCACGCAACGGCCGGCGGCCCGCCCTTGTGCCGCGCGGGGCCGGACGTACGCTTGGGCAGGGGTCGGGAGGAGGGGGAGGCGAAACCACGAGCGGAGGGAGCGCCATGGACGAGTCGCGACTGCTGCCGGTGCCCGTCCCCCCGCGCCGCGAGCCGGGGCTGCTCGCCAGCCTGCGCGCGCTGCTCGACGCGGCGCTCGACCTAACCGACGACGCGGCGGACCGCGTGGCGCAGACGCTCGGGCTGCGCGAGGCGCGGTGACGCCGGCCGCGACGGCGGCCGGGCCGTTCGACCTGGTCGCCGCGCTGCTGCACACGTTCGACACGAACGACCGGATCAACCGCTACCTGCTGGAGCACCTGCCCGCCGGCGCGTGGTCGGCGGCGCCGCCCGGGGGCAAGGGGCGCACGGCGGCCGCGATCGTCGCCCACATGCACGCCGTGCGGCTGATGTGGCTCAAGGCCGTCGGCGCGCCCGCGCTCCCCGCGCCGCTCGACAAGGCCACCGTGACGCCCGCCGAGGCCGCGGCGGCGCTGGACGCGAGCCGCGCCGCGCTGCGCGACGTGCTGGCCGCGGCGCTGGCCGGCGACGGCCGCATCAAGGGCTTCAAGCCCGACGCCGCCGCGTTCCTCGGCTACCTGATCGCCCACGACGCGCACCACCGCGGGCAGATCGCGCAGCTGGCGCGCCAGGCCGGGCACCCGCTCCCGCAGGCGGCGATGTTCGGGATGTGGGAGTGGGGGTCGCGGGGGCGCGACTGATCCGCGTGCGCTGCGGGCTGCGGACTGCGGGTTCCGAATCCGCAGCCCGCAGTCCGCCGCGTCCTCACCCGTCGCGGAGCGCCGCCATCGGGCTGACGCGCGACGCCCGCCACGCCGGCACGCTGCACGCCGCCAGCGCGACCGCCGCCAACACCAGCGCCGCCGCGCCGAAGGTCGCCGGGTCGGTGGGCGCGACGCCGAAGAGCAGCGACCGCAGCCAGCGCGTCGCCACCAGCGCCGCCGCCAGCCCCACCGCGCCGCCGCCCAGCGCCATGCGCATCCCCTCGCCCACCACGAGGCGGAACGGCGCCCCGGGCGCGGCGCCCAGCGCCAGCCGGATGCCGATCTCGCGGGTGCGGCGCGCCACCGAGTAGGCGATCACCCCGTACACGCCGACCGCCGCCAGCACGACGGCGAGCGCCGCGAAGGCGCCGAGCAGGACGACGTAGAAGCGCGGCTGCGTGACGCGCTCGGCCACCGCGTCCTCGAGCGTGATGACGTCGGCGACCGGCACGTCGCGGTCGAGGGCGTGCACGACCGCCTCGACGCGCGCCGCCGCGGCGCGCGGGTCCCCGGCGGTGCGCACCACGAGCGTCATCGCCGACGGGTTGAGCACCCCCGCCGCGCGGGCCGCGGTGTCGCCGGCGGCCGGCGCGACGACGGGGAAGTACATCTCCTCCGTCGTGGGCTGCGACCAGTCGCCCTGCTGCACGTTGCGCACGACGCCGACGACCGTGAACCAGTCGGCGGTCGCGGGGTCGTCGCCGAGGGCGATGCGGCGCCCGAGCGCGCTCGCCCCCGGCCAGTGGCGGCGCGCCAGCCGCTCGTTGACCACGACCACGCGCGCCCCCCGCGCCTCGTCGGCCGCCGTGACGTCGCGCCCCGCCAGCACGGGGAGGCGCATGGCGCGGAAGTACCCGGGGCGCACGAGGCGGAACACCGCCGACGGCGCCTCGTCGCGGCGCGGCGCCGGGCGCCCCTCGACGAGGAAGCCGAAGCGCCACGTGTCGCCGTGCAGCGGCAGGTGGTTGGTGAACCCCGCGCCCTCGACGCCGGGGAGCGCGCGCACGCGCTCCGCCACCTGCGCGAAGAAGGGGGCGCGGCGTGCCGGGGCGTCGGCGGGGGTCCCGCGCAGCGAGATCACCATCGCCACCGCGCGGGCCGGGTCGAAGCCGGCGTCGACGCGCAGCATGGCGGTCAGGCTGCGCAGCACGAGCCCCGCGCCGGCGAGCAGCACGAGCGCGACGGCGAACTCCGACACCACCAGCGCGCCGCGCAGCCGCACCCGCCCCGCGCCGTCGCCCCCGCCGCGCCCCCCCTCGCGCAGCG
>NZ_JARGEK010000056.1 GCF_029211165.1 Roseisolibacter sp. H3M3-2
TCGTCGCGGCCTGCGCCGCCAGCGCGGCGGGGGCGGCGAGGACGGCGGCGGCGATCGCGGCGCGGCGGAGGGACGTGGACATGCGGAACTCCTGGAGAGGTAGGCCGGGAACGTATCGGAACGCGGAGGCGCCCGTCAGTCGCGGGCGTGCCCCCCGCCGACGAAGCGGGGGAGGTCCTCGATCCCGACGAGGACGTCGCGTGGTTTGGACCCGTCCGGCGGCCCGAGGATCCCCGCCAGGTGCAGCTGGTCGATGACGCGGGCCGCGCGGCCGTAGCCGATCTTGAGGCGCCGCTGCAGCAGCGAGGTCGAGCCGCCCTGGTTCTGGATGCACACCTCGGCGGCCTCGAAGAACAGCTTGTCGCGCTCCCCGTCGGCGGCGCCGTCGTCGCCCGACGCGTCGCCGGCGGCGATCGCCTCGCGCCTGCGCACGACCTCGAGGATGTCCTCCTCGTCCGCCGCCTGCGCCTGGTCGATCGCCTCGGCCAGCTCGCGCGCCGCCGACGACGTCCCGGCCTTCCGGTCGCGGTACCAGTCCATGAGGCGCTCCGTCTCCTCGCTGGACAGGAACGCGCCCTGGAGGCGCGAAGGCTCGCTCTTCCCGGGCGGGATGAACAGCATGTCGCCGTTGCCGAGCAGCGTCTCCGCGCCCACGCCGTCGAGGATCGTGCGGCTGTCCACCTGCGAGGCGACGCGGAACGCGATCCGGCTCGGGAAGTTCGCCTTGATGAGCCCCGTGATGACGTTCACGCTCGGGCGCTGCGTGGCGATGATCAGGTGGATGCCGATGGCGCGCGCCTTCTGCGCGAGCCGCGCGATCGGCGTCTCGACCTCCCCCTGCACCGTCATCATCAGGTCCGCCATCTCGTCGATGATGACGACGATGTACGGCAGCGCGCCCTTCGTGTACGTGCGGTCCTCGAACGCCACCTCGGGGTTGCGCGGCTTCAGCAGCGGCGAGCCGTCGCGCGCCCGACGGTTGAAGTCCTGCAGGTTGCGGCAGCCGTTCGCGGCCAGCAGCTCGTAGCGCTCCTCCATCTCGAGCAGCGCCCACTTGAGCACCGAGGCGGCGTCCTTGCTGTCGGTGATGACCTTGTGCCGCATGTGCGGCAGGTCGTTGTACACCGACAGCTCGACCATCTTCGGGTCGACCATCAGGAAGCGCAGCGTCTCCGGGGTGTGCCGGTAGATCAGCGACGTGATGATCGTGTTCACCGCCACCGACTTGCCCGCGCCGGTCGCGCCGGCGATCAGCAGGTGCGGCATCTTCGCCAGGTCGGCGACGACCGGCTTCCCCTCGAGGTCCTTGCCGAGTGCGATCGGGAGCGCCGCCTTCGCCTGGTCGAACTCCGTGCTCTCGACCAGCTCGCGGAACACGACCATCTCGCGCGTCGCGTTCGGCACCTCGATGC
The DNA here is from genome assembly GCF_029211165.1 of Roseisolibacter sp. H3M3-2. Classification (GTDB taxonomy): domain Bacteria; phylum Gemmatimonadota; class Gemmatimonadetes; order Gemmatimonadales; family Gemmatimonadaceae; genus Roseisolibacter. Next base: position 1,413 of record NZ_JARGEK010000056.1, read on the forward strand.
CGACGGCGCCCTTCCCGGGGATCGGCGCGACGATGCGGATGCTCGGCGCGCGCATCGCCAGCGCGAGGTCGTCGGAGAGCGAGGCGATCTGGCGCACCTTGACCCCCGCCGCCGGCTCGTACTCGAACTGCGTGACCGTGGGGCCGACCGTCCGCCCGGTGATCCGCCCGTCGATCTTGAAGGTGCGCAGCACCTCCTCCAGCCGCTGCGCGGCGGCGTCGAGCTCGCGGCGGCCGACCTCCGCGTTGCGCGGCGGCGCCTCGGCGAGCAGCCCCTTCGGCGGGCGCTCGGCCAGCGTCTCCGCGGAGGCGTCGGCGGCCTGCATCTCGGCGGCGAGGCGCGTCACCGCGGCGGCGTCCGAGTCGGCGCGCGTCTCGGCCTTCGTGCGCCGGGCCTTCCGCGCGGCCTCGTCGGCCGCCGGCGCCTGCGCGGCGACGGCGGCGGGGGGCGTGGCGAGCTTCTGCGCGACCACGACGGGGTCGAGCGCCGGCATCTCCTCCGGCGCCGGCTCCAGCGCGACGGCGAGGTCCTCGGCGGGCTTCTTCCTGCGGCGGCGCGGCGCGGGTCCGACCGCGCCCGCCGCCTCGTCCTCGTCGGCCAGCGCGGCGGCGGCCGGCTCCTGCGGGCGGCCGGCGAGCAGGGCGCGCACCGGGTTCCACGCCAGCGCCAACACCGTCAGCACGCACGCCGCCAGCACCACCAGCAGCCACGCGCCGAAGGTCCCGAACCCCTTCACGGCGTAGAACGCGACCATCCCGCCCCACAGCCCGACGGCGAGGTTCGTGTCGGTCCCGACGTCGAACGCCAGTGCGACGACGATCGGCATCAGCAGCGCGCAGCCGCCGAGCAGGAGGAGCAGGTTGCGGTCGTCGCGCTGGCTCAGCTGCCCGAAGCGGCGCAGCGCGTGCGCGAGCGGCGCGAACGGCAGGAAGAGCGCGCCCGTCCAGCCGAGGAGGGTGAGCAGCGGCGTCGCGACCCAGGTGCCGATCACGCCGAACGGGCCGCGGACGGAGTCGCCGCCCTCGCCGCCGGTGAGCGCGTTCCAGGCGGCGGAGAGCAGGACCCCGCCCAGGAAGAGGGCGAGCGCCAGCAGCCCGAGGGCGCGCGCGTCCTGCCAGCGGGCGCGGCGGTGCTCCGCGCGCACGTCCGGCTCGGCGGCCGCGGCCGGCTCGGCCGCGCGGCGCCGCGGCGCGCGCGGGGGCTCCAGCTCCGGGTCTCCGGGCTGCGTTCCGATCGCCGCTCTCACGCCCACGGGTGTCCTCCGCCGTTCACCGACTGCATCGACTGCACCGACTCCACCGTCCGTCCCCCGCCCGGCGGTCGCGCGTCAGCGCTCCCAGCCCGGCCCCAGCTTCGTGATCTGACGATCGTAGTAGACCGCGACGACGCTGCACGCGTCGACGGCCGCGCAGGCGTCGAGGTCGGCCGCGAACCCCGCCTCGGCGAGCGCGCGCCCGTGCACCGCGTCGGCGAACAGCAGGTCGAGGCGCTCCCCGTACCGCCGGTCGAGCAGGACGCTCGCCTGCGCGGCGTCGTTGAGCACCACGTCCGGCCGGCGGCGCATCAGCCCACGCACGAGCCGTCCCGCGCAGGCGGCGTCCTCGAGCGCGAAGTGGCGCTCGCGGCCGGCGCAGATGATCGAGACGTCCGCCCCGCCGCGGGCCGCCGCCCGCAGGAAGGCGAGCGAGGCCTTGAGATTGACGTACGAGGCGACGATCACGTCACGCGCGCCCTGCGTCGCCAGGAGCGCCGGCGTCCCGTTCGTGGTCGAGAACAGGATGGTCCGCCCCTCGACCGCCTCGCGCGTGTACTCGCGCGGCGAGTTGCCGAGGTCGAAGCCCGGCACGGGGAGCATGCGCCGCTCGCCGGCCAGCTTCACCTCGCGGCGCTCGAACTGCTTGGAGCGCAGCACGACCTCGTCGCTGCTCTCGAGCGGCACGATGCTGCGCGCGCCGTTGGCGAGCGCGGTGGCGATCGTCGTCGACGCGCGCAGGACGTCGATCACGGCGACCACCCGCCCCGCCAGCTCGCCGGCGGCGAGGGAGGGGGCGCCGAAGACGACGTCCAGCCGCACTACGGCTCCCGCGCGGGGCCGCCGTGCGCGTGCGCGTCGGGTCGCTGCAGCTCCGCGCGCAGCCGCTCGAACTCCCGCTCCAGCCACTTCGTGTCGACGTCCCCCGCCATGAACTGCGGGTGCTGCATCACGCGGGCGAGGAACGGCATCGTCGTCGAGACGCCCTCGATCACGAACGTCTCGAGCGCCAGCTGCATGCGCTTCATCGCCTCCTCGCGCGTGCTCCCCTGCACGATGACCTTCGCGACGAGCGAGTCGTAGAACGGCGGGACCGTGTACCCCGCGTAGACGTGCGTGTCGAGGCGCACCCCCGGCCCGCCGGGCGGGTGGAAGGTGCTGATGTGCCCCGGCGACGGCTGGAAGTTGCGCGCCGGGTCCTCGGCGTTCACGCGGCACTCGATCACGTGCCCGCGCAGCGGCGGCAGCTCGGTCACCAGCATCGCCTCGCCGGCCGCCACGCGGATCTGCTCCTTCACGAGGTCCACCCCGGTGAGCATCTCCGTGACCGGGTGCTCGACCTGGATGCGGGTGTTCATCTCCATGAAGTAGAACGACCCGTCCTCGTTCAGCAGCATCTCGATCGTGCCGGCGCCGACGTAGTCGATCGCCTTGGCGCCCTTGACCGCGGCGTCGCCCATCGCGGCCCGCAGCTCCGGCGTCATCACCGGGCAGGGCGCCTCCTCCACCAGCTTCTGGTGGCGGCGCTGCACCGAGCAGTCGCGCTCCCCCAGGTGGATCACGTTGCCGTGCGAGTCGCCGAGGATCTGGAACTCGACGTGGCGCGGGCGCGTGAGGTACTTCTCGACGTACACGTCGCCGTTGCCGAACGCCGACAGCGCCTCGGAGCGCGCGAGCTGGAACGAGCGGGCGAAGTCGTCGGCGTCGTTGGCCACGCGCATCCCCTTCCCGCCCCCGCCGGCCGCCGCCTTGATGATGACGGGGAAGCCGATCTCCTGCGCGAAGACCAGCGCCTCGTCCGCGTCCTCGACCGGCCCCGGGGTGCCCGGGACCACCGGGACGCCCACGTCCATCATCGCGCGGCGCGCCGCCGCCTTGTCGCCCATCACGCGGATCTGCTGCGCGGTCGGGCCGATGAACGTGATGTTGCTGGCCGCGCACGTCTCCGCGAACTCCGCGTTCTCCGCCAGGAAGCCGTACCCCGGGTGGATCGCGTCGGCGCCGGTGATCTCGGCGGCGGCGATGATGCGCGGGATGTTCAGGTACGACTCGCGCGACGACGCCGGGCCGATGCACACGTCGTCGTCGGCGAAGCGCACGTGCAGGCTCTCGCGGTCGGCCTCCGAGTACACCGCCACCGTCTGCACGCCGAGCTCGCGGCAGGCGCGGATGACGCGGAGCGCGATCTCGCCGCGGTTCGCGATGAGGACTTTCTTGAACACGATCAGCCGTTCGGGTCGATGCGGAACAGCACCTGGCCGTACTCGACCGGGTGCGAGTTCTCGGCGAGGACCTCGGTGACGACGCCGTCGTACTCGCTCTCGATCTCGTTCATGATCTTCATCGCCTCGATGATGCAGACGACCTGCCCCTTGGCGATGCGCTGCCCGGCGCTGACGTACGGCTTCGCCCCCGGCTCGGCCGACGCGTAGAAGGTGCCGACCATCGGCGACTTGATCTCCAGCCCCTTGCTCTTGGGCGCCTCGGGGCGCGCCGGCGGCTCGTCGCGCGGCTCGAGGATCGTCGACAGCCCCTCCGCGGGCGTCGGGCGCCCGGCGGCCGGCGGGACCGGCGCCATCAGCGCCGGCATCTGCACCGGCGCCGCGACCTGCAGCGCCCCCCGCTGCTGCGGCGTCTTCGAGATGCGGAGCTTCATCCCCTTGTCCGAGGAGATCTCGATGCTGTCGACGGACGAGCCGTCGAGCATCTCGATGAGCTTCTTGACGTAGCGGAGATCGATCATGGGACGGTGGAGGGTGGGCGCCGCGTCGCGCCGTCGGGCGGCGGAACGCGACCGCGCCGCGCGGCGGGGTCGTGGCCCATCCGCGAGGCGCGATCGCGCGTAGTCGTCAGGGGAGCTCGAGGAGCTCCCGTGTGAAGTGCGTCAGGACCGCCGGCCCGTCCGGCGAGAGGTGCACGTCGTCCTCGATGCGCACGCCCCCCCATCCGGGCAGGTAGATCCCGGGCTCGATGGTCACGACCGAATCGGGCGGGAGCGTCGCCTCGGCCGACCGCGCCAGTCGCGGGGCCTCGTGCACCTCCAGCCCGATCCCGTGGCCGAGGCTGTGCCCGAAGGCGTCGCCGAAGCCGCGCCCGTCAATGTAGTCGCGGGCCAGGGCGTCGGCATCCCGCCCCGACTGCCCGGCCCGCACCTGCGCGCTGGCCAGCGCGTTGGCCGCCCGGACCACCTCGTAGACGTCCCGCTGCCGGTCGTCGGCCTTCCCCACGACCACGGTCCGGGTGACGTCGGCGCAGTACCCCTCGACGATCGCCCCGAAGTCGATGAGCAGGAGGTCCCCCCGCCGCAGCTCGCGCGACGCCGCCCGGGCGTGCGGGAGCGCCGCCCGCTCCCCGCTGGCGACGATGGTCTCGAAGGGGAACCCCTCGCTACCAGCCTCGCGCAGCGCCCGCTCGAGGATCCCGGCGACGGTCAGCTCGGTCAGCCCCGGGCGCACCTCCGCGAGGGTCCGCTCCAGCGCCCGCACCGCCACGGCGCCGGCGTCGCGGATCCGCCGCACCTCGTCGGCGTCCTTGCGCTCCCGCAGCCGCTCGACCAGGTCGGCGCTCGGCCGCCACGTCCACCGCGCCCCGCCGTCGAGCAGGCGCTGGAAGTCGCGGTGCAGCAGGTGCGCGCTCTCGAACCCGACCACGGCGACGTGCGGGAGCTGCGCCAGCTGCTGCCAGAGCCCCGCCCAGAGGCTCTGCTCCTCGATGACCACGCGAGCCAGCTCGCCGACCTGCTCGGGGGCCTGGGTCTGGTAGCGGAAGTCGGTGACCAGCACGGCCTCGCCGCGGTGCGTCACCAGCAGGAGCGCGCTGCTCCCGGCGAACCCGGTCAGGTAGCGGACGTTGGGAAGGCCCGTGACCAGCAGCGCGTCCAGGTGCGCCTGCTGCATCGCCGCGACGAGGGCGGCCAGCCGGGCCGGGCGGGCGTCAGCCACCCGCCGACTCCGCGCGCGCCCGCAGCCGCGCGACCAGCCCGCGCAGCGCGAGCTCGTAGCCGAGCGTCCCCAGCCCGCAGACCACCCCCTCGGCGGCCTCGGCGAGCATCGAGTGCCGCCGCACCGGCTCGCGCGCGTAGACGTTGGTCACGTGCACCTCGACGAAGGGGAGCGAGACGCCCACAAGCGCGTCGCGGATGGCGAGGCTGGTGTGGCTGTAGGCGCCGGCGTTGACGATGGCGCCGTCGGCGCGACCGGCCAGCCCATGCACGACGTCGACCAGCTCGCCCTCGCCGTTGCGCTGCGCGCACTCGACCTCGACCCCCAGCTCGGCGCCGACGGCGCGCAGGCGCGCCTCGACGTCGGCCAGCGTCTCGCGGCCGTACAGGGCGGGCTCGCGCCGGCCGAGGAGGTTGAGGTTGGGCCCGTTGAGGACGGCGATCCTCACGGCTGCATCAACCCCTTGAGCCACGCGTTGAACTGGGCGAGGTCGTCGTCGTCCGCCGGGTCGGGCGCGGGGGGCGCCGGCTGGACCGCCGTCGCGGGCGAGGCCGGCGTCGGCGTCCGCGACGCGGCGGGCGCGCCCGAGAAGTCCCACGAGTCGTCGACCGGGGGGATCGGCGCGGGGGCGTCGCCGGTGGACGGCGCCGGCGCCTCCTCCAACCCGACGAAGAAGCGCTCGAACGAGAACTCCTGCAGCCCGTACGGGGGCTCCTCGGCACGCGCCGGCTCGGCGGCCGGCGCCGCGGGAACCGGAGGAGGCGGGGGCGCGGCGGCCGCCGACGCCGCCCCGCGCTCCGCCAGCGCGACCAGCAGCGTCGCGTCGTCGTCCGCCGCCTCGAACCCGCCGGCCAGCCGGTCGGCCGCCGCCTGGTCGTCGGCGTCCGCGGGGCCGGCGAGCATCCCGACGACCGCGACCTCCGCGGCCGCGTCGATCGACGCGCGCTCCTCCGGCGCCGGCTCCGGCTCGGGCTCCACGGTCGGCGCCGCTGCGCCCACGAGCGACGCGAAGAAGGCGCCCGCCGTCGACTCGGGCTCGGGCTCCTCGCGCAGCGCGGAGACCCGGTCCCGCAGCTCGGCGTCGTCCGGCCGCTGGACCAGCAACCGGTCGTAGACCTCCAGCGCCTCGCCGCGGTGCCCCTGCCGCAGGAGCAGCTCCGCCATGGTCTCGGTCATGAACGCGGCCGAGGGCACGCTCCCCGACGGCTCGGTCTCGGGCACGGGCTCCGCGTCGACCGGCTCGAACGCGGCTACGGGTGCGGGTTCCTCCTCCACCTCGACCGGCGGCAGGTCGAGCCCCACGACCGGATCGTAGGGCGGCTCGGGCTGCGTCTCGACGAGCTCGTCCGCGTCGACGGCCGGCGTTTCGGTGTCAGCAGGCGGGGCCTCGGCGACCGGCTCCTCCTCCAGCGTCAGCTCGACCGGCTCGAACGACGACTCCTCGCTGAAGTCGACCGCGCGCTCGACCTCCGTCTCTTCCCGCTCGGCGATGGTGGCGTCGGAGTCCACGTCGACCGGAGCGAGGGCAACTGCCGGAATCGGATCGTACGGATGCAACGGATCCGTCTCATCCGAAGCATTCGAAGCATCCGACGAATCCGATTCCCCCTCGCGCTCGACCGGCCCGAGGTCGGGCGCGTCCGGCTCCCCCTCCGACCCGGCAGGCAGCTCGGGGAGGAACTCGTCCCACGCCACGACCGCGGGCGCATCCTCGACCTCCGCCTCGCGCGCCGGCTCGACCGGGAGTTCGGCAACCTCCTCTTCGATCGCCGGGGAGCGAACGGGCCCGAGTCCGAGCTCCTCGAGGTCCACGTCGAGGAGCCCGGGCGCCTCGATCGACCGGATCTCGGGCTCCGGCTCCGGCGCGGCCTCCGCCTGCACGTCGACCTCCACCGCGGCCTCGATGTCCGGCGACGCGCCCGGCAGGTCGAGGTCGAGCGTGGACCACTCCAGCGGCTCGACCGGCGGCGGCGGGGGCGGCGGGGGGACGAACGCCGCCGGCTGCGCGACCGGCGCCGGGGGCGCCATGCGGGCGGCGGGCGACAGCCGCTCCAGCTGCGCGGCGATGTCGTCGTTGCGCGGGTCGGCCTCCAGCACGCGCTGGTACCACGCGCGCGCCGCGCTCCCGTCCCCGGCGTCGCGGGCGATGTCGCCCAGGTGCCGGAGGGCGATCAGGTTCTCCGGGTCGAGATCGAGCGCCTTGACGAAGGCGTCGCGCGCCTCCTCCGGGCGGCGCGACTCGTAGAGCGCCTGCCCGAGCACGACGTAGCCGCTCATGTGCCCCGGGAAGCGCGCCAGCTGGTCGCGGCACAGCTGGACCGCGGCGGCCAGCTCCCCGTGCTTCCGGAACTCGTTCGCCAGCGGGGCGAAGTAGCGGCGCGGGTTCTCCGCGAACTTCCGTTCGAGTTCGGCGAGCCGGTCGGTGTCGGCCATGGAGCGGTCGGCGTTCGGAATGGGCCCGCGGAACGCGCGCCCCTGCCTCCGGGTATCGGCGGGCGGCGGGAGAAGATACACGGCGGCGGCGACCAGCGTCAACGCGAGCGGAGCCCCGAAGTCGCGCGTTCCCTTGCCTTTAGCCGCCGCCGCCCGGTAGTTTGCGCGGCTGTTCCCCGCCCCCGACCGCCCGCGCCCCGCGCCGGCGGGCCCGCCGCACATCCCCCGTCCGCTTCCCGCCAGGAGTCACGCTCGTGCTGCAAACGATGCGGAGCGCCGCGAAGTACGTCTGGATCATCCTGATCGTCGCCTTCGTCGGCGGCTTTCTGCTGGTCGAGACGTCCGGGCTGCTCAACCGCGACGTCATCACCTCGAACACCTCGATCGCGGAGGTGAACGGCGAGGACATCCTGGCGACGGACTACTTCCGGGCCGTCCAGGTCCGGGAGCAGCAGGAGAGCCAGCGGCTCGGCCGCGGCCTCTCGCTCGACGAGCGGCAGCAGCTGGAGCAGGCGGTGTTCGACGACCTCGTGAACGACCGCCTGGTCCGACAGGAGCTCGACCGCCGCGGGATCCAGGTCAGCGACGCCGAGATCATCCAGGCCGCGCAGACGTCGCCGCCGCCCGAGCTGCTCCAGAACCCGGAGCTGCAGACCGAGGGGCAGTTCGACCCCGACAAGTACCGCCGCTTCCTCGCCAACCCGGCCGCCAAGGCGCAGGGGCTGCTCCAGTACCTCGAGCAGTACTACCGCAGCGAGATCCCGAAGCAGAAGCTCTACTCGCAGGTCGCCAGCGACGTGTACCTGTCCGACGCCCGCCTGTGGGCGATGTGGCAGGACTCGCACGACTCGGCGCGCGTGACGTTCGCGGCCTTCCGCCCCGAGCTCATCCCCGACTCCGCGGTGAAGATCTCGGACGCCGAGGTGTCGGCGTACTACGAGCGCAACCGCAAGTCGTTCGAGCGGCCGGGGCGCGCCGTGGTGTCGGTCGTGAGCATCCCGCGCGCGGTCACCGGCGAGGACAGCGTCGCCGCGCGCGAGCGCGCCGCGGCGCTGCGCCAGGAGATCGTCGGCGGCGCGAAGTTCGAGGACGTCGCGCGCCGCGAGTCGGCGGACAGCGGCTCGGGCGCGCAGGGCGGCTCGCTCGGCAAGGGCCCGAAGGGGCGCTTCGTCGCCGAGTTCGAGAACGCGGCGTTCGCGCTCCCGGTCGGCGAGGTGTCGCAGCCGGTGCTGACGCCGTTCGGCTACCACCTCATCAAGGTGGACGCGCGGCAGGGCGACACGCTCGACGTGCGCCACATCCTCGTGCGCATCGGGCAGAGCGACTCCAGCGCCGCGCGCACCGACCGCGTCGCCGACGCGCTGGCGAAGGACGCCGCGGCCGCCGAGGCGAACGAGGGCGTGCGCCGCTTCGACGCCGCGGCCGCGAAGTACCAGCTGCAGAAGTCGCAGGTGGTCGCCATCGAGAACGAGCCGCTGAGCGTCAGCGGCCGCTACGTCCCGAGCGTGAGCGCGTGGGCGTTCGGCGGGGCGAGCGTCGGCGAGACGAGCGACCTGTACGACTCGCCCGACGCGTACTACCTGGCGCGCCTCGACTCGCTGACGCCGGGCGGCACGCCGCCGGTCGCCGAGGTGCGCGAGGAGATCCGCCGCCGCCTGGCGCGCGAGAAGAAGCTCGAGCAGCTGGTGCCGCGCGCCGAGGCGTTCGCGAAGGCCGCGCGCGAGAAGGGCTTCGAGGCGACCGCGCAGGCGACGCCCGGCGTCGAGCTGGGGACGACGCCGATGTTCACGCGCACGTCGCTGGTGCCGGGGCTCGGCCAGTTCACCGCCGCCCACGGCGCCGCCTTCGCGGTGCCCGTCGGGCAGATCGGCGCCCCGGTCGTCTCGCGCGACGCGGTGGTGGTGCTCCGCGTCGACCAGCGCGTGAACGCCGACAAGGGCGCGTGGACCGCGCAGAAGTCGGCGCAGCGGCAGCAGGCGACGCAGGTCGCGCGGCAGCAGCGCGTGCGCGAGTACCTGACCGGGCTGCGCGAGCAGGCGAAGCTCGAGGACAACCGCAAGGAAGTCGTCGCGGCCCAGCGCCGCCAGGCGGCCAGCTGAGTCGAGACGGCACGAGAAGAGGGGGCCGCGTCCTTCGGGACGCGGCCCCCTCTTCGTTCGTCCGACCGATCAGCCCAGCAGGCGCTTGGGCTGGCGGGCCTCCTCCTCTTCGGGGGTGGCCGGCGTGGGGCGCGGTACGTCGCGCTCGGCGCCGATGCTGCGCGTCTCGTCGCGCGGCGGCTCCGTGATCGCGCGCTGCGCCTCGCTCATGTTGCGCTTGAACTCGTTGATCCCCTTCCCGAGCGACCCGGCGACTTCCGGGATCCGCTTCGCCCCGAACAGGATCAGGACGATGAGGAGGATGATCAGGATCTCGGGCAGGCCGATGTTGCTGAACATGACGGTCTCCTAGAAGAGCGACCGGGCAATGAGATACGCGAGAAGGACGCCGACGAGGCTCAGAAGCGATACGTCCAGCGCGATCGGTCCGATGGCGAGCTTCAATATAACCAGGTCGATCGGGAGCGGGCCCAGCGACGGCGTGACGCCGGTCGTCAGGAACTCCTTCACCGAGCCCGGGGGGAGGAACCGCCTGGCGACCTGGGTGAGCAGGCCGCCGGCGACGAAGCCCGCCGCGAGCACGGCGGCGTGGAACCGCGGGCGGCGGCGGGACGAGGGGCTGCGCGTGGCCATACTCCGTCCTACCAGCGGCGGTCCATGACGTACCCGATCGCGTCGACGAGCGCGGCGCGGAACGGGGTCTCGGGGAGGTCGGCCAGCGCCTCCTCGGCCTCGCGCGCGAACTGGTCGCCGCGGCGGCGCGCGTACTCCAGCCCCCCGTGCTCCACCACCAGCGCGACCACGTCCTGGACCTGGCGGTCGTCGGGCGTCGCGGCGGCGAACAGCGCCTCGACCACCTTCCGCTGCGACGGGCGCATGGTACGCAGCGCCGCGATGAGGGGGAGGGTGACCTTGTGCTCGCGCAGGTCGAGCCCCGACGGCTTGCCGGTGACCTCCTGCCCCTCGGTGTAGTCGAGCAGGTCGTCCTGCACCTGGAACGCCATCCCCAGCCGCTCGCCGTAGCGCACCAGCGCGTCGCGGTGGGCGCGCGCGCCGCTCAGGGCGCCCAGCTCGCAGGCGGCGCGGAAGAGCGACGCCGTCTTGGCGCGGATCAGCGCGTCGTAGTCGTCCTCGGAGAACGCCAGGGCGTCGAGGGCGCCGAGCTGGCGGAGCTCGCCCAGCGTCATCGTCGTGGACGCCTCGGCGAAGACGCGGGCGACGTCCCAGTCGTTCAGCCGCACGATCTCGGTGAGGGCGCGGGCGTAGAGCAGGTCGCCCATGATCACGCTCACCTGGTGGCTGAACAGGGCGTTGATCGTCGGCATCCCGCGGCGCAGGACCGAGTGGTCGACCGCGTCGTCGTGCACCAGCGTCGCGAGGTGCAGCACCTCGAGCGTCGCCGCCAGCGGGACCGCGCGCTCCTCGGGCGTCTCGTCCACCGCGCTCGACAGCAGCACCAGCGTCGGCCGGAACATCTTCCCCTTCATCGCCGCGAGGTGACGGTTCACCTCGGCGACGATCGGGAGGTCGGCCGCCACGATGCGCGACATCTCCCCCGACACTCGGTCGAGGCGGTCGCGGACGGGGGCCTGGATGTCGTGGAGGGCGGCGGAGACGTCGGCGCGGGAGCGCGCGGACACGGTCATCTGGCTGGGGGTGAGAGCGAGGCGAGGCGTGCGGCGGCGTCGCGGAAGCCGTAGTCCGTGGCCAGCACCCTCAGGTACCAGGCGCGCGCGTCCTCCGCGCGCCCGACCTCCTGCGACGCCGCCCCCAGAAGGTAGCACAACGCGACGTGCTGCGGTGCCTCCGAGGTCGCCGGCGCCGGACCGGCCAGCCCCGCCGTCACCGGAGTGAGCGTCGACAGCACCAGCTCCGGTTCCCCACGCTCGAGGAAGCACGACGCCAGCGACTCCAGCGCCCGCCAGGGGCGGCCCGGCGCGCGCGCCGCCTTCTGGAACTCCCCGATCGCCTCCTCCAGCAGCCCCATCTCCTTGTACGCCACGCCCAGGTCGTAGTGGGCGTCGAAGTCGGCGTCCTCCAGACTGCGGGCGATCCCCGCCTTGAACGCGTCGAGCGTCGCCTGGAAGTCGGCCTGCTCGTCCCCGGTGGTGGGGAGCGTCGGCGCCACCAGCCGCGTGCTGGGCGCGGGCTCGCTCTCGCGCAGCCAGGCGCCCAGGTCGAGCCCGTCGGACGACTCGGCCGCGACCGGCGCGGGCGCCGGGGGGAGCGCGACGGCGGGCAGCGGCTCCAGCTCCAACGGCTCGACGTCCACCGGCCCCGCGCTGACGAGGTCGTCGGAGGTCAGCTCCAGCACGGGCGGCTCGTACGTCTGCTCGTAGGCAGGGGGCTCGACCGCGAGCGACTCGACGGCGAGGGGCGCGAACGCCGGCGGCTCGCCGTGCTCCTGCACGACGTCCAGGTCGAGGTCGAACGTCGTCCCGTACGACGCGTCTTCCGATCGGTCGTCCGCGACCGGCGTCGGGAGCGGGTCGTCGGCCGGCAGGAACTCGAGCGTCGGCCCGACCGACCCCAGGTCGAGCTCGGCGACGTCGTCGAGCCGGTCGGGCTCGTCCGCCGGGGCGTCGGCGAACAGCGGCACGTCCACCTGCAGATCGTCGGCGGCGTCCGCGGCGCTCGCCTCGACCGCCTCCTCCCCGACCTCGAGCGCGACCATCGACGGGGCCAGCGGCGGCAGCTCGCCGGGGAGCGAGTCGAGCGGGTGCGCGCCCTCGGAGGCCGCGCCGGTGGCCACGGCGATCTCGGGCTCCGCGTCGGTCAGCAGGTCCAGCGGCTCGTCGAACGCGGCCACCGGGACCAGCTCCAGCGGCGCGGGCGCGGCCGGGGACGCCGACTGCGCGGAGGCCTCGATCGCGGCCGCGTCGAGGTCGAGGAACACCAGGTCGCCGGCCGCGGCGGCGCGGCCGGCCGAGCGCCCGCCGTCCTCGGCCCCGTCCAGCTGCCCGGCGGCGCGCAGCGCCTGCTCCAGCAGCTCCTGCAGCTTCCCCGACAGGTCGGCCGGGCGCGAAGCCCCGGTGGCCAGGTGCGCGGCCAGCCCGCTGCGGGCGTCGGCGGCGCCGTCGCACAGCACCACGTAGTCGGCGAGGCTGCGCGCGACCTCGGCGCCCTGCCCCGCGCGCTGCATCCGCTCGGCGTACGTCAGGAAGTGCTGCCGCGCGTCGCTGCGGAACCCCTTCTTCGCGTGCAGGACGCCCAACGTGTAGTGCGTGGCCGCGCGCTCGGGCGCCTGGCGCAGGATCTTGGCGCCGAGGGCGATCGCGTTGTTCAGGAAGCCGCCGGCCGCGTAGAGATCGAGCGCGCGCTCGTAGTACGTGACCGCGCGTCCGAGGTCGCCCGCGCGCAGCGCGACGTCGCCGGCGCGGTTGTACAGCGCGACGTCGATGTCGTCGTCCGGGTCCGGCGACTCGTCGAGCAGGCGCGTGTAGAGGGCGAGCGCCTTGTCGTACTGGCGGTCGTGCTCGAGCTGGGCCGCCTGCTTCTTGATCTTGGCGAGCGCGGACATCAACGGGTCGGGGAAGCCGTGGGGAGCGGGAGCCCGGACGCGTGGTGCGCCGCGGCCTCGTACGGGTGACACGCGACCCCGTCCACCCACGTCCCCCGGCAGCGCCGGTCGCCGTACCAGTACGGCAGCTCGCGCACGTCCTCGGCGTCGAACAGCGCCAGGTCCGCCCGGAAGCCCGGCGCCAGCTGCCCGACGTCGCCGGCGAGGGCGAGGGCGGCGGCGCCGTTCACGGTGGCCCCCACGACCGCCTCGGCGGCGGTCAGGCGGAGCTGGCTGACGGCGAGGGTGAGCACCAGCGGGAAGTTGACGGTGGGGCTGGTCCCCGGGTTGAAGTCCGACGCGAGCGCCACCGCGGCCCCCGCGTCGACGAGCGTGCGCGCGGGCGCCTGCCGCGCGCTCCCCAGGAAGAGCATGGTCCCGGGGAGGAGGGTCGCCACGGTGCCGCCGCCCGCGAGCGCCCGCACGCCGTCGTCGCTCACCGCCGCCAGGTGGTCCGCGCTCGCGGCCCCCAGGGCGACGGCCAGCTCCGCCGCGCCGGACGTCTGCAGTTCGTCGGCGTGCAGCTTGAGACCGAGGCCCGCCTCGCGGGCGGCCTCCAGCAGCACGCGGCTCTCCGCCACGGTATAGACGCCCGGCTCGCAGAAAACGTCAGCAAATCGCGCCAGCCCCTCCCCCGCCACGGCCGGCAGCATCTCGTGCACCAGCAGCCGCAGGTACTCGCGCCGCCCCGCGTCGCCGCGCGCCCGCGCCTCCTGCGGGATCTCGTGCGCCCCGAGCCACGTGGGGACGAGCCGCAGCGGCAGCAGTGCCTGCAGGCGCCGGATGGCGCGCAGTGTCTTGAGCTCGTCCTCCAGCGTGAGGCCGTACCCCGACTTCACCTCCACCGTCGTCGTGCCGTGCGCCGCGATCCGCCGCAGCCGCGGCAGCGCCAGCGCGACCAGCTCGTCCTCCGTGCGCCCGCGCAGGTCGCGCACCGACGCGTGGATCCCGCCGCCGCGCGCGGCGATCTCCATATACGGCAGCCCCATCGCCCGCATCTCCTGCTCGGCGTGCCGCGGCCGGCCGAAGATCGCGTGCGTGTGCGAGTCCACGAGCCCCGGGGTGAGCAGCCGCCCCCCGCAGTCCACGCGCTCGGCGTCCGCGAAGCGCGCCTCCAGCTCGGCGAGCGACCCCGCCTCGGTCACGCGCCCGCCGTCGACCGCCACCGCCGTCCCCGCGGGCGCCACGCCGCAGTCGCGCATCTCGCCGCCGCGCCGCGCCCGCGCCGGCCCCGCACACGTCACGACCTGGGCGGCGCCGACGAAGAGCAGCGTCGAGCGTCGGGCGTCGAGCGGATCGCCCTCTGGACGCCCGACGCTCCCCGCTCGACGCTCCCCGCTCACGCGACGCCCGCCGGCGTCCGGGTCGTCCCCATCACGTCACGCACGCGCGAGGCGATGCGGATCGGCGCCTGCGCCTCGCCGCGGCAGGCGTAGTAGCAGTCGTTGCAGGCGATCGGCTCGTATCGCCTGTACTCCGACCAGTGGAAGTCGGTCGGGAAGTCGGGGCACCGCCGCACGCCGCCGGTGGGGCTCACGTGGATCGTGTCGATCCCGCTGCGGCACGGCTCGGTCATCTGCCCGCGCACGTAGCGGGGGATCTGCTCGAGGTAGTAGTCGGAGTTGGTGACGACGCCGCGCCGCCGCCGCTTGAAGGCGAGCAGGCGCGCCACCAGGTCGTCGATCTCGCGGTGCTGGGCCTCGCCGAGCAGGTGCGACGTGTTCCCGTTCTTGGCGTCGGTGTAGACGCTCAGGTTGACGCCGCACCCCATCTCCTCGGCGCGCCGCACGATGGGGAGGATCTGGTCGAGGTTGTCGTCCTTCAGCACGGTGTTGAACCGCACGTTGTCGATCCCGCCGGCCCGCATCGCCTCGACCGTGCGGAAGATCTTCTCGGTGAGCCCCGGGATCCCGCGCGCGACGTCGTGGCGCCCGTCGAGGTAGTCGAGCGAGATGTTGAACTGGTGGATCCCCGCGTCCCACAGCGACCGCGCGCGCTCCGGCGTCAGCATCCCGCCGTGCGTGATGAGCGTGACGTACTTGAGGCGGACCGCGCGGTCGACCGCGGCCACGAGGTCCTCGAGGTCGCGCCGCAGCAGCGGCTCGCCGCCCGTCCACGTCACGAGCATCGGGTCGAAGTGCCGCGCCGCGTCGGCGAAGCTCTTCAGCTCGTCCTTCTTCGCCTCGGCCGGCGTCTTCCAGTAGTCGCAGAAGCCGCAGCGCGCGTTGCAGCGCATCGTGACCTCGAAGTGCACGAGCACCGGGCGGCGGCGCGCCTTGAGCCAGGCGTACTTGCCGAGGAAGAGGGGGACGTGGTAGGGCTTGAACTTGGAGGAGAGCATGCGGAGTCCGCCGGACGCCGCGGACTGCGGGCTGCGGATTCGGAACCCGCAGCCCACGGCCCGCAGCCGTCAGAGCATCGGAAGGTTGAGGCCGTGCCGCCGCGCCGCCGCGACCGCCTCGGGGTAGCCCGCGTCCGCGTGCCGCGCCACGCCCATCCCCGGGTCGTTGGTCAGGACGCGCTGCAGCCGCTCGCGCGCGAGCGCGGAGCCGTCGGCGACGATCACCTGCCCCGCGTGCAGCGAGTTGCCGATGCCGACGCCGCCGCCGTGGTGGAACGACACCCACGACGCGCCGCTGGCGACGTTCACCAGCGCGTTCAGCACCGCCCAGTCGGCGATCGCGTCGCTGCCGTCGCGCATCCCCTCGGTCTCGCGGAAGGGCGACGCGACGCTCCCCGTGTCGAGGTGGTCGCGCCCGATCACGATCGGCGCCGAGAGCTCGCCGCGCGCCACCAGGTCGTTGAGCGCGAGGCCGAAGCGCGCGCGGTCCCCCTGCCCCAGCCAGCAGATGCGCGCCGGGAGCCCCTGGAAGTGGATCCGCTCGCGCGCCAGCGTCAGCCAGCGCCGCAGCCCCGCGTCGTGCGGGAACAGCTCGAGCGCCAGCGTGTCGGTGCGGTGGATGTCGGCCGGATCGCCCGAGAGCGCGACCCACCGGAACGGCCCCTTCCCCTCGCAGAAGAGCGGGCGGATGTACTCCGGGACGAAGCCCGGGATCTCGAAGGCGTCGGCCAGCCCGGCGTCGAACGCCACCGTGCGCACGTTGTTGCCGTAGTCGAACGCCACCGCGCCGGCGCGCTGCATGTCGCGCATCGCGCGCACGTGGCGCACCGCGCTCTCCGTCGACCGCCGCACGTACTCCGCCGGGTCGTCGGCCCGCAGCGCCGCCGCCTCGGCGAGCGACAGCCCCGCCGGCACGTAGCCGTGCAGCATGTCGTGCGCGCTCGTCTGGTCGGTGACGACGTCGGGGACCACGCCCCGCCGCACCAGCTCCGGCAGCACCTCGGCGGCGTTCCCCACCAGGCCGACCGACAGCGCGGTGCCGGCGCGCCGCGCCGCGTCGAGCAGCGCCAGCGCCTCGTCGAGGCCGTACGCCTTCCGGTCGCAGTAGCCGGTGGCGAGCCGCTTGTCGATGCGCGCCTCGTCGACCTCGACGCCGAGGATCGCGGCGCCGTTCATCGTCGCGGCGAGCGGCTGCGCGCCGCCCATCCCGCCCAGCCCCGCCGTGACGACGAGGCGCCCGGCGAGCGACCCGCCGAAGTGGCGGTCGGCCACCGCGCCGAAGGTCTCGTACGTCCCCTGCACGATCCCCTGCGAGCCGATGTAGATCCACGACCCGGCGGTCATCTGCCCGTACATCGTCAGCCCGAGCGCCTCCAGCCGGCGGAACTCGTCCCAGGTCGCGAAGCGCGGCACGAGGTTCGAGTTGGCGATGAGCACCCGCGGCGCGGCGGCGTGCGTGCGCAGCACCGCCACCGGCTTCCCGCTCTGCACCACCAGCGTCTCGTCCGACTCGAGCGCCCGCAGCGCCGCGACGATGGCGTCGAACGCCGGCCAGCTGCGCGCGGCCTTCCCCGTCCCGCCGTACACGACGAGGTCATCGGGGCGCTCGGCGACCTCGGGGTCGAGGTTGTTCATCAGCATGCGCAGCGCCGCCTCCTGCTCCCACCCCTTGCAGGACAGCTGGGCGCCGCGGGGCGCGCGCACGACCGGCGCGGCCGGCGGGGTCACGGTCGGGGCGCTCACGCGTACACCTCCGTCAGCAGCGAGTCGAGGGGGCGCGCCGCGTCCGGGACGAAGCGGCCTGCGACGACGGCGTCGGCGAGGCGGCGCACGTCGGGGGACGGCGGGCGGTCGCCGTCGAGCGGGGGGACGAGCGCGCGCACCGCGGCGTGCGTCGCCGCGACGCACGCCGCGGTGCGCGC
>NZ_JARGEK010000560.1 GCF_029211165.1 Roseisolibacter sp. H3M3-2
GGGGGGACGCGCCGGCCGGCCCCGTCGTCGCCGTCGCGCCCGCGTCGTCGGCGGCCGCCGGCGCCGAGCCGCTGGCCGTGGAGGCGCTCGCCGAGGACGACCTGGTGCAGGCCGCGGCCGTCGCCGACCCGGACGCGCCGCTCCCGACCGCCTTCCTGCTCGCCCGCCCGGGCGCCGACCGCGTGGCGCTCGTGGGCGACTTCAACGGCTGGGACGCGCGGGCGACGCCGCTCGCCCGCAGCGCCGACGGCTCGTGGACGACGACGGTGCCGCTGGCGCCGGGGCGCCACGCCTACGCCTTCGTGATCGACGACTCGTCGTGGGTGACCGACCCGCGGGTCCCGGTGACGCGCGACGTGGACTACGGGCGCGACCACTCGGTGGTCGTCGTCGGCGGCGCCCCGTGAGCGTGGGGTCGTGACCGCTCCCCTCGCCCGCAGGGCCGCGCGGCTCGCCCTGGCCGCCGCGTCGCTCGTGGCACTGACCGCCGCCGCGCCGGTCGCCGGCGCGCAGGTGCCGGTCGCCCCCGCCGGGCTCTCGGCGCCCGGGACGGCCACCACGATCGCCAGCGCCGTCGGCCGGCTGGAGGGGATCCCCGACCCGCGCGTGCGCCGCGCGATCGCCGACGTGCTGGCCGACGCCGACCGGCGCGGCCTCCCGCTCGAGCCGCTGGTCGCCAAGGCGCTCGAGGGGGTGGAGAAGGAGGCGCCGCCGGCGCGCATCGAGGCCGCCGTGCGCGGGATGGCGACGCGCCTCGCGACGTCGCGCGACGCGCTCAAGCCCGCCGTCGGGGACCGCGAGATCACCGCCGGCGCCGACGCGCTCGCGCTCGGGGTGCCGAGCGAGGTGCTGACGACCTTCCGCGAGCTGTCGCGGCGGCGGTCGACCGCGGTGGCGCTCGGCGTGCTCGCGCAGCTCGTGTCGCGCGGCGTGCCGGTGACCGAGGCGTCGCGCGCGGTCGCGCGGCTGCTGCAGCGCCGCGCCGACGACGGGCGGCTGCTCGCCCTCGGCGAGGACGTGCAGCGCGACCTGGCCACCGGCGCGTCGCCGGTGACGGCGCTCGACTTGCGCTTCCGCGCGCTGATCGCCGCGCTGCCCACGCCCGTGCAGCAGCCGGCGGCGGCGCTCGCGGGGGAGAACGCGCCCCCGGGTCGCAGCGGCCGCCCGTAACGGCGCGCGACGGCCGCGCGCGTACGGCCGCGACTGGTACAACTGACCGTCGCCGGACGGGCGCGGCGGTGCTATCGTGGCGTCGTGCGCCTCCGGTCCGCCTCCCGTCCGCTCGCCGTCGCCGCGCTCCTCGCCGGGGCCGCGCCGGCGCGCGCGCAGGTGGAGCATCGCGTGACGGTCGACGCAGGCGGCGCGACGCTCGACCAGTCGAACGCCGCCCGCGTGACCGCGCCGACCGTCGCCGCCGGCTGGCGCGTGACCGACGAGCGCGGGACGGTGGACCTCACCGGCGCCGGGATGCTCGCCGCCGCCGACCGGTGCGCCGCGCACGCGGTGCTCGCCGGCGTCTGGGCCCCCGACCGCGACGGGCGCTGGGAGCTGGGCGGCGTCGCCACCGGCGTGCGCTACCGCGGCGGCTCGCCGGCCGCGCACGTGCTCGGGCTGGCGCGGCGGCGCTTCGACGGCGCCCGCTACGGCGGCGTGGGGGCGTGGGTCGGCGCGGGGGGCGGGTTCCTGACGCGCGAGGGGCTCAACGCCCCGATCGCCGCCGCCGACCTGGGGATGTGGTGGCGCGGCGCCGGGCCCACGGTCTCGCTCGCACTGTCCGCGCAGCGCGCGCGCCTCGACAGCGCGGCCGGCGGGCCGACCGCGGTGCCGACCCCGCTCGGAGTGCCGACGGTGGCGCCGATCATCACGAACGCGGCGCCGCCCACGACGCTGCGCGCGACGGTCGTCGGGCCGACGCGCCCGGTGCTGGCCGTCGACCTGACGGGCGCCGTCGAGTGGCGCGGCCGCCAGGGCGAGGTCGCCGCGTCGGCCGGGCTGCGCCGCGCGCCGGTGCAGTTCTCCGGCGTGCGCCCGATCCTGCTCGCCTCGGGCGTGTGGTGGGCGCTGCCGCGCGTCGGCGTGCTGGCGTGGGAGGGCGACCAGGTGGCCGACCCGCTGCGCGGGATGCTCGCGGTGCGCCACCTGTCGCTCGGGCTGCGCTGGCGCGTCGCCCCCGCCGGCGTGCGCCGCGCCCCCGTGCCGCGC
>NZ_JARGEK010000561.1 GCF_029211165.1 Roseisolibacter sp. H3M3-2
CGCGGCGCGCGCCGCGTGCGCCGCCGCCAGCGACGCCGCGCGCGCGCCGATGGGCCGCCGCGCCGCCGAGTTCCTGGCGGTCTTCGCCACCGGCGACTCCGTGCAGGTGCGGCTCTACCTCGACTCCGCGGTCACGCGCGGCACCGCGCCGAACCCCGGCTTCCTCGCGCGCGTCATGTACCTCGAGTGGCGCAACCTGCGCGCGCTCGCGGTGCGGCGCACCACGCCGACCGGCGAGTCGTCGCGCGACGTGCTGCTGCAGTCGGAGCTGACGGAGCTCTGGTACCGGCTGCGCATCGGCGTCGAGGCGTCGGCGCCGCACCGCGTCAACATGCTGATCCCGTTCGCGCGGACCGACCCGCCCGCCGACCTGGCGCCGGCCGCGCTGCGCAACCCGAACGACGTCGCCGCCGACCTCGCGCGCTACGTGCGCAAGCTCGCCGCGGCCGACGCGTACTCCGGGAACGCGCTGCTGCTCAAGGGCGGGCACGAGCTGGCGGCGCTCTCGGTCGGCTCGGAGGACCTCGCGCGGACGCGCGCCAACACGGCCGACACGCGATTCAACGTCGGCTCGATGGGGAAGATGTTCACCGCCGTCGCGATCGCGCAGCTCGTCGAGGACGGGCGCCTCTCGTTCGACACGCCGGTCGCCGAGGTGCTCCCCGACTGGCCGCGCCGCGAGTGGGCGCGCGCGGCGACGATCGGCCACCTGCTCAGCCACCGCTCGGGGCTGGGCAACTACATGGACCACGACGACGTGCGGTCCGGGCGCGTCGTGCTGCGCGAGATCGCCGACTACCTGCCGGTCATCGCCGACATGTCGCCCGGCTTCGCGCCGGGGACGGGCGTGGCCTACAGCAACTCCGGCTTCGCGCTGCTCGGACACGTCGTCGAGCGGGTGACGGGCGAGTCGTACCGCGCGTACGTGGCGCGCGAGGTGTGGGGGCGCGCGGGGATGCGCGCGACCGCGTTCCTCCTTCCGGGCGCGGCCGCGGGGCAGGCCGAGGGGCAGACGTGGCTGCCGCCGCTCGGCGGCGTGCCCCTCGCGACGCGGCGCAGCAGCACGCCGATGCTCGGCGCGTGGCCCGGCGGCGCCGACGGCGGCTCGTACGCGACGGCGGCGGACCTCGCGCGCTTCTTCCGCGCCTTCGCGGCCAACCGGCTCGTCGGGGCGCGCACGCGCGCCGAGATGCTGACGCCGCGCGGCGTCGACCCGTGGACCGGCGCGACCTACGGCTACGGCTTCTTCGTCCAGGCGCTCCCCGGCGGCGGGCGGCGCTACGGGCACGGCGGGCTGGTGCCGGGCGGCAACGCGTGGGGCGCGGCGTTCGAGCCGGCCGGCTACACGCTGATCGCGCTCTCCAACTTCGACGCGCCGACCGCGGACCACGTGCTCGGCAAGACGCACGGCCTCGTGGCCGGCTACTGAACGCGCGGGCGCCCGGATGCACCGCTCCGCCTCGCTCGCCCACGCGCTCCCCCGCCGCGGCGCCCCCGACGCCGCGGCGGCGGGGCCCGCCGCGCCCGCGGGCGACGCCGCCCTCGTCGCGCGCGTGCTCGACGGGGACGAGGGCGCGCTCGGGGTGCTGCTCGCGCGGCACCTCGACGCCGCGTACGCGGTCGCCCTGGCGATCCTGCGCGACCCCACCGACGCCGACGACGCCTGCCAGGAGGCCTTCCTGATCGCCGTCCGACGACTCGACCAGTGCGCGGCGCCGGAGCGCTTCCGGCACTGGCTCCTGCGCATCGTGCAGAACCGCGCGCGCAACCTGATCCGCCGCGAGCGGCTGCGCGAGGGCCCGTCGGTGGACGCCGTGCGCGCCGTCGCGCCGCACGACGTGGAGCGCAGCGCGCACCGCGCCGAGCTGGCGCGCGACCTCGGCCGCGCGCTGGCGCGCCTCACCGAGCGCCAGCGCGTAATCGTCCTCCTGCACGACGTCGAGGGGCTCACGCACGCCGAGATCGCCGACGTCCTCGGCATCGCCGCGGTGACCTCGCGCGTGAACCTGTTCAAGGCCCGCCGGAACCTCCGGCGCTGGCTCGCTCCCCACCAGCCGGGCGCCGCCGATGACTGACGACCCCACGGACGGACTGCGCCGCCTCGCGCTGCGCGCCGACCCCGCGCAGGCCGCGCGGCTGCGCGCGGCGGTCGCGGGCGGCGCGGCCGGCGAGCTCGCGCGCCGCCGCGCCGC
>NZ_JARGEK010000562.1 GCF_029211165.1 Roseisolibacter sp. H3M3-2
GCGCGTGCGCGGCACCGCGGCGTGGGCGCTCGGGCAGCTCGGCGGGCGCGCGGCGCCGGCGGGGCTCCTGCGCGCGCTCCGCGACACGAGCGAGGACGTGCGCCTCAAGGCCGCCTGGGCGCTCGGCCAGATCGGCGACACGGCGGCGGGCCCCGCGGTGCGCGACGCGCTGGAGCGCGAGACCGGCGGCGCGCGCCTGCGCCAGGCGCTCGTCCGCGCGCTGCTGAGGTCCGGCGAGCGGTCGGAGCAGGCGCTGTCGACGCTGCTCGCCTCGCGCGACCCGCAGGTGCGCGAGGCGGCGGTGCGCGGCCTCGCCGGCCGCGACGCGTTCAACCCCTGGCCGTGGCCGTGGCCGCGCCCGCGGCCGTTTCCGTGAGCGCGGGATCGCGCGCGGCGTCGAGCAGCGCGTCGAGGCGCGCGCGCACCGGCGCCGCCGGCACCGCGCCGACCACGCGCGCCGCGAGCGCGCCGTCGCGGAACACGAGCGTCGTCGGCAGCCCGCGCACGCCGAGGCGGACCAGGGTCGCGGGATTCGCGTCGGCGTCCATCTGGAAGACGCGGAGGCGGTCGCCGTAGTCGCGCGCCGCGGCCTCGACGATCGGCCCCATCACGCGGCAGGGGCCGCACCAGGCGGCGGTGAACTCGACGGCGGCCACGCCGGTGCGCACGGCGTCGTCGAAGGTGGCGTCGGTGACGGCGGAGAGCGTGGACATGCGGGGCGGGGTTGGAGGGTGCGGCGGGCGGTTGCCCGCGTCCCACGCACCGTACAACTTCAAGCGCACTTCAAGTCAACGCCCATGTCGCGGATGAGCATCGGCGAGGTGGCGCGACGCGCCGGGATCGCGCCGTCGGCCATCCGCTACTACGAGTCGCTCGGCCTGCTCCCCGCCCCGGCGCGCGCGTCGGGACAGCGGCGCTACGACGCGTCGGTGCTGGAGTGGCTGTCGCTGATCGCGCTGGCGCGCGAGGCCGGGTTCACGATGGCCGAGGTGGGGCAGCTGGTCGCCGGCTTCGTCCCCGGCACGCCCCCCGCCGCGCAGTGGCGCGCCCTCGCCGCCCGCAAGCTCGCCGAGATCGACGCGCAGGTCGCGCGCGCCGAGCGGATGCGCGCCGTGCTCACGATCGCGCTCGACTGCGGCTGTTTCCGCCTCGAGGACTGCGCGTCGCTGCTGGACGCGGGACCGCTGAACGGGGAGAGTCCGTGCGTGCTGCCGGCGGCGCACCGGGCGCTTCGGGCGGCGGACGGCGGGTTCTGAATCCGCAGCCCGCCGCCCGCAGCGTCCCGCGCGCGGGACTCACCGCACCGTCACGCGCCGGATCCTCGCCCCCTCCTGCATCCGGTCCACCACGTCCATCCCCCGCGTCACCTCGGCGAACACCGTGTAGTCGTGGTCGAGGCGCACGTTGTCGACGGTGTTGAAGTAGAGCTGTCCGTCGCCCGTGTCGCGCCCGCGCGTCGAGATCCCGACCGTGCCGCGGTTGTTCTCCAGCCCGACCTCGTCGCGCGTGAACGGGCCGTCGCCCTCGTACTCGTTGGCGTGCGGGCTCCCCCCCTGCACCACGAAGAACGGCGCGATGCGGTGGAAGGTGAGCCCGTCGAAGTAGCCCGCGCGCGCGAGGCGCGCGAAGCGCCACGCGTTGGTCGGCGCGTCCATCGGGAAGAGGCGCAGCTCGACGCGCCCGCCGTCGGCCATCAGGATCGTCGCCTCGCGCACGGTGCGCAGCTGCGCGACGGTCGGCACGGGGCGCGGCGGGAGCCGCTGCTGCGCCGCGGCGACGCCGGCCAGCGCCGCGGCGCGCTCGGCGACCGCGGGGTCGAAGTCGCGCGCGTACCGCGCCGGCACCGCGCTCCCCAGCGCCTCGACGAGCGCCAGGCGTGCGTCGCGCGACGTCTCGCGGCGGCGCGCCGTCTCGCGGTCGAGCGCGGCCACGAGCGCCGGCGTCGCCGACGCGTCGCGCGTCCCCCTGAGCGCGTTCGCCGCCGACATCAGCACCTGCGCCGGGTCGCGCCGCAGCGCGTCCACGTACAGCGCGTCGTCGGCGTGCCCCGCGTGCTCGGCGAGTCCGTCGATCGCCTCGCTGGCGACGTTCGGGTCGGGGTCGCGCGCCAGGCGGCGCAGCGCCGCCGTGTCGGCGAGGCGCCGGGCGGCCCGCGCCGCCCACGCGCGGCC
>NZ_JARGEK010000563.1 GCF_029211165.1 Roseisolibacter sp. H3M3-2
CGCCTGCAGGCGCTGGCCCCCGACGGCGAGGCGTCGCCGGTGGAGCGCGCCGTCGCCGAGCTGCGCATCGCCGAGCTGGCGACGGACGGGCAGCGCGTGCTCGCCATGCGCGGCGGCGCGGGCGCGACGGGGCTCGCCACGGCGACGCGCGCGCACTGGCGCGCGGTGGTCGGCGACGTGCAGCGCTGGCAGACGCGCCGCGAGCTGCCGACGCCCACGCCGGCGCTCGTCCCGCCGCCGGGCGACCCGTTCGGCCATCCGTCGGGGCTCCCGTCCGGCATGCCGTGACGGGCGCGCCCCACGCGCGGGTCACGCTCGCCGGCATCGAGCGGGCCCGCGCGCACGTCCACCCCGCCTACCTCGACTCGCCGCAGCTGGAGAGCGAGGCGCTGTCTGGGGCGCTGGGCGTCCGGCTGGTGGTGAAGGTCGAGACGCTCAACCCGGTGCGGTCGTTCAAGGGGCGCGGCGCCGACTGGTTCGTGGCGTCGCTGGCGGCGGAGGCGCGCGCCCGCGGCGCCCCGCCGCCGCACGTCGTCTGCGCGTCGGCGGGGAACTTCGGGCAGGGGATCGCCGAGGCGGCCCGCCGGCGCGGCGCGCGCGCGACCGTCTACGCCGCGCGCACCGCGAACCCGCTCAAGCTCGAGCGCATGCGCGCGCTGGGCGCCGAGGTGCGGCTCGACGGCGACGACTTCGACGCCGCCAAGGACGCGGCGCGCGCCGCGGCCGCCGAGGCCGGGCTGCCGTTCGTGGAGGACGGGCGCGAGCTGGCGGTGACCGAGGGGGCGGGGACGATGGGGCTCGAGCTGGCGCGGTGGCCCGCGCCCCTCGACGTCGCGCTGATCCCCCTCGGCAACGGCGCGCTGCTGGCCGGGGTGGGGCACGCGCTGCGCGCGCGGTCGCCGCGCACGCGGCTGCTCTACGCGTCCGCCGCCGGCGCGCCGGCGATGGCGCACTCGCTCCACGCCGGGCGTGCGGTCGCGACGCCGCGCGCCGACACCATCGCCGACGGGATCGCGGTGCGCGTGCCGGTCCCCGAGGCGCTCGACGACCTGCGCGGCGTGGTCGACGAGGTGGTGCTGGTGGAGGACGCGGTGGTCGTGGAGGCGATGCGGCTCGTGCACCGCCACCTCGGGCTCGTCGTGGAGCCGGCGGGGGCGGTCGGCGTCGCCGCCGCGCTCGCGCGCCCGGAGCTGGTGCGCGGCGCCCTGGCGGCGACGCCGCTGTGCGGCGGCAACCTGACGCCCGAGCAGATCGACCGCTGGCTGTGAGCGCGGCGGCGCCGCAGCGGTGAAGCCGCGCATGCGGGCTCGTGCTTGACAGCCTCCGGTCCGCTTCCGATACTCGCGGCGAGGGCACGGGCGGCGCCGCGCGGCCGTTGAGCGGAGGTCGTCCGGTCGGTGGCACTCGCCCTGCACCCCGCGGGTCGAGTTCCCCGTCGACCACCCTCCGACCCGAGGCCCGCCGCGCATGCCCAAGACGCCGATGCACTGTCCCTTCTGCGACATCATCGGGGGCGCGGGCGAGGTGTCCGTGTGCTACGAGGACGCCGTCGCGATCGCGTTCATGGACATCCAGCCGGTGAACGACGGCCACGTGCTGGTCGTGCCGCGCGCGCACTACGAGCGCGTCGACGACCTGCCGCGCGAGACGGGGCTGCACCTGTACGGGGTGGCGACGCGCCTGATGCCGATCATCCAGCAGGTGACGGGGTGCCGCGACCTGAACATCGTGGTGAGCTCCGGCAGCGCGGCGGGGCAGGACGTCTTCCACTTCCACGTCCACCTCATCCCGCGCCGCGCCGGCGACGGCTTCGACGTGCCGCTCCCGTTCCCCGGCTCGGCGATGCCCGACCGCACCCGCCTCGACGCGATGGCGGCGCGCATCATCTCGGCGCTGCGCGACCCGATGGCCTCGCCGACGCCGACCCCGGCGCCGGCCGCCTGACGCCGGGCCGGCGGCCCCGGCCGTGACGGCCGCGCGGCCGGGGCGTCTGCAGGACGTGGCATGGCCAATGCTTTTCTTCTCGGTGGGCGACTAACCCGGAGGAGCGATGCAGGGTGCGGCGGGCGCGGACGTGGCGGCGTGGCGGCGACACGCGGGCGGCATGCCCGGCGGCGTCGTCTCCGCGCCCCCCGCGGAGCCGCCGCCGCCCCCCGCCGCCCTGCC
>NZ_JARGEK010000564.1 GCF_029211165.1 Roseisolibacter sp. H3M3-2
CTCAACTCCTTGGCTCACAGAACGACATGGCTACGATCCGACTTGGCGCGGCGACGCGGCGCTCCCGGCCAAGTGCCGCGTCGCGCTGGCGGCGGGCGAGGTGCTCACGATCGAGACGCCGGCCGGCGGCGGGTGGGGGACCGCCGCACCGCCGCCGCATGTGGGGCGCGCGCCACGCGACGCGTGACGCGCCGCACGCGCGGGTGACCCCGCGCCGCACGGATCCGTCAGGAAGCTCGACGCCCCCGGCGTCCTCCCCCCGCCCAGCGCCCGCGCCCATGCACTCCGCCCGACCGTTCCGCGCCCCCGGCGCGCTCCGCTCGCTCGCCGCCGTCCTCGCGCTCGCCGCGTGCGGTGGGGGGTCGTCGCCGACCGACACGCCGCCGCCGGCGCCGACCACGCCGACCGTCCCGACCCCCACGCCGACCCCGGCTCCCACGCCGACGCCGACGCCGGTCCCCACGCCGACGCCGACGCCGACGCCCACACCGACCCCGACGCCCACGCCCACGCCGGCGCCGACTCCCACGCCGACCCCCACGCCGACGCCGACCCCCACGCCGACGCCGACCCCGCCGGCGGCCGGACGCGTCGCGCGCGTGGTCGTGTCGCCGGCGTCGGTGAACCTGCTGGAGGGGATGCAGCAGCGCTTCGTCGCCGAGCTGCGCGACGCCTCGGGCGCGGTGCTCACCGGACGCGCGGTGACGTGGCGCTCCAGCGCGCCGAACGTGCTGAGCGTCGACACGGGCGGCGTGGTGCGCGCGCTGCTGGCGGGGCGCGCCGACGTCATCGCGGCCAGCGACGGGACGGACGGCGCGGCGGCGGTGGCGGTGCTCGCGGGCGGCACGCGCTTCCTGGCCATCACCAGCGCCAACCCGTTCGAGGTCGTGCGTGGCACGCGTGCGGTCCTGCGCGCGCGCGTCACCGACGGGACCGGCCCGGTCGCGGGGGCGACGGTGACCTGGCTGCAGGAGGGGCTGGCGCTGCGCACCACGGTGACCAACGCGGACGGCGTCGCCGAGGCGGACGTCCCGACGGGCGTCGCCGGCACCTACACCGGACGCGTGCAGCTCATGGTCGGGACGAACGTCGAGCGTACGGTCACCTACGCGTACACCGTGTTCCCGTAAGCGGGGGCGTCGGCCCGTCCGCGCCGCGCGCTCCCGCGACGGTCACACCGTCGACGGTCACACCGTCAGCGCGGTCCCCTCGACGGCGACGGTGACCTCGGGGGCGCCGCGCGCGGCGCGCGCGACCCCCTGCGCCACCGCGGCGACGCGGTCCAGCGCGGCGTCGTCGCGCTCGGGGTGGTGGTGGAACAGCACGAGGCGGGGCACCCCGGCGTCGGCCGCGAGGCGCACCGCCTCGGCGTACGTCGAGTGCCCCCACCCGCGGTGGTGCGGCAGCTCGGCGGGGAGGTACGTCGCGTCGTGGACCAGCACCTCCGCGCCGGCGATCGCCTCCAGCAGCTCGCGCCGCCCGCCGCACTCCCCCTCGAACGCCGCCAGCTCGTTGTCGGGGAGGTAGACGGCGGCGCGTCCCGTCGCCGGGTCCTCGACGCGGAAGCCGGCCGCGCCGCCGGGGTGCAGCGCCGGCACCGCGCGCACGCGCAGCCCGGACAGCGTCGCCCCCTCGGCGGGCAGCGCGACGAACGTGGGCGCCGCCGCGCGCTGCGCGAGCGGCACCGGGAAGAGCGGGGGCGACGCCAGCGAGTGCGACGCGGCGCGGACCGCCTCGAGCACGTGCGGCGCGGCGTGCACCGTGACCGCGGCGCCCGCGACGTCGAGGGTGCCGAGGAAGGGGAGGCCGAGCAGGTGGTCGGCGTGCGCGTGCGTCACCAGCACGTCGATCGGGCCGGCGAGCTCGCCGGCGGCGCGGCGCGCCTCGCCGAACGGGCGCAGCCCCGTCCCCGCGTCGAGCACGAGGGCGCCGCCGGCGTGCGCCACCTCGACGCACGACGTGTTGCCGCCGTAGCGCGCCGTGGCGGCGCCCGGCGCGGCGACGCTCCCCCGCACGCGCCAGAAGCGGAGCGTGAGCGACATCGAGGTGCCCCCGCCGGTCAGACGGCGTCGTCGCCGGCGGCCGCCGCGGCGCCTTCGGCGGCGTCGGCGTCGCCCACGTCCGGCGCGCCCTCGCCCGCGCGCGCCGCGCGCTCGGCCG
>NZ_JARGEK010000565.1 GCF_029211165.1 Roseisolibacter sp. H3M3-2
CGGGGACGCGGCGCGTCGAGCCGCGCGCCGACGGCGGCCGCGCCGGCGGGCTGCGCGTGCTCGCGGGCGACGTCGCGTACGAGTGCGAGGCCGTGATCTGGGCGGCGCCGACCTTCCTCGCGTCGCGCGTGGTGGCGGGCGCGCCGCGCGTGCCGTGGCGCTACGCGCCGTGGGTGGTGGCCAACCTCACCCTCGACCGGCGCCCGCGCGCCGGCGCGCAGGACGCGCCCGAGGCGTGGGACAACGTGATCGCGGACTCGGACGCGCTGGGCTACGTGGTCGCCACGCACCAGGCGCTGCGCGCCACGCCCGACGAGCGCACGGTGTGGACGTGGTACCTGCCGCTGGCCGACGGCGAGCCGGCCGACGCGCGGCGCCGGCTGCTGGCGATGGACTGGCGCGCGTGCGCGGAGGCGGCGCTGTCGGACCTCGCGCGCGCGCACCCCGACGTGCGCGAGTGCGTCTCGCGGGTGGACGTGCTGCGCTACGGCCACGCGATGCCGCGCCCCGAGCCGGGGTTCCTGGCGGCGCGCCGCGCGTGGTGGGAGCCGCCGCGCGACGCGCGCGTGTTCTACGCCAACTCGGACGTCAGCGGGCTGAGCCTGTTCGAGGAGGCGCAGTGGCGCGGCGTGCGCGCGGCCGAGCGGGCGATGGCGCTGGTCGGGCGCGGCGCGTAGCGTCGACCGCTCGGCGCCTGCGCGGGGGCCGGGAACGGCGGATGCAGCAGCCCGCCGTTCCCGACCCCCGTCCGACTTCCAGGAGCCGCCATGTCGCCGTCGAACGCCGCGCCCGCCAGCATCACCCTCGCCGACGCGCGCCGCGTCATCGCCGCCGGCGAGCAGAAGGCGGCCGACATCGGCCAGCCGATGAACCTCGCGGTGGTCGACGCCGGCGGGAACCTCGTCGCCCACGTGCGCATGGACGGCGCCTGGCTCGGCAGCGTCGACATCTCGATCAAGAAGGCGTGGACGTCGCGCGCCTTCGACGTCTCGACCAAGGACCTGTCGAAGCTCACCCAGCCCGGCGAGGACTTCTACGGCCTGCACGTCTCCAACGACGGGCGCGTGATGATCTTCGCCGGCGGGATCCCGCTCACGCGCGGCGACGTGGTGGTCGGCGCCGTCGGCGTGAGCGGGGGGAGCGGCAAGCAGGACCACGAGGTCGCGGAGGCGGCGGCGCGGGCGCTCTGACGCGCGCCGCCGCCTCCGCGCGCGGCTACGGGAGCAGCGGCCCGTGGTCGCGCGCGCGGGCGAGCGCCAGCGCGGCGACGTTCTCGCCGAGCGTGCGCCCCGCGTCGACGTCGAAGCGGAAGTGCAGCCCGCCGTAGAGCCGCGCCAGCCCCGCCTCCTCGACCAGCGCCGCCAGCTCGCCGCGCGCGTCGGGGAAGTGGCCGGCCAGCACGCGCGCCGCCGACGACGAGAGGCACGAGTGCCCCGACGGGTAGGCGGGGAAGTTGGGGCGCCCCACCGGCGTCGTGATCCCCGGGTCGCCCTGGTGCGGGCGCAGGTACGCGTAGTGGTACTTGGCGTCCCAGCAGCCGATCAGCGCGTCCATCTGCGCGAGGAACATCAGCGCCAGCACACGCGTCGTCGCGCGCTCGTCGAGGTGGCGCGCCGCCGCGAGCTGCAGCGCGCGCTCGCCGAAGAAGCCCATCGGCCCGCCGGGGCCCGACCCCGCCTGCCAGAAGATCGCGACCTGCAGCTGCTCGGGGGTGCGGGCGTCGGTGTACGCGCGCACCTCGGCGAGCGCGGCCCGGTACTCGGGCGACCCGAACGCCGGCGGCGGCGCGGGGCGGAACTGGCGGCCGCTCGTCATCAGCCACGGGCGGATCGCGCCCCACGACGGGCCGAGCGGCGGGACGCCGGGCGCGCTCACCCAGTAGCCGGGGCCCACGGGGAGCGTGCCGGTCCACGGCGCCGTGCTGCCGTCGGTGGCGGCGTGCGCGAGCACGCGCGCGGCGACCGACTCGCCGACGGCCGCGCCGGCGCCGCAGTCGGCGTCGCGCTCCGACGGCAGCAGCGACAGCTCGGCGGCGTCGGCGGCGTGCTGGTCGTCGACCGTCGCCGCCTCGGCGACGTACAGGGTGCGGAGGACGAGCGCGGCGGCGGCCGACGCGACGCCGGCCTCGGACGGGTGGACGCCCGG
>NZ_JARGEK010000566.1 GCF_029211165.1 Roseisolibacter sp. H3M3-2
GTCGAAGGCGGCGCTATGATCGCGCCAGCGATCATCCCGCCGCCGGAGCGCCCCCATCGCCGGCGCCCCACGGCGCGCCGGAGCCGGCCCCGCGCCGCCGCCGCTCCACCTCGACCATCAGGTTCTGCAGGTCCGAAGGAGACACCCCAGGCACCCGCCCCGCCTGCGCCAACGTCCGCGGCCGCACCACCTCCAGCTTCTGCCGCGCCTCCGTCGACAGCGCCCGCATCCCCGCGTACGGCAGGTCCGCCGGCAGCTCGAACTCCGCCATCCGCGCCAGCCGCGCCGCCGCCGCCCGCTCCCGCGCGAGATACCCCGCGTACTTGAGCTCCAGCTCCGCCGTCACCGCCGCCTCCGGATCGCCCACCGCGACCCCCGCCGCGTCGAGCAACGCGCGCAGCGAGACGGCGGGACGCCGCGCCAGCTCCGCCACCCGCACCGCCTGCGACGGCGCCGGCTCCCCGACCGCCGCCAGCACCGGCCCCGCCTGCGCCGGCGAGATGCTCGTCCGCTCCGCCAGCGTGCGCGTCTCGTCCTCCGCCGCCAGCCGACGCCGGACCTGCGCCAGCTCGTCGGGCGTGTAGAGCCCCACCCCCTCGCCGACCGCCGACAGCCGGCGCAGCGCGTTGTCCTGCCGCACCGTCAGCCGGAACTCCGACCGCGACGTGAAGAGGCGATAGGGCTCGTCCACCCCGCGCGTCACCAGGTCGTCCACCAGCACGCCGATGTACGAGGACTCGCGCCCCAGCACCAGCGGCGGGCGCCCGAGCGCCGCCAGCCCCGCGTTGAGCCCCGCCACCACCCCCTGGCCCGCCGCCTCCTCGTAGCCCGTGGTGCCGTTGATCTGCCCCGCGAGCCACAGCCCGTCGAGCGCGCGGACGCGGAGCGTCGCGTCCAGCTGCGTGGGCGGGTAGTAGTCGTACTCGATCGCGTAGCCGGCGCGCGTCATCACCGCGCGCTCCAGCCCCCGCACCGTGCGCAGCACCGCCAGCTGCACCGGCGCCGGCAGCGACGTCGAGAGCCCGTTCACGTACAGCTCCGACGTGTCGAGCCCCTCCGGCTCCAGGAAGAGCTGGTGCCGCACCGCCTCGGGGAAGCGGACGATCTTGTCCTCGACCGACGGGCAGTACCGCGGCCCCCGCGCCCCGATCGCTCCCCCGTACATCGCGCTCTCCCCCAGATGCTCGGCGATCAGCGCCTTGCCGGGGGCCTCGAGGTACGTCTGCCAGCAGGGAAGCTGCGGGAGCGGCGGCGGATCGCCTGCGTCGCGAAAATGGCTCCAGCGGTACGTGAAGTCCGCCAGCTCGCTCTCCTGCCGGAGGAGCGCGCCGAAGTCGACGCTGCGGCCGTCGATGCGCGGCGGCGTTCCGGTCTTGAAGCGCGCCGCCGTCAGCCCCGCCGCCTCCAGCTGCTCGGCGAGGTGCGTGGTCGCCCCCTCGCCCGCGCGCCCGCCGGCGATCGCGGTCGTGGTGCCGATGTGCAGCCGGCCGCGCAGGAACGTCCCCGTCGTGATCACCACCGCGCGGGCGCCGAGCCGGCGCCCCTCCAGCGTCTCGAGGCCGACCACGCGCGCGCCGTCGAACACCAGGCGCGCCACCGTCCCCTGGAGCGTCACCAGCCCCGGGCGCGCCTCCAGCAGCGCGCGCACCGCGCGGCGGTAGAGCCCCCGGTCGCACTGCGCGCGCGGCGACCACACCGCGGGGCCCTTGCCGCGGTTCAGCATCCGGAACTGCACCGTCGCGCGGTCGGTCGCGCGCCCCATGACGCCGCCGAGCGCGTCGACCTCGCGCACGACCGTCCCCTTGGCGACGCCGCCGACGGCCGGGTTGCACGACATCTGGCCGATGGTCTCGAGCGCGCTCGTCACCAGCGCGGTGCGCGCGCCCAGCCGCGCCGCCGCGGCGGCCGCCTCGGCGCCCGCGTGGCCGCCGCCGACCACCACGACGTCGTACGTGTCCTCGAACGCCGGGCCGCTCATTTCGTCACCATCGGCTACCAATTCCGCGTCGGCGCGCCGCGCGTGCGGGGCGTGTATCATCACGTTATGCGTCCCCCCCGCCGCCCCGCCACCGCGCTCGCCGCCGCCGTCGTGGCGGGCTGCGCCGCCGCGTCGCGCGCCGCGGCGTCGCCCGAGCC
>NZ_JARGEK010000567.1 GCF_029211165.1 Roseisolibacter sp. H3M3-2
TTCGTGGCGCGCGGCGCGGGGACGGTGCGCGGCACCGCCGACGAGTCGAACGTGTTGCGCACCACCTGCGCGCGGTCGATCGCCGCCGCGAGCGCGCGACGCACCGCGCGGTCGGCGAGCACCGGGTGCGGCGCGCCGCCCGGCGACCGCAGGTTGAACGCGAGGTATCCCTGGTCGAGCGAGGGGTAGTCGATCGCGCGCAGCGTCGGCGTGCGCCGCACCATGGCCAGGCCGTCGCCGCGCACCGCCTCCCACCAGTCGGCCTCCCCCGCCACCAGCGCGCGCGTCGCCGCGCCCGGGTCGGCGTTGATCGACCAGATCACGCGATCGAGCGGCGGCCGCCCGCGCCAGTTCGCCGTGTCGGCCGCCAGCTCGACGCGCGCGCCGTGGTCCCAGCGCACGAAGCGGAAGCGCCCCGTGCCGACCGGGCGCCGCGCGAACTCGCTGGCCGCGAGCTGCGTCGGGTCGACGTCGCGCAGCAGGTGCTCGGGCACGACGTACACCTGGTAGACGGCGTCGAAGAACTGCTGCGGCGAGCGGCGCGCGAACCAGACCACCGCGGTCGCGCTGTCGGGCGCCGTCACCGAGTCCACGTTGGCCAGCAGCGGCGCGACCGGGCTGGCCGCCCGCGGGTCGGTGGCGAGGCGGAAGCTGAAGGCGACGTCGGCCGCCGTCACGGGGCGCCCGTCGTGCCAGCGCGCCGCGGCGTCGAGCGCGAAGCGCACCGACAGCGAGTCCGGCGCCCACGCCCACGACCGGGCGAGGCGCGGGCGGAACCCCTGGTCGCCCACCGTGTTCAGCGCCGGCCCGATCTCCGCCAGCCGGTCGAACAGCTGCGACGCGACCTGCGCGCCAGCGAGCGACGTGACGAGCGGCGGCACGATCAGGTCGGGATCGCCGACCGTCGCGATGACAAGCGTGCCACCGTTCGCGCCCGCGTCGCGCGTGTCGCGCGTGTCGCGCGCGCCCTCGCCGCCGCACGCGGCGACCAGCGTCAGCGCGGCGAGCCGGCGCGCGGTCGCGCCTGGGCGGGGACGGGAACGCGGGGGCATGGGCGTGGGTGTCGGAGGCGGGCGTGCTGCGGCGCGAACGGTGATCCGCGTCGCCGGCAAGACGCACGGCTCGACGATTCTGTCACGATGCGCGCCCGCTGGCGAGCGGCGTCGCGCCGCGCGTCCCCGGGGCCGCTACGCTGCGTTCGTGCGGCGCGCACTCACGGCGTGACCGCGGGTCGCGACGATTCGTCCCGAACGAGGTGGGCCGACTCCCGCGTGCGTCACTCCGCGTGACGCCGCGACCCGCGCGACGCCGGTGCGACGACGCGCCGACCGCTGCAGCGCACACCGCGCGACGGCAGGCCACCTCCACGCAGGAGCAGCACACATGGAAAGCCCCCGACTCGCCCGGGCGTTCGCCGTCGCGGCCCTCGCCCTCGGCACCGCGCTCGCCTGCGCGCCCGAGCGGACCCCGCTCGCCCCCGGGCAGCGCCGCGCCGACCTCCTCGAGAGCGCCGTCGAGACGCTCGACACCGCGACCAGCGCCCTCGGCGTCGCGAAGGTCGGCACCTGGTCGCTGCCGGCGCTCCGCCGCAACGCCCCGTTGCGCGAGAACATCACCGTCACGGCGACCATCGGCGCGCGCGGCGGCCGCCTCGAGATCCCCGCGGCGGGCTTCGCGCTCGACGTCCCGGCCGGCGCGGTGCTGGTGCCGACCGCGTTCACCGTGACCGCGCTCGCCGGCGACCTGCTCGCCTACGAGTTCGGCCCCGACGGGTCGGTCTTCCCGGTCGCGCTGCAGGCGTCGCAGGACCTCAGGGTCACGCAGACCAACCGGCTCCCCAAGCGGGCGTCGCTGCGCGCGGGGTACTTTCGCTCGCAGTCCGACGTGAACCAGTCGGCCGCCACCGCGAGCGTGTCGCAGGAGTCGCGCACCACCGTCAGCGCGACCGGGCACCGGCTCACCTTCGGCATCCCGCACTTCTCCGGCTGGATCGTTCTCTGGCGTGATGGCAGCGGCGGCGACTCGACCGAAACGCCCTGACGGGCCCCGCGCGGCGCGCGCGTGACCGCGCGCCGCGCCCCCGACGACCGCCCGGCGCCGGGCGCGGACCGCATCACGCGCGGGCCGCGCCT
>NZ_JARGEK010000568.1 GCF_029211165.1 Roseisolibacter sp. H3M3-2
CCGTCGTCGCGGGCGAGGCGGGCGGGGACCTCGCCGCGCGGCCCGCCGGTGAGCGCGAACACGCCGCGCACGTGCGGCGCCAGCAGGTCGAACGGCACCGCCGGCTCGCCGCGCGGGCGGTCCATGCGCGCGCGCGTCACGAGCGTGGCGACGTTGGCGTGGCCGGCGCGCGACTCGGCCAGCAGCACGACCGGCGACGGGGGCGCGCCGTCCGACCACTCGACGTCGACCTCGGCGCCGACGATCCCCGCGATCCCGGCCTCGCGCGCCGCCTCGGCGAAGCGCACGACGCCGCCCATGTCGTGGCGGTCGGTGAGGGCGAGCGCGCGGAGCCCGACGGCGGCCGCGCGCGCCGCCAGCGCCTCGGGGAGCGAGGCCCCGTCGAGGAGGGAGAAGGCGGAGCGGCAGTGCAGCTCGACGTACTCGGCGGCCCCGGTGGCGCCGGCGGGCACTTCGGGACGGGCGGGGGCGTTCACGGGCGGACCCGCCCCGCGCGGGATCGCCCCACGTCGGATCGCCTCACGCCGCCCACCCCGCACCCCCGTCGATGCCCGATCCCGCGTTCCACCCCGACGTGCTCGACCGCGACCCGGTGAGCCTCCTGCTCGACACCGTGGACGCGATGACGCCGGCGGAGCTGGACGCGCTGCCGTACGGGATGATCCAGCTCGACGCGGGGGGGCGCATCCTCAAGTACAACGCGGTGGAGTCGCGCCTGGCGTCGCTGCCGCAGGCGCAGGCGATCGGGAAGCAGTTCTTCACGGAGATCGCGCCGTGCACCAAGGTGCAGGCGTTCTACGGGCGGTTCCGGGAGGGGGTGATCCGCGAGTCGCTGGACGTGACGTTCCAGTTCCACTTCGCCTTCAAGCAGCACCCGCGGGACGTGACGGTGCGGCTGTTCTACTCGCGGCGGACGCGGAGCGTGTGGGTGATCATTTCGGACAGAACTGGTACGGCGTGGTCCGATACGGCGTGATCTGGTACGGCGTGATCTGGTACGGCGTGGTCTGATACGGCATGACCTTCGGCCTTCCGGCTGGGGGCTCACGCCGTATCTGTCCACGCCGTACCCGACCACGCCGTACCAGATCACGCCGTATCGGACCACGCCCTACCCGGTCGTTCAGTCGTACCACCCCTGCACCCACCACCCCCCCGCCGCGCGGTCGCGGTAGGCGAGGAGGAGCCCCGCCGCGGTGGCGCAGCGCCAGTAGTCGCGGCGGTACGGGTCGGCCCACCACTCGCCCGAGAGGCGCTCGGGGCCGTCGGCGCGGGTGACGGGGTAGGAGCGGCCGCGCCAGCGCACGGTCGCGGGGGCGGCGGCGGCGTCGCGGGCGACGGCGGCGGGCTCGCACGGGTCGAGCAGGCGCAGCGCGGCGGGGGCGGGCTCCGCGGCCGGTGCCGCAGGCGCTGCGGGCGCGGGCTCGGCGTCGGGGGCGGTGTCGGCGACCGGGTCGACGCCCTCCACCGGGAGCCAGTGGCCGGCGCGCTCGGGGCGGTGCTGGTCGCGGGCGACGGCGCGCACGACGACGTTGGGGCCGAGCTCCGCGCGGATGCGCGCGAACGCCGCCTCGACCGCGGCCGGGTCGTGCCACGCCGGCGAGAGCAGGTCCCCCTGGTCGGCGCCGAGGCGGCCGGTGGCCGGCACGCTCACCGTCACGCCGCACACCGGGCCGGGGAGCGCGACGCGCTCGAGCAGCGCGCGGCAGCGCTCGAACAGCGGCGCGACGCGCGCCAGCGGGCGTGGGAGCCGCGCCTCGTGGGTCACCGTGCGCGTGGCGCCGACGTCGAGGTGCAGCGTGAGCGCGACCGCGGCGGCGACGCGCGCGTCGCGTGCCAGATCGGCGACGAGGCCGTCGAGCGCGGCGCGCACGAGGAAGAGCACCGGCGCCGTGGTGGGCGCGGGGCTCGCGAGGTCGGCGCTGACGCTGCGCCGCGCCTCGGCGCGCACGAGCCCCGGGCGCCGCCGGTCCTCGCCGCGCGGCAGCCGCCACGCGCCGAGCCCCGCGTCCCCCCAGCGCTGCTCGACGTCGCCGCCGTCGAGCGGCGCCAGCGCGCCGGCGGTGCGGATGCCGACCGCCGCGAGCCCGGCGCGCACCTCGGGGTCCATCTGCACGAGGG
>NZ_JARGEK010000569.1 GCF_029211165.1 Roseisolibacter sp. H3M3-2
GTTGGCGACGTCGCTCGCCTCGGCGCGCGTCGGCCGCGGCCCCGCGGCGTCGAGCCGCGCGAGCGCGCGCGCGACCTCGACCAGGCGGCCCATCCCGTCCGCCGCCTCGCGCAGCGCCGCGACGTGCCCCGCCTGCTCGGCGTCGAGCGGGGTGCGGGCGAGCAGGTCGAGCAGCGCGGCCATCCCCGCGAGCGGGGTGCGGAGGGCGTGGGAGACGGCGGCGAGGGGAGGGATCACGGGTACGGCGCGGTCAGGTAGGGCGTGGTCAGGAAAGGCGTGGTCGGAAGCGGCGTGGTCCGGTACGGCGTGGCCGTCACCTGTCGGTGTTGGCTATCGCAGTACCGGACCACGCCCCATCAGACCACGCTGGATCAGACCACGCCGTCTCGGTCCCTTACTTGAAGATCTCGTCCGCGACCGCCTGCCGCTGGTCGGCGTTGCGGGTCGTCGCGTTCGGGTCGAAGGTGCGCGCGTCCGGCGACTGCGTGCCGGCGCGGACCATCACGGTCGCCGGGTCGAACAGCTTGGCGATGTTCAGCAGGCGGCTCTCCATGTCGGTGAGCACGCTCGACGCGTACGCCAGCTGCTGCGTCGTGATGTCCTGGAACTGGAGGCACCCCATCATCCCGAAGATCTCCTCGCGCAGGAGGTCGCGGGTGTGCTGCCCCTTCTCCTTCTCCCCCGCCGCGTCGGCCGCGTCGAGGTCGTCGATCATGTTCTGCGCGCGGTCGAGCGCGTCGAGGATGTCCGTCGCCGCCACCTCGGTGGCCGACGTGACCTCCTTCAGCTTCTCGCTCGTGTGCTGCAGCTTCTCGACCGTCGCCGTCTCGAGCGCGTCGCGGCTGTCGCGCAGGTTGGCGAGGACCGCCTGGATCTCCTGGTTCGCGCGCTCGAGGATGAACGGCAGGGCGGCGAGGCCGACCGGCTGCCCCTCGGGCTGGTTCAGGAGCGCCCGCAGGTGCATCGCGGCGGGGTGCTCGGTCGGCGAGACCGGCTCGTCGGGGCGCAGCGCGGTCAGCTCGTGGTCGACCAGGCGCAGCGCGGCCTCGGTCTCGTAGAGGACTTCGTGGCGGGCGGCCATGGTCATCACCCGGCCGCGACGCTCATGAGCGCGTCGATCTTTTCCTTCAGGATCTGCGGCGTGAACGGCTTGACGATGTAGTTGTTCACGCCCGCCTCCATCGCCTCGATGATGTCCTCGCGCACCGACCGCGCGGTCACCATGAGGATCGGCACCTGCTCGCCCTTCTCGCGCAGCGCCTTCGCCAGCTCGGTCCCGGTCATGTTGGGCATGTTCCAGTCCGTGATGACGAACTTGATGGTGGCGTCGTAGCGCTCGAGCGCCTCCTTGCCGTCGCCCGCCTCCACGATGTCCGTGAAGCCGATGCGCTGGAGCGAGTTCACGACGATGCGCCGCATCGTGGACGAGTCGTCGACGACCAGGAACTTCATGGGTAATTCCTCGGGGGACGCGTCGGGACGCGCCGGGGGCGGGCGGCCGCGACGCGGGGGGCGCGGCCGGGGGATTGGTGGGGCGTGGCGGGCGCGGCGTCGCGCGCCCGGCCACGGGGTCAGACGTCGCCGCTCTTCAGGATGCGCTGCGCGACCTGGTCGACGACCTGCACCGAGTTGTAGGCGCCCTCGAGCACCTTCTGGCGCAGCTCCGCCAGGCGCTCGGCGCTCGCCGAGCCGGTGCGCTCGCCGCCCTCGGTCCCGGCCAGCGCGCGGCCGGCGTCGGAGATCTGGACGGAGTCGCTGCGCGCCGCGCGGGCCGCCGGGGCGGCGGGCGTGGCGGGCGTCGCGCCCTCGCCGGTCCCCGGGGCGGGGGTGGCGCGGGTGGCCGGCACGGCCGGACCGTAGGTGTTGCCGATGTTGCGAATGCTCATGTTGACTGGCCTCCTTGGCCCAGATTATCGGCGGGCGGCGCGGAAACTTGAACGCTGGCCTGCGTCGTCACTAGAACCGCAGATCGACGCCGCCGGGCGTCCGCCCGGCACCGCCCTCCGCCCCGGAGGCGCGCGCCGCGCGCCCGGGGAACTGCCCGGCGAGGGCGCGGCCGACCGCGTCGGCCCGCGCCTCCACCAGCCCGCGCTCCAGCGCCCGCAGCGGCGCC
>NZ_JARGEK010000057.1 GCF_029211165.1 Roseisolibacter sp. H3M3-2
CCCGTGCCGGCTCGCAGCCGCCGACCGCGCCCGTGGCGTCGGCCGCCGCCGCCCCGCAGCCGGGGGCCGACGGCGCCCGCGCCGAGGTGCCGTGGCGCGTCGGCGAGCGCTCGCAGTACGACGTCCGCTTCGGGAAGGTGAAGGTCGGCAGCGGCTCGATCGAGGTCGTGCAGCTCGACGAGGTGCGCGGGCGCGAGGCCTGGCACACGCGCTTCCAGGTGCGCGGCGGGACCTTCTTCTACAAGGTCAACGACGTGCTCGAGAGCTGGTTCGACTCGCGCACCCTGGCCTCGCTGCGCTTCGTGAAGGACCAGGAGGAGGGGCGGAGCGACCGCGAGGTGCGCTACGAGATCTTCCCCGAGCGCACCGCCTTCCAGGAGGTCGGGCGCGAGGGGGGCGAGCAGCCCTCGGTCGCGCAGCCGCTCGACGACGGGTCGTTCTTCTTCTTCGTGCGCACGCTGCCGCTCGTGGTCGGGGAGACGTACGAGCTGCACCGGTACTTCAAGCCGGACCGGAACCCGGTGCGGATCCGGGTGCTGCGGCGGGAGAAGGTGAAGGTGCCGGCGGGGACCTTCGACGCGATCGTCGTCCAGCCGACCTTCCGCACGAAGGGGATCTTCTCGGAGAACGGGAAGGCCGAGGTCTGGCTGTCGGACGACGACCGGCGGATCGTGCTGCAGATGAAGTCGTCGCTCTCCTTCGGGTCGCTGAACATGTACCTGAAGAGCCACACGCCGGGCGGCGACGCCTAGGCGTCGCGACGGCAGACAACGACGCGGGGGGAGCGGCGATCGGCCGCTCCCCCCGCGTCGTGTGTCGGCGCCCCCGCCCCGGCTCAGACGTCGCCGGAGAACCGCTCGCGCCAGCGGCGCGCCGTGTCGGGGGAGAACAGGCGGACGAGCCCGTAGATCACGAAGCCGATCACCAGAATGACGAGGGCCTTGCCGAGGAGCCAGAAGAAGAGGCCCATCAGCGTGCCGAAGATGCCGAAGACGAGGCGGAGTGCGATGACGCCGAGGACGGCGAACAGGCCGATGGTGAAGACGGTGCGCAGCATGGGCGTGGGCTCGGTCGGGGGCGTGGGAGGGTCGCTGGGCACTCTACGGGAACGGGGCGTGCGCGGTTTCGCGGGCGTGGCGCGCGGCCGTGGCGCACGGCCGTGGTGCGCGGGCGGCTCCGCGACGCCCGGTGCCCGTTCCCGCCAAAACTGTCGTGAACGGTTACGCTCGGCTACCCCGGGGCGCGAGGGGTGTCTACCTTTCGCGGGCCACGGCGCCTGGGCACCGCGGCCTTTCCTCCGCCCCGCTCTCCATGGCCGAGCCGCTGTATCAGATCATGGGCCGCCACCGCCGCGAGCCGCTCCCCGAGCGGAAGCCGTCGTGGCTGAAGGTGAAGGCGCCCGGGGGCCCGAACTACCTCCGGCTGAAGCAGATGATGCGGGACCTGGACCTCCACACGGTGTGCGAGGAGGCCCACTGTCCCAACGTCGGCGAGTGCTGGGAGCACGGCACCGCGACGTTCATGATCCTGGGCGACGTCTGCACGCGGAACTGCGCCTACTGCGCGGTGGCCCACGGGCGTCCCCCCAAGTTCGACCCGGCGGAGCCGGACCGCGTCGCCGAGGCGTGCGCGCAGATGCAGCTCCGCCACGTCGTGCTCACCTCGGTCGACCGCGACGACCTCCCCGACT
Organism: Roseisolibacter sp. H3M3-2; assembly: GCF_029211165.1. Taxonomy (GTDB): domain Bacteria; phylum Gemmatimonadota; class Gemmatimonadetes; order Gemmatimonadales; family Gemmatimonadaceae; genus Roseisolibacter. The sequence continues at coordinate 1,691 of NZ_JARGEK010000057.1, forward strand.
ACGGGGCGTGGGCGTTCGCCGAGACGATCCGGCAGATCAAGGACCGCCTCCCCGACGCGTCGGTCGAGGTCCTCGTCCCCGACTTCCAGGGGAAGGAGGACTCGATCCGCACGGTGCTCGAGGCGAACCCCGACATCTACAACCACAACACCGAGACCGTCCCCCGCCTCTACAAGAAGTGCCGGCCGGGGGGCCGCTACGCGCGGGTGATGGAGATCTTCCGCACCGCCAAGCGCCTCGCGCCGCACATCCCGACCAAGACGGGGATCATCCTCGGGATGGGGGAGACGAACGAGGAGGTCGTGCAGGTGATGAAGGACCTGCGCGCGGTGGACGTGGACATCCTCACGCTCGGCCAGTACCTCCGCCCGTCCGACGGGCACGTGGCGCTCGACCGCTACGTCACCCCGGCCGAGTTCCGCTGGTTCTACGAGGTCGGCATGGCGCTCGGCTTCCGCCACGTGGAGAGCGGGCCGCTGGTGCGGTCGAGCTACCACGCGTGGGAGCAGGTGCAGGCGGCGGGCGTGTGACGCCCGCCGCCTGCACCCCGAGCCGGCCGCGCCGGCGAGGGGTCTCCTGAATCCCGCTTCCCTCCCCTCCCCCATGGCCAAGACCAAGAAGGGCGAGCCGCGCCCGGCGAACGCCGCGGCGCCCCAGAACGGCGCGCCGGCCGACGGCGACGACGCGGCGCTGAACCGCGAGCTGCTCCGCTCGATGCTCCTGCAGCGCCGCTTCGAGGAGCGCTGCGCCGAGGCGTACGCCATCGGCAAGATCGGCGGCTTCTGCCACCTCTACATCGGGCAGGAGGCGGTCAGCACCGGGAGCCTCTCGCTGCTGCGCGACGACGACTACGTCATCACCACCTACCGCGACCACGGCCAGGCGCTGGCGCGCGGGATCACGCCGCGGGCGGTGATGGCCGAGCTGTTCGGGCGGATCGACGGGTGCGCGCGCGGGAAGGGCGGCTCGATGCACATGTTCGACCGCAACACGAACTTCCTCGGCGGGCACGGCATCGTCGGCGGGCACGTCCCGATCGCGGCCGGCGTCGGCTTCGCCATCAAGTACCGCGGCGGCGACCAGGTCATCATCTGCTTCATGGGCGAGTCGGTGGTCAACACCGGCGCGTTCCACGAGGCGCTGAACATGGCGGGGCTGTGGAAGCTCCCCTGCGTGTTCCTGATCGAGAACAACCGCTACGGCATGGGCACGGCGCTGGAGCGCGCGAGCGCGATCCACGACATCCACGAGCGCGGCGCCGCGTACAACATGCACCGCGACTTCTGCGACGGGCAGGACGTGTTCGCGGTGCGCAAGACGGTCGGCGAGGCGATCGACCGGGCGCGGCGCGAGCAGCAGCCGACGCTGATCGACGTGCGCACCTACCGCTTCATGGGGCACTCGATGTCCGACGCGGTGAGCGGCACGTACCGCAGCAAGGCGGAGCTCGACGAGTACCTCAAGCGCGACCCGATCGCGCTGCTGCGCGCGCACATGCAGGACGCCGGGCAGATCACCGACGACGAGGTGCACGCGCTCGACGAGGAGATCAAGGGGATCGTGCAGGACTCGTGGGACTTCGCCGACGCCAGCCCCGAGCCCCCGCTCGAGGCGCTGTACGAGGACGTGTACGTGGATACGACGAGCTGAGGATGACCGCCAGCACCCCCGTCCGCGCGGCGCCCCCCGCCGCGGCGCGGCGCGAGCGTCGAGCGTCGAGCGCCGAGCGTGCGCCCCTCCCTCGACGCTCGCCGCTCGACGCTCGCGCTGCCGCCGCGATCGCGCGCGCCGGCCAACCCGTCACCCGACCGTCTTCGGAGCCATGCCGGTAATCACCTACCGCGACGCGCTCAACCAGGCGCTCCGCGAGGAGCTCCAGCGCGACGACCGCGTCTTCCTCATGGGCGAGGAGGTCGCCGTCTACAACGGCGCCTACAAGGTGTCGAAGGGGCTGCTGCAGGAGTTCGGCGAGATGCGCGTGGTCGACACGCCGATCACCGAGCTCGGGTTCGCCGGCGTGGGCGTCGGCGCGGCGATGGTCGGGCTGCGCCCGGTCATCGAGTTCATGACCTGGAACTTCGCCCTGCTGGCGATCGACCAGGTGGTGAACGCGGCCGCCAAGATGCTCTACATGTCGGGCGGCCAGTACCCGATGCCGATCGTCTTCCGCGGCCCCAACGGCGCCGCGCTCCAGCTGTCGGCGCAGCACTCGACCGCGTGGGAGAGCTGGCTCGCCCACATCCCCGGGCTCAAGGTCGTCGCCCCGGGCACGCCGTACGACGCGAAGGGGCTGCTCAAGGCGGCCATCCGCGACGACAACCCGGTGTGCTTCCTCGAGGGGGAGATGCTGTACAACACCAAGGGCGAGGTGCCCGAGGAGGAGTACGTCATCCCGCTCGGCAAGGCCGACCTGAAGCGCGAGGGGGACCACGCGACGATCGTCACGTGGGGGAAGATGGCGCTGGTGGCCGTGCAGGCCGCCGACCAGCTGGCCAAGGAGGGGATCCGCGTCGACGTGGTCGACCTCCGCACGGTGCGCCCGGTCGACACCGAGGCCGTCTACGCCTCCGTGCGCAAGACCAACCGCTGCGTGGTGCTCGAGGAAGGGTGGGAGCACAGCGGCGTCGGCGCGCAGGTGGTCGACTACGTGCAGCGCGAGTGCTTCGACCACCTGGACGCGCCGGTGCTGCGCGTGCACCAGGCCGACGTGCCGATGCCGTACGCGAAGCAGCTCGAGAAGGCGGCGAAGCCCGACGTCCCCAAGACGATCGCGGCCATCAAGCGGGTCATGTACCTCGACTGATCCACTTCGGGCCGCGCAGCCGCGCCGCCCTTCCACCAGGCTGAGATATGGCGACCAAGGTGATGATGGAGGCACTCTCCCCGACCATGGAGGAGGGGCGCCTCGTGAAGTGGCTCAAGAACGAGGGCGACGCGGTCAAGTCGGGCGACACGCTGGCCGAGGTCGAGACCGACAAGGCCATCATGGAGCTGGTCGCGCGCGGCGACGGCGTGCTGCGCGCGCGCCTGCTCCCCGAGGGGGAGGGCGCGCCGATCGGCCAGCTGATCGGCGTCATCGCCGGCGCCGACGAGGACATCTCGGCGCTCACCGGCGGCGCGGCCCCGGCGCCCGCGGCCCCCGCCACCGGGGCGCCCGCCGGCGGCGCGGTGCAGCTCTCCCCCGAGAGCATCCAGGCCGGCACCAGCGGCCCGTCGTCGATCCCCGCCACGCCGGCGCAGGCGCAGGGCGAGGCGTCGACCCCGCCGCAGGAGAAGGGGGGCGAGGCCGCGCACGCGCCGCGCACGCCGATGCCGCAGGCCGGCGAGCACGCGAGCGAGCAGGCGCCGCACGCCGCCGACACCGGCGGCCGCGTGCTGTCGTCGCCGCTGGCGCGCCGCATGGCCAGCGAGGCCGGCGTCGAGCTCGAGGCGATCCGCGGCTCGGGGCCGAACGGGCGCATCGTGCGCAAGGACGTCGAGGCGGCGGCCAGCGGCCCCCGCCCCGCCGCCGCGCCGGCGGCGGAGGCCGCGGCCCCCGCCGCCCCGGCCGCGCAGGCGCCCGCCCCCGCGGCGGCCGCCGTTCCCGCCCCGGCCGCCGGCGACTTCGCCGACGTGCCGCTCACCAACATCCGCAAGACGATCGCGCGGCGCCTGTCGGAGAGCATCGGGCCGATCCCGACGTTCTACCTTACCGCGGAGTTCGACATGGAGAAGGCCGCCGAGCTGCGCACGCAGCTCGCGGCGATGGGCGACGAGTACAAGGCGTCGTTCAACGACATCGTGCTCAAGGCCACCGCGGTCGCGCTCACGATGCAGCCCGAGTGCAACGCGCACTGGCTCGGCGACCGGATCCGCACCTTCTCCCGCGTGCACCTCGGGATGGCGGTGGCGATCGAGGAGGGGCTCATCACGCCCGTCATCTTCGACGCCGACCGCAAGCGGCTCGGGCAGATCTCGAAGGAGGCGAAGGCGCTGGCCGGCCGCGCCCGCGAGCGCAAGCTGAAGCCCGAGGAGTACACGGGCTCCACCTTCTCCGTGTCGAACCTCGGCATGTTCGGGATCGACCAGTTCACGGCGATCATCAACCCGCCCGAGGCCGGGATCCTGGCCATCGGCGCGATCGAGGAGAAGCCGGTCGTGGTCGACGGGCAGGTGGCGGTGCGCAAGCGCATGCGCGTCACCATGAGCTGCGACCACCGCATCATCGACGGCGCGCTCGGCGCCAAGTTCCTGCAGACGCTGCGCAAGCTCGTCGAGAACCCGCTGATGCTCCTGTAGTCGCGCTGAGCGCGGCGAAGCGCCTCTCTACGCTTGCGTCTTCGGGGGCGCGACCCTAGCGGTCGCGCCCCCGTCGCGTCCAGATCAGCACCACCCCGCACCCCGCGTCCGGCGGCGCGAACTCGGGCGGGATCCCGGCCAGCGTGGCGTGCACCTCGATCCCGTAGATGTCGCTCGGCCGGATGACGTTCTCCAGCGGCTGCCCGACGTCGGTCGCCCACCGCACGCCGTCGACGTAGACGGCGGCGCGGCACGACGCGTTGGTGATCGGGCCGGTGAGCGCGCGTGGCACCGAGATCTGCGTCGCGCCGAACTGGTCGCCGCTCGCGCTCCCCGGCACCAGCCGCACCCCGGGCACCATCGCCACCGCCTCCAGCGTGTTGCCCGGGCGCCACTTCTCGAGCATCTCGCGGGTGACGAAGCGCCCCGCCCCGCGCGTCCGCCGCGCGTCGAAGCCGGCCAGCATCGCCGACGGGCGGCGCGCCGTGACGTGCGAGGTCGCGAGCACGGTCGCGTCGGCGCCGAGGGTGAGCACGAGCGACGCGCCGCGGCCGGCCGCCGCCGCCACCCGCGCCCGCACCGGCCGGAAGCCGATCGCGCGCGCCTCGACCAGCACGTCGCCGGGGGGCACGCCGCGCAGCGCGAGCGCGCCGTCGGCGCCCGTCACCACCGCCGGCGACGTGTCGCGTCCGGCGATCACGCGCACCTCCGCGCCCTGCGCCGGGCTCGCGTCGGGGTCGGGCGTCAGCACCCGCCCGCGCAGCACCGCCGTGGTCGCGCCCTCGGCGTCGCCCGCCTCGCGCGGCGGGAGCGCCAGCCGCGTCAGCGCGACCTCGCGGCCGAGGAAGGAGATCTCCGCGACGGCGACGGCCCCGTCGGCCCCCTCCGCGCGCACCTCGAGCGGGACGTCGGTCGGGACGTCGCACAGCCGGAACGCGCCCTCCGCGTCGACCGCCGCCGTCGCCGAACGCGGCGTGCGCGTGAGCCCCCCGCGCCCGAGCGACAGCACCACCCACGACGCCGTGACGCGCGCCGGCGCCTCTCCGGCGGCGCCGCCCGAGTCGGCGCGCCCGAGGAGGCCGAGGAGCAGCCCCGTGCGCGCCTCGGGCGGGGCGGCCGCCGGGCAGAGCGCGGCGCGGCCGCGCGCGCCGTCCGGGGTCGCGAGCACCACCGACGTCTCGGCGCCCGGCGCCACGTCCACCGTCGCCACGGGCGCGCCGATGCGCTGCGCGTGCAGCGCCGGGTGCACGAAGGTGACGCGGTGCCGCCCGGGGGGCACGGAGTCGAAGCGGAAGCGGCCGTCGGCGCCGGTGTACGTGGTCAGCGTCGTGCCGTCGATCCACACCTCGGCGGCGGCCAGCGGCCCGCCGCCGAGCAGGCTGTCGTGGACCGCGCCCAGCAGGCGGCCGGGCGCCGCCGCGCCCTGCGCCGCGGCGGGCGCGGGGAGGGCGAGCAGGACGGCGAGGAGCACACGCGCGCGCACGGTCCGAATGTGCGGCGCGCGGGCCGGAACGACAACCGGCCGGCCCCGCGAGGGGACCGGCCGGCCGTCGACGTTCCGTTCGGATCGGCGCGTCAGCGCGCGATCACGGGCAGCCCGGGCCCTTGAGGGCCGGGTCGCCGGTGCGGTCGCGGTAGACGCACTCGGCCTGCGGGATCACCTGACGGCTCGCGACGGTGAAGCCCTGGCCGCCCGCGGGGAGCGTGTTCAGGCGGCCGAAGCGGCGCACGTCGATCCAGCGGTGCCCCTCGAGCAGGAGCGACAGGCGGCGCTCGGCGAGCAGCTGGTCGACGAAGCCGGCGTCGTTCGCGGCCTGGGTGTAGCGGTTCCCCGTGGCGCCGCCGGCGACCTGCGCGACGCGGTTGAGGATGGCCGTCGCGCCCGTCCGGTCGCCCGTGTACCACAGGGCCTCGGCGCGGAGGAGCCAGAGCTCCTCGTTGTCGATGATCGGGATCGGCGTCGTGTTCTCCGGATAGATGTTGAAGATCCGGGTGCTGACGTCCGAGTTGGTCTGCGAGCGCGACGGCGCCGCCACCGACGCCGTGGTCACGCGCGTGTCGGTCTGCGGCACGCTGGCGTCCGTGAACAGCGTCATGTTCACGTACATGTCGTTCCGGTTCGCCCACAGCCCGTTGGTCGCGTCGCCCGCGGCCGTCGAGAAGATGTTGTAGACGCCCAGGTCGAGGTTGCCGGCCGTGAGGTCGGCGGTGATGAAGCTCTGCCCCAGCGCCGTCAGCGCGGCCTGGTAGCAGGTCTGGCCGCAGCCGATCGAGGCGCGGTACGCCTCGACGCGCGCCTTGAGCGCCCGGTTGACCTGGCGGAAGGTCGTCGGCGTGGTGAAGCCGGTGAACCCGCCGCCCGTCGTCGGGAGCGCGAACGGGAAGGTGCTCCCGCCCGCGTTCAGGCTCGCGAGCCCGGCGTCGAGGGTGTTGGTGATGTAGCGGAACGCCGAGTCGCGCGAGACGACCGGGGCGACCGCCTGCGGGTCGTCCGGGACCTCGACCGCGATGCCGAGGTCGTTGCGGGTGTTGATGAGATAGAGGAGCTGGAGCGCCTCCATCGTCTGGCCGAACCCGCGCGCCGCGGCCGCCTGCTGCGTGCTCAGCGCGCTCCCCGCGGCCGTGATGGACGCGTAGAAGTTCTTGATGTTGCGCAGGTTCGTGTAGCGCACGCCCCAGGTGCCGCCGGCGCCGAACGACGTGTTGTCGTTGTAGTCGCGGAAATAGCCCGTGACCCAGCGCCCGTCCTGCAGCTGGAAGAAGTACGCCTCGCGGCCGAACAGCGCGACGTCGCGGATGTAGCCGAGGGTGTTGTCGCGCTCCGAGGCCACGATGCCCGTGGCCTGGAGCTGGAGGGCGCCGAGCGGGTTCGACGCCGCGCCCTCCGGGGTGACGTTGATCGGGTTGGCCGTGACCAGCTGCTTGTCGGTGCAGCCCGCGGCGAGCGCGCCGGCGGCCAGCACCGCCGCGGCGCGGCGCACGGAGCCCGTGAGGTTCGTGGGAATCATGTGGGTCGCGCGCATGGATTAGAAGCCGAGGTCGAACTGGAGCGAGAACGAGCGCACCGACGGGAACGGCGCCAGGTCGATGAACCGGTTCAGGTTCGTGTTGGCGAAGTTGTTGAACTCGGGGTCGTAGCCCCAGTAGTCCGTCAGCATGAGCAGGTTGCGGCCCTGCAGGCTCACGCGCAGCGAGTTCGCGCGGAGGCGGCGGGCGAAGCTCTGCGGCGCGTCGTACGCGACCGAGACCTCGCGGAGGCGGACGTTCGAGCCGTCCTCGAGGTACACGCGGGCGTCGCTGCCGTTCGCCCACGCGAGGTTGTTGTACAGCCCCTTCGCCATCCCGGAGACCGGCGAGGCGTCGTCGTAGTCGCGCGAGGTGCCGCCCTCGTCGTAGAGGGTGTGCGTCATGTTCGCGACGAGCCCGCCCTTCCGCCAGTCGACGAGCGCGGACGCCGTGAAGCGCCCGAACTGCACCGAGTTGTTGAAGTTCATCAGGAAGTCGGGGTTCGCGTCACCCAGGATGGTGTCGCGGACCACGTAGTTCGTCCCGCTGGTGGCGGTGGGGTTCTTCGCGAAGTACCCCTCCTCGAGCGTCTCGAGGGTCGTCGGGTTGAGCGGCGCGTTGCCCCAGATGAGCGTCGTCCGGTAGCCCGAGGCGAGCACGTTGCGGCCGAACGCGGCGCCGAACGAGCCCGGCACGGTGAAGCGCGGGATCGAGGCCGGCAGCGCGTTCACTTCCTGGCGGTTCGCCTGGAAGTTGATGCGCGACGTCCAGGTGGCCGCCCGGTTCTGGACCGGGATCATCTGCAGGCCGAGCTCGAGGCCGCGGTTCGCCAGCTCGCCCGTGTTGAGCACGAGCTGCGTGAAGCCCGACGACGGCGCGGCCGGCGCCGTGAACAGCAGGTCGGTGATCGTGCGGTCGTAGACGGTCGCCTCGAGCACCGCGCGGCCGCCGAAGCCCTGCAGGTCGGCGCCGAACTCGGTCTCGCGCAGGCGCTCCGGCTTGATGCCCGGGTTGTTCACCGTGGCCGGGCGGACGAGCGACGTCTGGCCGCCGATCGCGTTGCCCGAGCCGAGCACGAGGAAGCGGTCGGTGAAGCGCGGGCGGTTGCCCGTGAAGCCGATGCTGCCGCGGAACTTGACGTTGTCGAGCGCCGGGATGAACGGCGTGTCGAGCAGGTACGACAGCGAGGCGCGCGGGAACGCGTACCACTTCGACACGTCGCCGTACGAGCTGGAGCGGTCGACGCGGACGCCGCCGTTGATCGCCAGCCTCTCGTTGAGCGCCAGGATCTGCTCGGTCACCGTCGCGAACTGGTCGCGGAAGATGAAGCCGTCCGCCTCGGTCGTCAGCGACTGCGCGGCGCCGGCGACGAGCGGGTTCGTGATGCCGGGCTGCACGCCGCGGGCGCGCACGCGCCCGAGGTTCATCCCCTGCCGCTCGTAGCCCGCGCCGGCCGCCGTCGTGAACGACGCCCAGGTGCCCGGCGTCCACGTGTGCGTGAGGTTGGCGTTGGCGTTGTAGTTCAGCTGGCGGATGTCCGTGAAGACCAGCGTGCCGAGGAAGTTGTCGTTCGGCTCGAACTGCAGGAACGCGGGCGAGCGGATGTCGCCCTCCTGCTGGAACCGGTCGAAGCCGCCCTGGACGTTCAGCGCCAGGCGGTGCCGGTCGGTCTCGATCGCGTTGTACGTGACGTTGCCGGAGCCCGTCGAGCGGTAGACCTGCTCGTTGGCCTTGACGTACTCGAAGCTCTGGAACGGGTTCGAGGTCGCCGAGCCGCCGCCGTTGAACGGGTTGACCGGGTAGTTGCCGTCCGCGTCCTTCTGGGAGAGGTCGATCACCCAGGGGGCGTACGCGAAGTTGTAGATCGGGCTGATGCCCGCGTTGTCGTTGTTCGAGAAGCCGCGGTTCAGGTCGTTGCGCGTGACGTTGATGCCGAGCGACGCGCGCAGCCGCGACGAGAACTGCTGGTCCACGTTGAAGCGGCCGGCCTGCAGGTCGCGGCCCGTGCGGGGCGCGAGGCCGGTCTCGTGGTCGTTGGTCAGCGACGAGAAGAACTGCGTCCGGTCGTTGCCGCCCGACAGCGAGAGGATCGTCGCGTACGACGGGCTCCGGTTGTCGTACAGCTCCTTCTCGAGGTCGTAGTTCTGCGGGATCTGGCCGCTCGGGAAGAGCGCGTTCAGCGTCTCCTCGGCGCTCTCGCCGTTGCCGTACGGCAGGTCGACGATCTGGTCGACCGACGTGAACTTGCGCTGCCCGATGCTGCGGAGCGCGTTCTGCGTGCCGACGCGCTGCACGAGGTTGACCTTGGTCGACCCGGCCGCGCCGCGCTTGGTGCGGATGACGACGACGCCGTTCGAGGCGCGCGACCCGTAGAGCGCCGTCGCGGCCGCCGACTTCAGGACCTCGACGCTCTCGATCTCGTTCGGGTTGAGGTCGGAGAGGCGGTTGACGACGGCGTCCTGCGAGCCGCCGATGCCGCCGCCGGCCTGCGTGATCGAGTTGGCGCCCGAGGAGTAGCCCTCGTTGGAGAAGATCACGCCGTCGACGACGATCAGGGGCTGGCCGTTGCCGAGCACCGACGTCACGCCGCGGATCTGGATCTGGCCGCCGCCGCCCGGGGCGCCCGAGTTCATGTCGATCTTGGCGCCGAGGACCTTGCCCTGGAGCGCCTGGTCGATGGACTGCGAGGGCGCGCGCGTGACCTCGGCCGCGTTCACGACGCTGACCGCCGTGGTCGCGTTGCGCGTGCTCAGCGTGGTGGTCTGGCCCGTGATGACGACCTGCTCCAGCTGGAGGACGTCGCGCGTCAGGGCGACGTTGACCTCGGCCTGGCCGGCCGTGAGGGCGACCTCCCGCTGCTGGTAGCCGATGCGGCGGAAGCGGAGCGTCCCGCCCGCCTGCGGCACGACGACGGTGAACTGCCCCTGCTCGTTGGTGAGGGCGCCGGCGGTGGTCCCGACGACCTGCACGGTGACCGCCGAGAGCGGCTCGCCGGTCGACGCGGTGACCCGGCCGGTGACGCGGCGCTGCGCGGCAGCCTCCGGCGCCACGATGGCGACCGCTGCGAGCGCAGGGAGCGTCGCACGAAGTCGATTCACAAGTCCTCCTACAGGGTGGTGTGCGGGCCGCCCCGGGAGGGGGCGGCCGGATGCCGCGGTGTGGACGCGGCGCTGCGGCGCGAACGCCGTTCACTGCGGGCGCCGGCCGGGGGGAATGGCGGCCGCCTCCCGGTCAGGGGGGTCGGGCCGTCCAGCACGGCAGCGCAGCCCCGACCTCCGGACGGAAGCGGGCCTAACGCCTCTAGACCCCGGCTCGTCACGGCCGGTCACCGGGCCATGACGAAATTCGGAAGAATCGCGGACAGTCCGCCGGCGCCCCCTCCCCCCGCCCGCGCCCGACTAGATTCGTCGGCGGCGCGGGGCCCCGAGCCCGCCGCGCCCCTCCCCACCCTCCCGCGACCATGGCATCGTACGACGTCATCATCCTGGGCGGCGGCCCGGCCGGCTACGTGTGCGCCATCCGCTGCGCCCAGCTCGGCCTCTCCACCGCGATCGTCGAGCGGGAGGCCCTCGGTGGCACCTGCGTCCTCTGGGGCTGCATCCCCGCCAAGGCCCTCCTCGAGAGCGCGGCGCTGGCCAACAAGATCCGCCACGCCAAGGACTTCGGCATCACCGTCGGCGACGTCTCGTTCGAGTACGGCACCGCCATGAAGCGGTCGCGCGCCGTCTCGACGCAGAACTCGAAGGGCGTCGAGTTCCTGATGAAGAAGAACAAGGTGACCTACCTGAAAGGCACGGCGAAGCTCACCGGCCCGAAGGCGGTCACCATCACCGGCGCCGACGGCAAGGCGGAGAAGCACGACGCGAAGAAAGCGGTCGTGATCGCCACCGGCTCGCGCGTCCGCGGCCTCCCGCAGGCCGGGCTGGCGCTCGACAAGAAGGTCGTCCTGTCGTCCGACGAGGTGCTCGTCCTCGAGCAGGCCCCGAAGACGATGGCCGTGATCGGCGCCGGCGCCGTCGGCTGCGAGTTCGCCGACGTGTTCAACGCCTTCGGCACCAAGGTCACCCTCGTCGAGGTCGCCCCGACGATCCTCCCCCTCGAGGACGCCGACTGCTCCGCCGAGGTGGCGAAGTCGTTCAAGAAGCGCGGGATCGACGTGCACACGTCGGCCAAGATCGGCGACGTGAAGGTCGGCGCCGACTCAGCGTCGATGACCGTCGAGGTGGGCGGGAAGAAGGAGACGCTGACGGTCGAGAAGGTTCTCGTCGCCGCCGGCCGCGCCCCGAACGTCGAGGAGGTCGGGCTCAAGGAGCTCGGCGTGCAGCTCACCGAGCGCGGCTTCGTCAAGATCGACGAGCGCTTCGAGACGAGCGTGAAGGGGATCTACGCCATCGGCGACGTCGCCGGGAACCAGATGCTCGCCCACAAGGGGCAGCGCGAGGGGCACGTGCTCGCCGACCTGCTCGGCGGCGCGCACACGCACCCGGTCAACTACAAGAACGTCCCGAGCTGCACCTACTGCCACCCGGAGGTCGCGTCGATCGGCCTCACCGAGGCGCAGTGCAAGGAGCAGCAGCTCGACTACAAGGTCGGCAAGTTCCCCTTCAGCGCCAACGGGCGCGCGCGCACGTCCGGGGAGACCGAGGGCTTCGTGAAGATCATCCGCGACGCGAAGTACGGGGAGATCCTCGGCGCCCACATCGTCGGCCCGCACGCCACCGAGATGATCCACGAGCTGGTGGTGGCGCGGGAGAACGAGTACACGGTCGAGGAGATCGACCTGGCGATCCACGCGCACCCGACGCTGTCGGAGGCGGTCGCCGAGGCGGTGCTCGACTCGATGGGCAAGATGCTGCACGCGTGAGCCGGACCGGCGCGTGAGCGCGCGGCCGGGCCGCGTCGGGGGCTTCGCGATCCCGCTCGGGCTGTTCCTGCTCGTCGGGGTCGCGCTGTGGGGGTGGAACGCCTGGCGCCTGGTGCGCGGGCGGGCCACCCCCGCGGTCGTCGTGTCGTCGTCGGTCGCCACGTCGAGCGGGCGGAGCGGCACGACGTACCGCCCGGCGGTGTCGTACCGCTACGTCGCCGCCGACTCGGAGCGGGTGGGGACGGCGGTGCTCCCCGGACGCGGCGAGGGGCGCGGGCGCGCGTGGGCGGAGCGCATCGCGGCGCGCTTCGCCGCGGGGGACTCGACGGTCGCGTACGTCGACCCGTCCGACCCGTCCGACGCCTACCTGGTGCGGCAGCCGAGCGCCGGGGTGCTCCTGCTGATCGCGGCGCCCCTCGCGGTCATCGGGCTGCTGCTGGTCGACGGGCCGGTGGGCTCGGTCGGGGACCCGATGCCGCCCCCCGACCCGGCCCCGGCCGGCCCGGACAGCTGGGTGCAGGCGCTGCGCGACGACCCGGCGCTGGCCGCCAACGCGGTCGCGCGCGCGACGGGCCGCTGGCGCCCGGTCGCGCTGGGGGTGCTGGGCGCGCACCTGGTGCTCGTCGCGTGGTGCGCGGCCGGGGAGCCGGGGCTCGGCGACACGCTCGCCGCCGTGTGGCGGTCCACGCTCGGCGACGGCTTCTTCGTGTTCGACCTCGCGGCGCTCGTCGGCGCCGCCTGGTACCTGCGGCGGCAGCGGGTCGCGGCGGCGCGCACGGCCGCCCGCGTCCGCGGCGCGCGGGTGATGCTCGACCGGCCGGAGGTCCGCATCGGCGCGGCCGTCAACGCGGCGCTGCAGCCGATGCTGGTGCGGGGCGACGCCGCGATGCGCGACGCGACGCTGACGCTGGAGCGCGAGACGCGCGAGGGGCCGTCGGGAAAGGTGCGCCACCGCGACGCGCACCCGCCGCTGGACGCCGGCGGCGGGAGCGGCGGCGAGGCGACGTCCGCGGCGACCTGGGTCCTGCCGGCGCACGCGATCGCGTCGAGCACGCGCCCGGACGAGACGCCGCGCACGGCGTGGGCGTTCGTGGCGCGGCTGCGCTTCACGGACGGGCACGAGGCGACGCTGCGCTTCCCGGTGCGGGTGCACCCGGTGCGGTAGGCGGCCCCGCTAGATTCCGGGCATGGCCGCGCCGCCCCGCCTCTTCGTCGTCCACCTCGGGACGCTGCCGTACGCCGAGGCGCTGGAGCTGCAGCGCGCGGTCGCGCGCGCGCGCATCTCGGGCGCGATCGCCGAGGACGTGCTGCTGCTCGTCGAGCACCCGCCGGTGTTCACGCTGGGGCGCTCCACCAAGACGACCAGCCTGCCGCTGTCGCCCGAGGCGCTGCGCGAGCGCGGCGTCGAGGTGTACGAGATCGAGCGCGGCGGCGACGTGACGTTCCACGGCCCGGGGCAGCTGGTCGGCTACCCGATCGTCGACCTCAAGCGCCACCGCAAGGACCTGCACTGGTACCTGCGGCAGGTCGAGGAGGCGCTGTTCGAGGGGATCGCGCCGTTCGGGCTCGCGGGCGTGCGCGAGGCGGGCTACACGGGCGTGTGGATCGAGCGCGGCGGCGGGCGCCGCAAGCTCGCGTCGATCGGCGTGCACGCGCGCGACTGGGTGACGTGGCACGGCTTCGCGCTGAACGTGACGGAGGAGCCGCTGCGGTTCTTCGACCTGATCGTGCCGTGCGGGATCGCGGGGGTCGAGATGACGGCGGTGGCGCGCGAGGCGGGGCGGGCGGTCGGCGTGGCGCAGGTGGCGCAGCAGGTGGCGCGGGGGTTCGGGCGGGTGTTCGGGCTCGTTCCCGTGACGCTGACGGTCGGGGAGTTGAGGGAGAGGCTCGAAGGGGCGAGTTCGGGTGGGGCGAACTCGGAGACGGCGAACTCGGGGACAGCGAACTCGGGTACCACGAGGGAGTAGCGGGTCTGGGGTCGGGCGTCGGAAGGAGCCGCGACGCGGAGATCGGGTACGACCGGGGGAGGCGCGTGCGCGCATGTTCAGCCCATGCCGCCCTCCGGATTCCGCCACCTGCGCGTCTGGCAGAAAGCGTCGAAGTTGACGGAGGGCGTTCGGCCGCTCGCGGAGGAGCTTCGACGAACCGGGCGACCGCACCTGGCCGACCAGCTCGTACGCGCTGCGACGTCGGTGCACGCGAACATCGCGGAGGGCAACGGCCGCGAGTCGCTGCGGGACCGGGCGCGGTTCCTCACCATCGCCTGGGGCTCGCTCCTCGAGGTCGAAGCGCTGCTCGTCGAGGCCGCAGCCGACCGCCGAGTCGCGCCGCTGGTCGCGCCCTGCCAGCCGCACGCGCGCCACACGGGGCGTCTCCTGGCCGGACTCCGCCGGAGCATCCGCACATCAGGTCGAGCCTCGTAGCTCGCGAGCTCGCAGTTCCCGGATTCGCAGTTCCCGGATTCGCAGTTCCCGGATTCGCCCCATCCGACCTCGCCCTTTCGGTCTATATTCCGGGTCCATGTCCGCCCCCCGCGTCTACGTCCCCCGCCCGCGCGCCGTCGCCGCCCCCGCGGCGCGCGACCTCGCCGCGGAGCTCAACCCCGCGCAGCGCGAGGCCGCCGAGCACGGGGACGGGCCGCTGCTGGTCATCGCCGGCGCCGGGACCGGGAAGACGCGCACGCTCATCCACCGCGTGGCGCACCTGCTGGCGCGCGGGGTCCCCGCCGAGCGGGTCCTGCTGCTGACGTTCACGCGCCGGGCCGCGCAGGAGATGCTGGCGCGCGTCGAGCGGCTGGTCGGCTCCGAGGGCCGGCGGGTGCACGGCGGGACGTTCCACGCCACCGCGCACCGGCTGCTGCGGCGCTTCGGGGAGTCGGCCGGGATCGCGCGCGACTTCACGATCATGGACCAGGGGGACGCCGAGGACCTGATGCAGCTCTCGCGCGCCGCGCTGGGGCTCGGCGACGCGCGGCGGCGCGCGGGCGACCCGCCGACCAAGCGGTTCGCCAAGAAGGAGACGCTGCACGCCGTCTACTCGCGCCACGTGAACACGGGGCTCGAGCTGGAGCACATCCTCGGGCGCGACTACCCGCAGTTCGCCGAGCGGGTGGACGACTTCAAGCGCGTGTACGCCGACTACGTGACGCGCAAGGCGCAGCGCAACCTCGTCGACTACGACGACCTGCTGCTCTTCTGGGCCGGGATGCTCGACGCGCCGGAGCTGGGGGCGGCGATCGCCGGGCTGTACGACCACGTGCTCGTCGACGAGTACCAGGACACCAACGTGCTGCAGGCGCGCGTGCTCCGCGGGATGACGCGGCACCACCGGAACCTCACGGTGGTCGGCGACGACGCGCAGAGCATCTACGCGTTCCGCGGGGCGCACTTCCGCAACATCCTCGACTTCCCGCAGCAGTACCCGGGGACGCGGATGGTGACGCTGGAGCAGAACTACCGATCGACGCAGCCGATCCTCGACACCTCCAACGAGCTGATCTCGCGCGCCGAGGAGCGCTTCTCCAAGCGGCTGTGGACCGACCGCGTGGGCGGCGAGAAGCCGTGGCTGGTGAGCGCGCGCGACGAGGGGGAGCAGACGCGCTTCGTCGTCGACCGCGTACTCGAGCTGCACGAGGAGGGGGTGCCGCTGCGCGAGATGGCGGTGCTCTTCCGCGCCGGCTACCTGTCGGCCGACCTCGAGATCGAGCTGACCGCGCGCAACGTCCCGTACGAGAAGTGGGGCGGACTGAAGTTCCTCGAGGCGGCGCACGTGAAGGACGTGCTGGCGTTCCTGCGCGTGCTCGAGAACCCGCGCGACGAGGTCTCGTGGTACCGCCTGCTGCTCCTGCTCCCGGGCGTCGGGGACGTGGGCGCGCGGGCGGCGATCGACGCCGTGGGCGGGGCGGGGTGGGAGGCGGCGGGGCTCTCGAAGTGGACGCCGCCGCCCAAGGCGCGCGAGTGGGTCGGGCGCCTCGCCGCGATGCTCGGGGAGCTGACGCGCGCGGTGCGGCGCGCGACCCCCGACCTCGGCGCCGAGATCGGGATGATCCGCCGCATGTACGACGCGCTGCTGCGCGAGCGCTACGACAACCCCGAGGCGCGCCTGGCCGACCTGGAGCAGCTGCAGACGATCGCCGCGGGCTACCCCGACCGCGCCGCGTTCCTGTCGGCGCTCGCGCTCGAGCCGCCGAGCGCGACGCAGGACCTCGCGGGGGGCGAGACGACCGGCGAGGACGACGCCCTGGTGCTCAGCACCGCGCACTCCGCCAAGGGGAAGGAGTGGGACGCGGTCTTCCTGATCTGGGCGGCCGACGGGATGTTCCCGCTCGCGCGCGCGGCGGGCGACCCCGACCAGCTCGAGGAGGAGCGGCGGCTCATGTACGTCGCCCTCACCCGCGCGCGGCGCGACCTGTACGTGGTCTACCCGATGAACGCCTACCCGTCGCGCATCGGGGCGGACTACTCGATGGACCAGCTCACGCGCTTCCTCGACCGCGGCGTGCGGGCGACGATGCAGCGGGTGGTGGTCGGGAGCGCGGGCGCCGAGGCGGCGCCCCCACCGCCGCCGTCGTCGGTCGGGCTCGATCTGCGCGCGCTGCTGCGGGGGAAGTTCAGTACCTGAGTCGTCGGCGGCCGCCCTCTCGGCTGGCGGGCCGCGACCACTCGTCTGGAATCGGATGAGACGGATCAGATCGGATCCGTCTCATCCGATTCCTACACGAGACGTCGGACTCCGCTGGACGCGACGCCGCTCGCCGATCGCGCGGGACCTACGGAGCAGCCCGCACCCACGCCCGCAGCGTGTCGTACGGCGCCTCCCGCTTCGCCCGCGCGACCGCGATCACGCGCGCCACCGCGCGCCGCAGGTCCCCGCCCTCCCGCGCCAGCGCCCCCTCGAACAGCTCCAGCTCGCGCGCGTACGTGCGCCGCGCCAGCAGCGCCGGGCCGTCGCGCGCGCCGCGCGCCGCCCACGCCGCCGCGCGCTCGGTGCCGAGCGCCGAGTGCCGCGGGCCGACCGAGTCGGCGAGCAGCCGCCGCGCGCGCGCGAAC
>NZ_JARGEK010000570.1 GCF_029211165.1 Roseisolibacter sp. H3M3-2
GCCGAGGCGCGGCGCGGGGCGCTCCGCCGCCGGCGGGCCGGCCGCGGGCCCCGGCGTGACCGGCCCCGCGGCGCCGAGCAGCTGGCGCAGCCCGCCGAGCGCGCCCATCACCCCCGCCGCCTCGCTGGGGAGGAAGATCGTCGAGCCCTTCCCCTGCGCGAGCGACGGCAGCGACTCCAGGTACTTCACGCCGAGCAGGTAGTTGGCCGCCTGCCCCTCGGGGAGCGACGCGGCGATGCGGCGGATCGCCTCGGCCTCGGCCTCCGCCATCGTCAGGCGCGCCTCGGCGTTGCCCTGCGCGCGCAGCACCGCCGCCTCGCGCTCGCCCTCGGCGCGGCGCACCTGGCTCTCGCGCGCGCCCTCGGCCTCGAGGATCTGCGACCGCTTGCTCGCCTCGGCGTTGGTGACCGCGGCGCGGCGCTCGCGCTCGGCGCGCATGACGAGCTCCATCGACTGCTGGATGTCGCGCGGCGGGTCGATCGACTGCAGCTCGACGCGCGTCACGTCCACCCCCCACGAGATCGCCGCCTCCTCGATCACCTCGCGCATGCGGCGGTTGATCATGTCGCGGCTGGCGAGCGTCTGGTCGAGCTCCATCTCGCCCACGATGTTGCGCAGCGTGGTGCGGGTCAGCGTCTCCAGCGCGTACGGGAGGTTCTGCACCGCGTAGGTGGCCTTCTGCGGCTCGGCCACGCGGTAGTACAGGACGGCGTCGATGTCGATCGTGACGTTGTCCTTGGTGATGACCGGCTGGCTCGGGAAGTTGAGTACCTGCTCGCGCAGGTCGATCCGCGTCGTGGTGCGCGCGATCATCTTCTTGCCGCCCGCGACGTCCGCCTCGAGGTAGCGCACGTCGATGGCGCGCGGGCGCTCGAAGAACGGGATCAGGATGTTGAGCCCCGACGGGGCGAGGCGGTGGAACCGCCCCAGCCGCTCGACGACCATCACCTCGGCCTGCCCCACGATCTTGATCGCGGCGACGACGAGGGAGAGCGCGAGGGCGAGCAGGACGAGCAGGACGACGAGTCCGACCATCGGGGGCTCCGGTGGGGGGTGGGTCGGAAGCTATGCGGCTGGCGCCGCCGCGTCACGGCGCCCATCTTCGACCGCATGAGCAGCGGCACCTCCGGCCCGCACGCCGAGCGTGCCCCAGACGCCGCGCCGCCGGACCTGCTGGACGAGCTGCGCCGGGCCCTCGCCGGCCGGTTCGACGTCGAGCGGCTGCTGGGGGCGGGGGGGATGGGGAGCGTCTACGTCGGGCGCGACGTCACCCTCGACCGCCCGGTCGCGATCAAGGTCGTCAACCCCGACGTCGCGCTCGCGCCGACGGTGCGGCAGCGCTTCCTCGCCGAGGCGCGCACGGTGGCCCGGCTGCGCCACCCGCACGTCGTCGCGGTCCACGCCGCGGGCGAGGCCGGGGGGCTGCTGTACTTCGTGATGGAGTACGTCCCCGGCGAGAGCCTGCGCGACCGCCTCGCCCGCGACGGCCGCTTCGACGACGCCGAGGCGCTGGTGGTGCTCCGCGACCTCGCCCGCGCGCTCGGCTACGCGCACGCGCAGGGGGTCGTCCACCGCGACGTGAAGCCCGAGAACGTCCTCCTCGACGCCGAGTCGGGGCGGGCGATGCTCACCGACTTCGGCGTCGCGCAGGCGCTGGCGGCGCAGGACGAGGGGGACGGGCGGCTGACGGGGATGGGGATCGTCCTCGGGTCGCCGCGCTACATGAGCCCCGAGCAGGCGGCGGGGGAGCGCCAGCTCGACGGGCGCAGCGACGTCTACGCGCTCGGCCTCGTGGCGTACGAGATGTTCGCCGGCGAGCCCGCGGTCACCGCGACCAGCGCGCCGACGATCCTCATGAAGCACCTCACCGAGAAGCCGACGCCGATCGCGACGCGCAACGAGCGCGTGACGCCCGGGCTGGCGGCGGTGATCGAGCGCGCGCTGGAGAAGGACCCCGCGCAGCGGTGGGACTCGGCCGACGCGATGGCCGACGCGGTCGACGACCTGCTGGCCGCGGGGGAGGGGGCGACCGGCCCGTCGCGCGCGCGCCCCGAGGGGCGGCGGCTGGCGTCGCGGGCGAGCGCGGCGGCGCCGGCCGCCGCGCCGAC
>NZ_JARGEK010000571.1 GCF_029211165.1 Roseisolibacter sp. H3M3-2
GGCGCGCGCGGGCGCGGCGGCGGTCGCCGACACCGGGCGGCGCGGCGCGCCGTGGTGGGCGCCTCTCGCGTCGGCGGTGCTCCCGGGGAGCGGGCAGGCGGCGATGCGGCAGACGCGCGCCGCCGGCTACCTGGCGCTCGAGGCGTACACGTGGCTGCAGTACGCCGAGTCGAAGCGCGACGCGCGGCGGCAGCGCGACGAGTACCGCCGGATCGCGGCGTCGACGGCGCGGCAGCCGTGTCGGGCGCCCTGCCCGGTGGGCGACTGGGACTACTACGAGCGGCTCGAGAACCCCGACTTCATCGGGAGCGGGCGCTTCGACGCGGTCCCCGGCGGGGCGGTGGACCCGGAGACGGCGGACAGCACCTACAACGGCTACATCTGGGCGCTGGCGCGGGACCTCTACATGGGCGGCCTCGACAAGCCGGCCGCGGACCCCGACTACCAGCGCGCGCTGGCGTACTACCAGCAGCGGGCGTATCCCGACGCGTTCGCGTGGAGCTGGCGCAACGGGCAGGCGCAGCTGGCCGAGTACCGGCTGGCGATCGCCCGCCGCAACAGCTCGGACCGGGCGGCGGGGAACGCGCTGAGCGTGGTCATCGCCAACCGCGTCCTCAGCCTGGTGGACGCGTTCGTGACGGTGCGCGCGCGGCGGCTGGGCCCCGGGGGACCGGCCGAGTTCTCGGCGACTGTGCCGTGGGCGCGGGTGCCGGGGCTGGCCCGCCCGCGGCGCTGAGCAGGACGCCGGGGCGCGTGGGCTCGCGTTTCCCCTGCTCTCGACCGATCGTCGTTCATCGCCCACCGACGCGCCCGCGCCGACCTCCGACCCGCCCCGACCGCTCGTGAGCGCCGCGACCCCCCTCGACACGCTGCCGCCGCCGCGCCTCGCGCAGGCGGCGGCGTCCGTGCGTCCGGGGGCGCTGCTGGCGGTGCTCGCGCCCCCCGGGGCCGACGCGCTGCCGCCGACGCTCGACGCGTGGGCCGGGCGCTTCGAGCGGAGGGTGCGCCTGACGTCGGCGGACGAGGTGCTGTACGCGGCGCTGCGCACCCGGCCGACAGCGCTCCTCGTGGACTGGCGCGACGGGGCGCCGGACGGCGCGGCTGCCGAGACCTGCCGCCGCATCAAGGCCGACTCGTTCACCGGGATCGTGCCGGTGATCGCCCTCGCCGCCGACGGCGCCGGGGCGGCCGCGGCGGCGTTCACGGCGGGCGCGGACGAGGTGCTGGGCGCCGACGCGCCGGCGTGGGAGGTCGAGGCACGGCTCGACGCGCTGCTCCGCCGCTCGGCGCGCGACCTCGGCGTGCATCCGACGACGCGGCTCCCCGGGACGCCCGAGATCGAGGCGGACATCGCGCGGCGCCTCGCCGACGGGGCGCCGTTCGCGGCGTGCTACGCGGACCTCGACCACTTCAAGGAATTCAACGACCGGTACGGCTACAACGAGGGGGACCGCGTCATCCGAGTGGTCGCGCGACTCCTCCACGACGTGGTGAAGGGCGTCGCCGGGGAGACGGGGTTCGTCGGCCACATCGGGGGCGACGACTTCCTGTTCGTGGTGCCGCTGGACCACGTGGGCGAGACGTGCGGGACGATCGTGGAGACGTTCGAGCTGCTAGTGCCGTACCAGTATTCCGAGGCCGACCGGCGCGCGGGGTACTACTTAGGGAAGGACCGGCGCGGGCAGCTGCACCGCGTGCCGCTGATGTCGCTGTCGATCGGCGTCGCCACCAACGAGCGGCGGCGCTTCACGCATGCCTCGCAGATGAGCGGGATGGCTTCGGAGATGAAGAGCTACGCGAAGGCGCAGCCGGGCTCGCTGTTCGCCGTGGACCGGCGCACGGACGACGCCGGGCCGACCTCGCGCCTGGGAGACGACGCATGAACGTGACGTGTCCGGACTGCCGGTCGGTGTTCCGCGTGGACCCGGCGAAGGTGCCGCCCGCCGGGGTGCGCGCGCGCTGCTCGGTGTGCGGCGGGATCTTCGCGGTGAGCGGCGAGGGCGCGCGCGCGGCGGAGCGCCGCGCGACGCCCGCCGATCCGGTGGTCGCGCAGCCCGCGCCGCAGGCGCCCACCCCGCCG
>NZ_JARGEK010000572.1 GCF_029211165.1 Roseisolibacter sp. H3M3-2
CCACGGTCGCGACGCCGGAGCCGGTGACGGTCGCGCCGGCCGTCGCCGCGGCCGACGAGCCCACCCCGGTGCTGCCGGCGGCCCGCGCCGCCGGGCCGTCGCTCGGGCGCGGCGTGACGATGGCGGGGGTGACCGGCTCGCGCCTCTGCACCGGGAGCAACGCCCCCGGCGACCGGCTGGTGGCCACCCTGTCGTCGGACGTGACGGGCGCCGACGGCGCGCTCCTCCCCGCCGGCACCGGCGTCGTGCTCGAGGTCGCGCGCGTCGGCGGCGACGGCACGGTCGAGCTGATCGCCCGCGGCGTCTCGCTGCGCGGCACCTACACCCCGATCGTCGCCGACGTCGCGGTCGGCGAGGCGGCGATGGAGAAGCGCACCGTCGAGGGGACGGGCGACAGCAAGGGGAAGGCGATCAAGGGCGCGATCGCCGGCGCCATCCTCGGCCAGATCCTGGGCCGCGACACGCGCTCGACCGTCATCGGCGCCGCCGGCGGCGCGGCCGCGGGGGCGGCGGCGGGGCAGATGACGAAGAAGCACGAGACGTGTCTGCCGGCGGGGGCGCCGGTGACGATCACGCTGCGGGACGCGGTCACGCTCTGATACGGCGTGGTCTGGGACTGCGTGGTCCGGCACTGCGTGGTCAGGAACGGCGTGGCCCGGGAAGGCGTGGACTGCCCACGAGGGATGTAGCTTCACGCCGTGCCGGACCACGCCCCATCGGACCACGCCTTACCCGACCACGCCGTCTCGTGCTGTTAGAAGTCGACCAGCTCCGCAAGACCTACGACGGCCAGGTCGCCGTGCGCGCCCTCTCGTTCGCCGTCGCGCCGGGGGAGGTGCTGGGGCTGGTCGGGCCCAACGGCGCGGGGAAGACGACGACGCTGCGCTCGCTGGCGGGGATCGTGACGCCGAGCGCGGGGCGGGTGCGGGTGGCCGGGGTGGACCTGCGCGACGACCCGGTGCGCGCGAAGCGGGCGCTGGCCTTCGTCCCCGACGAGCCGGCGCTCTTCGACTACCTGACCGTCGACGAGCACCTGCGCTTCGTCGCGCGGCTCTACGGCGTGGCCGACGCCGCCGAGCGCATCCCGCCGCTGCTCGACGAGCTGGAGCTCGCGCACAAGCGCGGCGCGCTCCCCGGCGAGCTGTCGCGCGGGATGCGGCAGAAGCTGGCCATCGCCTGCGCGCTGCTGCACGACCCGCGCGTGCTCCTGCTCGACGAGCCGCTGACGGGGCTCGACCCGGCGGGGATCCGGCGCATGAAGGCGACCATCCGCGCCCGCGCGCACGCCGGCAGCGCGGTGGTGCTGTCGTCGCACCTGCTGCACCTGGTCGAGGAGCTGTGCACGCGGCTGCTGGTCGTGCACCGCGGGCGGGCGGTGGCGCAGGGGACGATGGCGGAGATCGTCGCCGAGCGGCCGGCGCTGGCGGGGCTGTCGCTGGAGGACGTGTTCGTCGCGCTCACCACCGACGACGCCGACGCGGCGCCGGCGGCGGGCGCGACGCGCGGCTGACGCGCCAAGCGTGCTGCTGCCGGCGGTCCTGTACCTGAGCGCGGCGTCGCTGCGCAACCGCGTGCGCGTGCAGCTGCGGCGCGCGCGCTCGCCGCGCACGGTGGCGGCGGTGGTGGCGGGGGGCGCCTACGTCTGGTGGTTCCTCGTGCGCCCCGCCAACGACGGCGGCGCGGCGGTTCTGCTCGGCGACGCGTGGGCGCCGCGGCTGGCCGCGCTCGGGCTGACCGCGCTCGCCGTGCGGTGGTGGCTGGCCGGCGCCGACCCGCGCGCGCTGACCTTCTCCCCCGCCGAGGTGCACCTGCTCTTCCCGGCGCCGGTGACGCGGCGCGGGCTGGTCGCGTACAAGCTGCTGCGGGCGCAGCTGGTGATCCTCGCCAACACGCTCGTCTGGACGGTGATCCTGCGCGGCGAGGGGACCGAGCTGGCGTCGTGGCGGCGCGCGCTCGCGGTGTGGGTGCTGCTCTCGGTGCTCTACCTGCACCGGCTGGGGGCGGCGCTCGTGACCGCGGCGCCGCCGGCGGAGGCGCGCGCGGCCGGCGGGGGACGCGCGCGGGCGCGCCGGC
>NZ_JARGEK010000573.1 GCF_029211165.1 Roseisolibacter sp. H3M3-2
GGCTTCGGCGCCGCGGCGGCGGCGGGGGCGCTCGCGGTCGCCGCGGCGCTGGTCGCGCTCGGGCCCGCGTTCGTGCGGTCGGGGGCGCGGCTCGTGTTCTGGCCGTGGGGGGACGCGTCGGCCGAGGCGGCGACGGTGCTGGCTGTGATGGTCAAGCCGGGAGACGTGACCGTCGCGCGCGGCGCCGACGTGCAGATCGAGGCGACGCTGCGCGGCTTCCAGGCCGAGGGGGCGGCGCTGCTGGTGCGGCGCGGGAGCGCGGCGACGTTCTCGCCGGTGCCGATGACGCCGGGGGCGCGGCCCGGGGTGTTCGTGGCGCGCCTGTTCGACCTCGACTCGGCGGCGCAGTACATGGTGGAGTCGGACGGGATCCGCTCGTCGGCGCACGCGATCCGCGTGGTCGACCGGCCGACGGTGCGCACGCTCGCGCTCGGGCTGCGCTATCCCGCGTACACCGGGTTGGAGGCGGTGGAGATCGAGGACGGCGGCGACGTCGCCGCGCCGCGCGGGACGCTGGTGCGGGTGCGCGCCACGCCCACGATGCCGGTGCGCGGCGGGCGGCTGGTGGTGGAGGGCGGGGCGGCGGTGCCGCTCGCGCTCGACAGCACGGGCGCGCTGGTCGGCACGCTGCGCGTGGACAAGCCCGGGTTCTACCGCGTCGAGCTGGAGGACGAGCAGGGGACCGCGGTGCCGGGGTCGCTCGACTACGTGATCGACGTGCTGCCGGACCGCGCGCCGACGATCACGATCGCGGAGCCGGGGCGCGACATGCAGGCGACGCGGCTGGAGGAGGTGTTCGCGTCGGTCGAGGCGGACGACGACTACGGCGTGTCGCGCGTCGAGCTGGCGTACTCGGTGAACGGGGGCCCGGAGAGGACGGTCGTGCTGCACGACGGCACGACGCGGCGCACGCCGAACGTCACCGCGGGGCACACGTTCTTCCTCGAGGAGCTGCCGCTCAAGCCGGGCGACGTCATCTCGTACTACGCCCGGGCGCGCGACAACGACGCGGTGAGCGGCGCGCACCAGGCGACGAGCGACATCTACTTCCTGCGCGTGCGCCCGTTCGACCGCGCGTACCGCCAGGCGGAGCAGGGCGGGGGCGGGGGCGGCGGCGGCGAGGAGCGGGGGGAGAGCCCGAGCGCGCTCTCCGACCGGCAGCGCGAGATCGTCGCGGCGACGTTCAAGCTGACGCGCGACACCGCGGCGCCGACGGCGGCCGGCGCGCGGCAGCGGCGCGAGGACCTGGCCACGCTGGCGCTGGCGCAGGGGCGGCTCCGCGAGCAGACGGAGGCGCTGGCCGAGCGCGTGCGGCAGCGCGGCGGGCAGCTCCCCGACTCGGCGGTGCAGGAGATCGCGGCCGCGCTCCCGCTGGCCGCGCAGGCGATGCGCGAGGCGGAGGAGCGGCTCGGCAAGCGCGAGGCGACGGAGGCGCTGTCGCCGGAGCAGCGCGCGCTGCAGCAGCTGCAGCGCGCCGAGGCCGCGCTGCGCGACGTGCAGGTGAGCCTCGACCAGCAGGGCGGCGGGGGCGGCGGCGGGGGCGGCGAGCGGAGCCCCGAGGAGCTGGCCGACCTGTTCGGCCTGCAGAGCGACCGGCTGCGCAACCAGTACGAGAGCGTGCAGCGCTCCGACGCGCAGCGCCAGAGTGCGCAGCGCGAGGTCGACCGCACGCTGGAGCGGCTGAAGGAGCTGGCGGCGCGGCAGCAGCGCGAGTCGGAGCGCATGCGGCGCGAGGCCGAGGCGATGCGCCAGCGGCTCGGCCAGCAGTCGTCGCAGGGCGGCGGCGGGGGCGGTCAGGGGTCGTCGTCGGGCCAGTCGCAGGGCGGCCAGCAGGGGCAGCAGGGACAGCAGCAGCAGAACGCCAACGCGGGCGGCACCGGCGACCAGCAGCGGCAGCTGGCGCAGGAGGCCGAGCAGCTGGCGCGCACGCTGGAGCGGCTGTCGCGCGAGACCGAGTCGCCGGAGCTGCAGCGCTCCGCGCGGCAGCTGCAGGAGGCGGCGGACGCGATGCGGCGCGCGGGGGCGAACGGCGCCGCGCCGTCGGCGGCCGCGGCGGCGGCCGCCGCG
>NZ_JARGEK010000574.1 GCF_029211165.1 Roseisolibacter sp. H3M3-2
CACGCCGCGCGCGCCGGTCCCCGCGAGCCCGAGCGCCACCAGCGCGTCGTCGGCGGGCGCGGCGCGCTCGGCGCGGCGCACCCGGCGCGCCCCCAGCCCGAAGGCGACGTTGTCGCGCACCGACAGGTGCGGGAAGAGCGCGTGGTGCTGGAACACGACGCCGAAGCCGCGCCGCTCGGCGGGGAGGTCGGTGATGTCGGCGCCGTCGAGCAGCACGGCGCCGGCGTCGGGGCGCTCGTAGCCGGCGGCGAGGCGCAGCGTGGTCGTCTTCCCCGCCCCCGACGGGCCGACCAGCGCCAGCAGCCCGCGCGCCAGCAGCGCCAGCGACACCCCGTCGAGCGCCGGGCGCGCGGCGTCGGCGTGGCGGCGCGCCAGCGCGCGCAGCTCCAGCGACGACGCGCTCACGGCGCGGCGGCGCGCGCGTCGAGGAGGTTCACGAAGAGGCGCGCGGCGCCCGGGTTGCCGGCCGGCAGCTGCCGGAAGAGCGCGAGCGTGGCGTACACGTAGGTGCCGCGCCCGAGCGGGGCGACGAGCAGCGCGCCGCGGCTCTCGGGCTCCCCGGGGTCGTGCGACTCGACCGCCGGCCGGAACGCGGCGTCCCACGTCGTCGGCACGTAGGTCGCGCGCTCCTGCACCCACCCCTCCCAGTCGGCGGGGCCGATGCGGTTCGGCGTGGTGAGCACGCGCGGCGCCGGCGAGAGCGGCGTCACCGGCGCCTCCTCGATCGTCACGCGGCGCACCGGGCGGTCGAGGGTGATCGGGTACGGCACGATCCCGGGGCGCAGGTACTCGTACGTCCCGAACTGCACGACCAGCGTGCCCCCCGCGCGCGCCCAGTCGAGCAGCCGCGCGTTCTGCGCCGCCAGCGCGTCGCTCGCCTCGTACGCGCGCGGCCCGACGACGATGCTCGTGAAGCGCGACAGGTCGGCCTCCCCCACCGCGGCCGGGTCGAGCACGGTCACGTCGAGACCCAGCTGCGCGAGCATCGGCGCGACGTTGTCGCCGACGCCGGGGACGTAGGCGACGCGCGCCCGCGCCGGCAGCGCGACGTCCACCGCCTGCAGCGTCAGCGCCGCCGGCCGGTAGAGCCGCTGCGGGCGCACGTGCTCGTAGTCGACGGTCTGGTACCCCTCCGCGAACCGCGCCCCCTCGCTCTCCGCCTCGGCGCGCACCACGTGGGCGCCCGGGCGCAGCGTGCCGCGCAGCCGGAACGCGACCGCCGTCGGCGTCTCCGCGCCGCCGAGGGTGACGGTGCGCGCGGCGCTGTCGGCGCGCACGCCGTCGGGGAGCGTCAGGCGCACGGTCACGCGGCGCGCGGTGGTGTCGGCGGAGCGCACGCGGACGAGCAGCGTGCGCTCCAGCGTCAGCTCGGCGCGCGCGTACTCGACGGTGCGGTCGAAGCCCACCGAGACGGCCGGCACCGCGGCCGCCGGGCGCGCGACCTCGCCGCGCACCGGGTCGACGCTGCGGTACACGAGCGGCGCCTCGGCCACCGCGCGCGCGCCGTCGCCGCGCACGTCGGCGATGACGTCGGCCGCGCCGGCGTAGCGCCACTCCTTGCGCGTCGCCGCGCCGCCGCCGACCGCGAACACGTCGCTCGCGCGCGGCACCGGCCGCCACCGCGGGCGCGTCGGCTCGACCGGCGTGATGCTCCCGGTGCGCGAGGCGGACGTCCCCGGCGCGAGCACCAGCGGCGCGCCCCCGGCGAGCAGGTCGGGCGCCGACTCCAGCCCCTCGACCTGCAGCGTGCGCACCTCGACCGGGCGCGTGCCGCGGTTGTACACGGTCACGGTCACGGGCGCCGGCCGGCCGACGACGAGGCGCTCGCGCGCCGCGGTCGCGTCGAGCTCCACGCCGGCGGCCAGCAGCACCGCGTGGTGCAGGCGCCGCACGGCGTCCTGGCGCGTCGTGGCGAGGTCGCGCGACAGGGCGTCGGTCTCCTCGCACGGGCACACGGCGTCGCGCAGGCGGCGGGCGCGCCGCAGCGGCGCGAGGAGCGCCCCGGGGCGCCGCACGTCGAGCGCGGCGCGCACCGCGGCGAACGCCGCGTCGAGCGAGTC
>NZ_JARGEK010000575.1 GCF_029211165.1 Roseisolibacter sp. H3M3-2
CGCCGCCGCGGCGGCCGGCGCCGGGGCCGCGCCCTCGGCGGGGTACGCCTGCAGCACGACGTGCGTCGGCCGCTCGCCGGCGAACGCCACGCGGCGGATGCGGTCGAACTCGCGCTGCTCGCCGGTCGCGGTGCGCACCAGCACGACCTTGTTGGCCGGCTGGCGGCGCTCGCGGCGCAGCCGGCGCGCGTCGGCCTGCTTCGGGTAGACCGTGACCGCCAGCCACTGCCCGTCGCCGCTGAACAGGACGGGGCTCGCCGCCGCCGCGCCGCCGAAGGGGCCGCCCTGCTGGGCCGGCGCCTCGCCGATCGGGATGCGCGTCTCCTTGCCGTCGGCCACCGACCGGAGCACGACCTCGGCGTCCCCCTCGTTGGGGGCGAACTGGTAGGCGAACCAGCGCCCGTCGTTGGAGAGCTGGGCGTTGCGGACCGTCTTCCACCCCTTCAGGTCGGCCGGGGCGAAGTCGCGGCGGGCGCTGGCCGGCGCGCCGCCGGCCGGGGCGGTGCCGCCGGCCGGCGCGGCGGCGGCCGCGTTCTGGGCGAGCAGGGGAGGGGCGAGCAGGGTCGCCAGCAGCGCGGGGGCCGCGTAGCGGGTCGGGGACTTCATGGGCGGGTCGGCGAGGGGTCGCGCCCGGCGGACGCCGGACGCGCTACGATGGCATACGGCGCGGCGTCCGACAACGCTCGGCGCCCTCTCCGGCCGCGCGGCGGGGCGGAAACCGGGGGCGGAACGGTCGCGTACGGGGGGGCGGCTCGAGCCCCCCGCCTCCCGATGCGATTCCTTCCGTTCGCCCTCCTGCTGCCGGCGCTCGCCGTCGCGCAGCCCCCCGCCGCGTCCGCCCCCGCCGACACCGGCGCCCGCCGACGCCTCACCGACTGCCGGGGCGAGGACGAGTGCCGCGCCATCGCCGAGGAGATGGGGCGCGAGCGCCGGAAGGTCCGCCGCCAGCCGGTGACCCCCGAGCTGGAGCGCACCGCCTTCGCCGACGCGAGCGCCCGCACCCTGCTCGAGCGCGCCCGCGTCGCCCGCCTGGCCCAGGACTCGGCACTCCGCGCCTACGACGCGAAGACCTACCAGCGGCTCTCGGTCGGCATCGGCGTGCGGCGGCTGGGGCGCGAGCGGCTGCTGTTCCGCAGCGAGGGGGCGGCCCGCGTGCGCTGGTCGCGCGACAACGGCGTGTGGGTCGAGCCGACCGGCCGCCGCGCGGTCATGCCCGCCATCAAGGAGGCGGACCTCGACGTCGACGCCGACGACCTGACCTCGGTGCCGTACTTCCCGGGGCGCGAGACGCTCTGGATGCCCTCCGGGGACATGGGGGTCGCCAAGGCGGAGGTGAACGAGAACGACATGCTGCACCCGCTGGCCGCGGGCGCCGAGGCGTACTACCGCTACGCCACCGGCGACGCGGTGAGCATCTCCCTCCCCGACGGGCGCCGCATCGCGCTGCGCGAGCTGCGCATCACCGCCCGCAAGCCCGAGTGGCGCGCCTTCGTCGGCTCCTTCTGGTTCGACGCCGACCGCGGGAGCCTGGTGCGTGCCGCGTACCGCATGGCCGCCGACATGGACATCTGGAAAGTGGCGGACGAGGAGGCGAAGCGCGACGGGGACGACGACGAGGTCCCCAAGTGGGTGAAGGGGATGCTCAGCCCGATGCGCGCCAACATCTCCGCCATCACCGTCGAGTACGGGCTCTACGAGCAGCGCTTCTGGCTCCCCAAGATGAACGTCGCCGAGGGGGAGGCGCAGGCGGGGTTCATGCGCGTCCCGGTGCGCTTCGAGGAGAGCTACCGCTACAACGACGTCAACGGCACGCTGAACGTGCCGCGCATCCCGACGCCGGCGGAGCTGGGGCTGGCCGCCGACGACTCGACGGCGTCGGGGTCGGTCACGGTGATGATCGGCGACAACGACCGCACGCGCGCGCGCCGCGCCGACACGTCCGCCGCCGCGGTGCGCCTGCGCGAGGACTCGGCGACCCGCCGCCTCGTCGCGCGCGCCGACTCGCTGACGCGCGTCGCCGACTCGCTGCGGGCGGCGGGCGACACGGCGGCGGCG
>NZ_JARGEK010000576.1 GCF_029211165.1 Roseisolibacter sp. H3M3-2
GTCGCGTCGAGCTCCGGCACCACCGCCGCCGCGCCCCCGCGCGCGAGCGCCGCCGCGAGCGTGGTCTTGCCGACCGCGCTCGGCCCCTCGAGGCAGACGACCGGCGCGCGGCGCGTCACGCCGGGCGCGCGGGGAGGCGCTTGCGCAGCCACAGGATCTGGCCGCGGTGGCTGATCTCGTCCTCGGCGACGTGGAACCACGCCCAGTGCGCGTTCATCGTCGGGTCGGCGGCGAGCGGCGCCTCCAGCCACGCGTCGTCGCGCTCGGCCAGCGCGGCCAGCGTCGTCGCGCGCACCGCCGCCAGCTCGTCGAGGCGCTCGGCGAGCGGCCGCCCGCGCACCGCGCGCCGCCCCGGCTCGCCGAGGTCGAGGGCGGGGAGCCGCGGCGCCTCCTCCTCGGCGGTCGCGCGGCGCCCCTCGAACGTCAGCACCTGGTACCACCACTCCACCGCCGCCGCGTGCGCGAGCAGCGCGCCGATCGAGTTCGCGTCGGCGTCGTGGAGGTGGTCCAGCTCCGCGGTCGTCAGCCCGTCGACGGTGGACAGCAGCGTGTGCCGCGCGTACGTCAGCATCCCGACCAGCCGCCCGATCGTCGGCGCGTAGCCGGGGAGCGGGACGATGTGCCGCGCCGTCACGGCGCCGCCCCCGCGCGCGGCACCGCGTAGTGCAGCTCCGCGAACCCGGTCCCCACCTGACGCACCGACAGCAGCGTGAGCGGCGGCTGCGTGATGGCGCGCGGGAGCAGCGGCTTGCCCGCGCCGAGCGTGACCGAGCCGACCTGCACGAGGATCTCGTCGAGGAGCCCCGCGTCGTGGAACCGCCCGACCAGCTCCCCGCCGCCGACGATCCAGAGGTTCTTCCCGCCGGCGGCGGCGCGCATCTCGGCGTGCACCGGGCGCACGTCGCCGCGCGCGAAGCGGACGTCGGCGCCCGGCACGCCGGGCAGGTCGCGCGTGGTGAACACCCACGTGGGCTGCGCGTACGGCCACGGCTGCGGGTGCGTCGCCCCGGGGCCGAGCAGGTGCCGCAGCATCCACTCGTAGGTGGCGGAGCCCATCGCGAGCGCGCCCACGTCGCGGAAGAACGCGGGGTACGCGGTGTCCTCGATGTTCCCGAGCGGGAAGAGCCAGGAGAGGTCGTCGCCGGGGCCGGCGATGAAGCCGTCGAGACTGGCGGCGGTGAAGTACTGGGTCTTCATGCCGCCAATCTACGCGTCGCGGCGTCAGCCGGCGGGGCGCGCGCTGCCGCCGTCCATCACGTACAGCCACGCGCCGTCCGGCTGCCGCTTCCAGATGCTGAGGTACTTGGAGTACGCGGGCGCGCCGCCGCCGGCCGGGTGGAACGTGGCGTTGCCGACGGTGAAGCCGAGGTCCCCCGAGGCGGCGACCTCCGCGCCGACGGGCGCCCACCCGGAGCCGGGGCCCGGCGGCGTCGGCGACTGCGCGGCGCGGATCGCGTCGGGGCCGAAGACGCCGGCGAGCAGCGCGCCGTCGGGCGCGGCGAAGGTCGAGAAGCCGGTCGCCAGCCCGCGCGCCGCCGACAGCGCCGAGAAGGCGAGGTCGCGCGCCGTGATCTCGCGCGCCAGCGCGGCGGTGTCGGACTTCGGGAGGTAGCGCGCGTGCCGCTCGTCGGGCGTGCCGAAGCCCGCGGGCGCGGCGGCGAGGTTCGCGCCCGCGTTGTTGCGGAGGAACGCGGCGACCGACCACGACTCCGCCGTCGACGCGCGGCGCCACATGACGATGTACCCGTGGCGGCTCGTCGCCGGCTCGCCCACCTGCCCGTACCCCCACGTGTAGCCGAGCCGCCCGTCGGACGAGACGTCGGCGCGCACGGCGCGCCAGGCGAAGCGCGTCGCCCCGGTCGCGGCGTCCGTCGTCGCGAGCATGGTGCGCACGGCCTCGCGCCCGCGCACGACGGGACGCGCGACCTGCAGGTACCACGCGTCGTCGGTCAGGCGCGGCACGACGGCGGCGAGCAGCCCCTGCTCGGCGCTCCGCCGCGACAGCTCGGCGTCGGCGGCGCGCAGGTCGCCGCGCAGCCCC
>NZ_JARGEK010000577.1 GCF_029211165.1 Roseisolibacter sp. H3M3-2
ACTATCTCACACGGCGCTCGGCGCCCGGCGCTCGGCCCGTCACGCGACGGGGGCTCCGTCGAGCGATGAACCGTCCCCGACACGGCGTCCGCTCGACGCTCGACGCTCGACGCTCGACGCTCACGCACTCATCTCCCCGCCACGAACGCCCCCTCGTACCGCCGCGCGGTCGTCGCCCCCGACGCCGCGACGTGCGGCTCGCCCACGTGCCACGCGGTGCCCTCGAGGGTGCGGCCGTCGGCCGACAGGGTGCCGACGAACGTCCAGCGGGAGAGCGTCGCGTAGAGGCGCACCTCGCGGCCGACGATCGTGCCGGTGATCGGGCCGTGCGGCGCGGTCGGCGTGAGGAAGGGCGGCTCGGCGCCCGGCACCGGCGCGCACGCGACGCGGCCGCCGGGGGAGAACTCGCCCTCCACGCGGTCGCCCGACTGCGCGACGCGGAAGGCGATCCCGTCGAGCGTGCAGCGCACGCCGGCGCCCGCGAGCGCGGCCACGCGCAGCGACCAGCGGCTCGGCGCGTCGCCGAGCGGGCCGGCGGTGACGGTGACGCGCGCGGTCGCGCGCACCCCATCGACCTCGGCGATCAGCTGCGCGGTGCCGGGGCGCAGGCCGCGCACGCGCCCGTCGAACGCGACGGCCAGCGTCGCGTCGTCGGAGCCGCGGAAGACGACGGGGCGGTCGTCGAGCACGCGCCCGTCGGCGGCCAGCGCCACCGCGGCGAAGGCGTGCGTCTCGCCGGCCGCGAGGGTCACCTCGACGTGCGACAGCCGCAGCGCGGTCACCGACGGCGGCGCGACGACCACGCGCCGCTCGGCGCGCCCGCGGCCGGCGGTGGCGCTGACCACCGCCTCGCCCACGGCGACGCCGAACACGACGCCCTGCGGCGTCACCCCGACGACGGCCGGGTCGCTGCTCGCCCATGCGACCGGCGCGTCCAGCTCGCGCCCGTCGGCGGCGCGGAGGCGGGCCTGCAGCTGTTGGCTTCCCTGCACGAGCAGGGGCGCGTCGCCGACGGCGACGATGTCGACCTGGGTGACCTCGCGCGGCGTCGGGTCGACGGGGACGGGCTGCGTGGACGGCGCCGACTCGGCGCAGGCGGCGACGGCGAGGAGGAGCGCGGCGCGGACGGCGGCGCGGCGGACGGTGCGGAGCATGGCGGCGGACGTATGGCGTGCAGGCCGCGGCGGCGGGATGCCGGGCGGCTCGGTGCGCGTCACCGTGGCAAGCGCCCGACCGGACTCGGCGGCACCGCATCCAAGTCGCCTCTGCCGTTACGGTTGGGTCGTATCGCGCGCACCGCCTGTTTGCGACCGATCGTCCTCGATCGAGGACGGCGCCACCCGTCGCGGAGGGGACGAACTGGCACGTGCGCTGCCCCGAGAGCCGCTCCACTCACGACGAGGAGGAGCGACGATGGCCAACCGCGACGACGCCAGCCGCGACCGGTACCGCGACAACGACGACGCCCGCGACCCGATCGGCCCCGAGGGGCGGAACGACGTCCGCAGCGACTCGCGCGGCGAGGCGCGGGGGGACGCGCGCGAGAACGTGGGGAACCACGCCCGCGGTACCGACGCCGACCCGACCGGCCCCGAGGGTAACGACCGCACGCGCCACCGCGGCGACCGGAACGACGCCTACGACGACGACCTGCGGCGCGACAACCAGCGCGGCGGCTCGGGCGGGGAGGGGATGTCCGACCTCGGGCGCGACACCCGCAGCGGGATGAGCGCGATGCCGTCCCCGAACGACGACGACCGCCACGGCTGGCGCTCGCACGCCCGGCAGGGGCAGGCGGAGAGCCCCGTGGAGCTGAATCACAATGAGCAGCCGAGGAAGAAGGAGGGGCATCGGTAGGGCGGGGAGCGGCGAGCGTCGAGCGTCGAGGGGGCTCCGTGTCGGGGACAGCTCATCGCCCGGCGGAGCCCCCGTCGCGTGACCGGCCGAGCGCCGGGCGCCGAGCGCCGAGCGCGATAGTGCGCTCGGCGCTCGGCGCTCGGCGCCCGGCGCTCGGCCCGTGACGCGACGGGGGCTCC
>NZ_JARGEK010000578.1 GCF_029211165.1 Roseisolibacter sp. H3M3-2
CGACGGCGCGGACCCGCGCGTGCGCGGCGCGCTGCACCTGCTCGACGGCACGGCGGCGGACGCGCCGGCGACGGCGCGGCTCTGCCGCGAGGTCGCGGTGAGCCGCCGCACGCTGGAGCGGCTGTTCGCCGAGCAGATCGGGCTCGCGCCGCGCAGCTACGCGCGCCTGCGGCGCGTGGGCGCGGTGGCGCGGGCGCTGGAGCGCGACACGCCGGAGCGCGCGCGCTCGCTGTCGGAGCTCGCGCACGGGCTGGGCTACTCCGACCACGCGCACATGACGCGCGAGTTCGTCCGCGTCATGGGCGTCACGCCGTCGGGGTACCGCCGCGAGGCGCTCGCCGCGCCGGTCGCGCGGCGCCCCGAGGGCGGCGTCGTCGCGCAGGAGCGCCCGACGCCGCTCGGCACCGTGGGCGCGACGTCGGTGGTCGGCGCGTAGCGCGCGACCGCGGCCACGCGAGGACGCCGCGGGCGTTCAAGCGACGGCGGGGCGGCGCGCGGCAGGTTGGGTGTGTTCGCGCGTCGACGACCGTCCGCACCGGGGCGGCGCGCGCGCCGTCACCCGATCCCGTCGCTTCCGTGTCCCACGATCATCGCGTCGCCGTCGTCGGCGCCGGCCCCGGCGGGCTGGCCGCCGCGCGCTACCTCCGGCAGGCCGGCTTCCTCCCCACGCTGTTCGACCAGGCCGACGGCGTCGGCGGCCAGTGGCGCGTCGGCGCGCCGCACAGCAAGGTCTGGCCGGGGATGCGCACGAACTCGAGCCGCGTCATGACCGCGTTCGGCGAGCTCGCGTACCCGCCGGGCACCGCAGTGTACCCGACCGCCGAGCAGGTGGGCGCGTACCTCGCGCGCTACGCCGAGCGCTTCGAGCTGCTGAGCGACGCGCGCTTCGGCACGCGCGTCGAGTCGGTCGCGCGCGACGCCGGCGCGTGGCGGGTGCGCGCGCGCGGCGCCGACGGCGTCGGGATGACGGAGACGTTCGCGCGCGTCGTCGTCGCCTCGGGGTGGTGCGGGCGCCCGGCGGTCCCCGCGGTGGACGGGTTGGACGGGTTCGCCGGGCGCGGCGGCGTGACGCACGCGGCGGCGTACCGCGGCGCGGCGGCGTTCCGCGGGCTGCGCGTGCTCGTCGCGGGGGGCGGGATCAGCGCGCTCGAGATCGCGAGCGAGCTCGCGGTGCAGGGCGCCGAGCGCGTGGCGCTGGCGAGCCGGCGGCAGCGCTACGTGATGCAGAAGCTGCTCGCCGGCGTCCCCGCCGACCACGTCGCGTTCACGCGCTTCGCCGCGCTCGCCGGCGAGACCTTCCCGCCCGCCGCGTCGGCGGCCGCGCTCAAGGCGCTGGTCGTCGCGACGAGCGGGCGCCCCGAGCAGCTCGGAGCGCCGGCGCCGGCCGACGACCTGTTCGCCGCCGGCCTCACGCTGTCGCAGCACTACCTGCCGCTGGTCGCGGAGGGGCGGATCGCGCCGCGGCCGTGGATCGCGCGCGTCGACGGCGCCACCGTGCACTTCGCGGACGGCACCGCGGAGGCGTTCGACGCCATCGTGCTCGGCACGGGCTACGCGCCCGACCTCTCCTACCTCGGCCCCGACGTGCGCGCGGTGCTGGGCACGCCCCCGGCGCTACACGCCCTCACCCTCCACCCCGATCTCCCGGGGCTCGCGTTCCTCGGCCAGTTCGAGCAGGTCGGCCCGCACCTCCCGACGCTCGAGCTGCAGGCGCGCTGGATCGCCTACGCGTGGAGCGGGCGCGTCGCGCTGCCGACGCGCGAGGCGATGGCGGCGCGGCTGGAGGCGGCGCCGCCGCACGGCGTGCCGATGCAGGTCGCGGCGCGGCTGTTCGCGCGCGCGGCGGGGGTCGAGCCCGACCCGCGCGCGTGGCCCGCGCTCGCGCGCGCGCTCCTCTTCGGCCCCATGTCGCCGGCGACGTTCCGGCTGAGCGGCCCGGACGCCCTCCCCGCCGCGCCGGCGGCCGCGGCGGCCGACGCGGCGGCGTTCGGGAGCGGGGCGGACGGCGCGCT
>NZ_JARGEK010000579.1 GCF_029211165.1 Roseisolibacter sp. H3M3-2
TCCTTGCCTCACAGAACGACATGGCTACGATCCGACTTGTCGGCTGCGCCGGCGCCGGGACGGGCGCGGGCTCGGGCGCCGGGGTGACGGGGCCGCGCGCGGGCGCGCAGGCGGCGGTCGCGGCGAGGAGGACGGGGGCCCAGCGGCGGATCGACATCACGGCGGACGCGCGAAGGTGCCGGGCGCGACGCTGGGAATCGGCGCCGCGCGGAGGTGAACCCGGGAGTGTGGCGCGCGTACCGCGCGCGCGCCAGCGGGGCGGGACGAGCCGCGTCCGCTCCAGGCCGCTCCGCGCGGCGGCGGCTACCAGGGGCGCACGGCGTCGACGAGGCGCCCGGTGGCCAGCAGCTCGCGCAGCTCGTCGCCCAGCCGCGCGCTGGCGTCGACCGTCGCCTGCCAGCGCCGGATGCGCTCGGCCTCGGGGAACGCGTGGAAGTCGCGCCGGTCGGGGATCTTGCCCCCCGGGAGCGACGCGACGAAGGCGTC
This sequence comes from Roseisolibacter sp. H3M3-2, assembly GCF_029211165.1. GTDB lineage: Bacteria > Gemmatimonadota > Gemmatimonadetes > Gemmatimonadales > Gemmatimonadaceae > Roseisolibacter. Next base: position 487 of record NZ_JARGEK010000579.1, read on the forward strand.
CGACGGCGCGACCAGCAGCGCGCGGCGGAAGTTCGCGCCGCGCGCCCGCCGCCAGCGCAGCCCCTTGTCGAACCAGCCGGGGACGACGTGCGCGTAGAAGTGCGGGTAGAGCACGAGCCCCGCCCCCGGCCCGAAGTCGAGGTCGAGGTGGTAGTCGAGCACCCCGCCGTCCCAGTACACGCCGCCGGGCGTCCCCGGGACCTTCACCCCGTCGAGCAGGAGCGGGATCGACCCCGACGCCAGCAGCGCGGCGCGCAGGTTGTCGCGCGTCAGCCGGACGTGCGTCGTCGGCAGGTCGGCGAGGTGCGCGAACGGCGTCGTGTCGCCGGCCGTGTGGAAGATGCAGCGGCGCATCTGCAGGGCCAGCGTGCGGCGCGCCACCAGGTTGCCGGCGGCGGCCAGCGCGAGCCCCGCGGTGAGCAGCAGCCGCCGCTCGCTGGCCGCCAGCCCGCGCCCCTCGGCGGTGATCACGTGCAGCCGCGCCCACGGGTGGGCGAGGATCTCGTCGACGCCGGCGGGGCCGAGCAGCAGGTCGAGGGCGCGCGTGAGGACGTCGGTCACCTCGCGCGTCGACGGGCGCGGCGAGTAGCGCTGCTCGTGCACGTAGGCGTGGTGCCCGCGCGCGAGGGCGGCCACCGGGTCGCGCTGGGCGAGGCACGCCATCCGCCAGGAGCCGATCGACGAGCCGATGCAGTGCAGGGGGCGGTCGCGCGGCGCGCGCAGGAACTCCCCGAACAGGAAGCGGTCGAGCCCCGCCAGCGCGAGCCACTTCGCGCCCCCCGAGGCGCCCGGCAGCACGTCGACGTCGTCGGCGCGCAGCCCGCGCTCGCGGAGGAGCGCGAGCGCCTCGGGGCCGGCGCGGAGGGCGAGGGCGGGGGCGGGGCGGGGCATCGGGTACACGAACACGGGGCGGGCGGCGCAGCGGTAGGGGCGCTGGCGCGTTACTAGCGATGGGAATCGTGAGGGACTGCGGCCAGGGGGCGGCATGGGCGGAGGGGCGGGGCGGGGCACGCGGACGACACACCACGCGGTGCGGAGGCGCCTTGCGCACGAGAACGACCGACCGGAACCACCCGGTGCGGCGCGCGGGGAGCCCGCGCTGATGCCGACCAAGCGTCGTGCGGCCGCCGGGCCGCGATCCGAGGGGCGCGTCGTGGACGACCAGCCGAACGTGGGCGCGCTGCTCGACGCGCTGCGCGCCGTCGCCCGCGAGCTGCGCGTGGCGGAGCGCGAGGCCGAGCAACTGGTGGGGCTGCACCCGGCACAGCTCCACACGCTGCGGCAGCTGGCGGGGCGGCCGGCGGGGTCGCTGGCCGAGCTGGCCGAGCGCACGCACACCGACCCCAGCTCGGCGTCGGTCGTGGTGCAGCGGCTGGTCGAGCGCGGGCTGGTGGAGCGCACCGAGGCGACCGACGACCGCCGCCGCACGCAGCTCGGCATCACCGCGGCCGGCCGCGCGCAGCTGCGCCGCCAGCCGCTCGGCGCCGCCGACCGGCTGGCCGACGCGAAGTC
>NZ_JARGEK010000058.1 GCF_029211165.1 Roseisolibacter sp. H3M3-2
GGTCGGCGTCCCCGCCGCCGGCCTCGACGCGGCGGTGGCGAGCACGAGGAAGCCGAGCACAGGCAGGTCGACGCGGCTGTCGGCCACGCGCGCCAGCCCCGCCGGCGCCGTCGCGCGCACCAGCCACACGCCGCCGACGCCCAGCGCCACGCCGAGCGCGCCCCCCAGCGCGGCCAGGATCGCGCTCTCCATCAGGAGGAGGCGCGCCAGCCGCGGCGCGCCGATGCCGAGCGCCACGCGCACCGCCATCTCGCGCCGCCGGTGCTCGCCGCGCACCAGCAGCAGCCCGGCCACGTTCGCGCAGGCGATCAGCAGCACCAGCCCCACCGCCGCGAACACGACCAGCAGCACCGGGCGCACGCGCCGCGTGATCTGCTCCTCGACCGGGACGGTGTAGGCGCGGAACTGCGGCGGCATCTGGTAGCCGTCCTGCCCGTCGACGCGCGCCAGCAGGGCGGCCAGCTGGCGGTCGGCCTGCGCGCTGGTCGCGCCGGGGCGCAGGCGCGCGACGCCGTAGTACCCGTGGTTCCCGCCGTTCGGGTTGAACGCGGGGCCGGCGGTCGCGTTGTTCTGCGCGGCGTCGGTGGCCAGCGGCAGCCAGAGCTGCGTCGCCCCCGCGGCGCCGTAGTCGAGCGGGAGGCGGAACCCCGCCGGCATCACGCCCACCACCGTCGTCGGCTGCCCGCCGACGAGGATGCGGCGCCCCACCACCCCCGGGTCGGCGCCGTAGCGCCGCTGCCAGAGGTCGTGGCCCAGCACCACCACGCGCGGCCCGTTCGGCCGGTCCTCCTCGGCGGTGAAGCCGCGCCCGAGCTGCGGCGACACGCCGAGCACGCGGAACAGGTTCTCGCCGACGTTCCCCGCGCGCACGCGCTCCGGCTCCCCGTCGCCGAGCGTCGCCGCGCCGTCGGTGAAGATCGCGACGTCGGCGAACGCCGGCACGCCGGCGCGGTACCCCTCCCACTCGTCGTACGACAGCCACGTCTGCTCGAACCCCTTCCACGCGCTCCACACGACCGCGATCGACTGCGGGTCGCGCCACGGCAGCGGCGTCAGGAGCACCGACTTCACCACGCCGAACAGCGCCGTGGTGGCGCCGATCCCGAGGGCCAGCGTCAGCGTCGCGATCGCGGTGAGCGCCGGACGGCGGCGCAGCGCGCGCCACGCGAACCGCGCGTCCTGCGCCAGGTCCTCGACCGGGCGGGTGCCGCGCTCGTCGCGCACCTCCTCCTTGTAGCGGTCCACGCCCCCGAAGGCGCGCCGGGCCTGCCGCCGCGCCTCGTCGGCGCTCAGCCCGGAGCGCTCGAGCGACCGCGCCTCCATGTCGAGGTGGAAGCGCACCTCCTCGTCGAGGTCGCGCTCGTCCTCGCGGCGGCGCACCAGCGCGCGCGCCGCGGCCCCGACCTCGTGGTACCAGGCCATCTCACCCTCCCTGGAAGGCGTAGCGGAGCACCCGGTCCACCGCCCGCGAGGAGAGCGCCCAGTCGGCCCGCTGGGCCGCGAGCTGCCGCTCCCCCTCCCGCGTGAGCTGGTAGTACCGCGCGCGGCGGTTGTGCTCCGACGCCCGCCACTCGGCCCGGATCCACCCGCGGCGCAGCATCCGCTGCAGCGCCGGGTAGAGCGACCCCTGCTGGACGTCGAACACGTCGCCCGAGATCTGCCGCAGGCGCACCGAGATCCCCCAGCCGTGCATCGGCTCGAGGGTCAGCGTGGTGAGGACCAGCATCTCGAGGGTCCCCTGCAGGAGGTCGGCGCGGGCGGCGGGCATCGGAGTCTCCTTCAGACAGTCTACAGGAGGCGGCGGTTTGCACCGACGTGTTCACGATCCGTTCGCGGCGGCCCCCGAAGCGCCGAGCGCCGAGCGCCAAGAGGGTGATCTCTCCGCGCTCGGCGCTCCGCGCTCGGCCCGCCCGACCGCGTGGGTCGGAGTCGCCGAGGAAGGCTACCAGTCCGTCGGCGCGTAGTCCTTGAGGAACATCCCCCACGTGTGCTCCCCGGTGTTGAACCCCGAGATGATCGGGTCCACGATCCGGGCCGCCCCGTCGACGATGTCGAGCGGCGGGTGGAAGCGGTGCTCCGCCGTCTTGCGGGCGGCCAGCTCGACCGGGTCCTCGTCGGTCACCCAGCCGGTGTCCACCGCGTTCATGTGGATCCCCGCCGTCACGTAGTCGGCCGCCGAGGTGCGCGTCATCATGTTCAGCGCGGCCTTGGCCATGTTCGTGTGCGGGTGGCGCGTCGTCTTGAAGCGGCGGTAGAACTGCCCCTCCATCGCCGACACGTTCACGATGTGCTTGTCGCGCTCCGGCGTGCGCGTCATCAGCGGCTTGAGGCGCGCGTTCAGCAGGAACGGCGCGACCGCGTTCACCAGCTGCACCTCCAGCAGCTCCACGCTCGACACCTCGTCGAGCTGCAGGCGCCACGAGTTGCGGTCGCGCAGGTCCACCTGCTGCAGGTCCTGGTCGAGCGCCCCCTCGGGGAACAGGTGCGCGCGCGCCTCGAGCTCCTCGGGGAGCAGCACGACCTGCGACAGCGCCGCGGCGCGCGTCAGCCCGTCGGCGCCCGCGAGCGCCGGCGTCGCCTCGGCCGCCGCCGGCAGCATCTGCTCGGCGCGCAGCCCCTCGTAGGCGCCGAGCAGGCGGCGCGCCGGCGCGGGGAGGGTGTGCAGCGACGCCAGCTCGCCCTCCATCATGTGCTGGTAGAACTCGGGCGGGCGGCGGACCGTCTGGCAGGCGTTGTTGACGATGAAGTCGAGCCGCTCGCGCGTCGCCAGCAGGTGCTGGCAGAACGCCTCGACGCTGGGCGTGTGGCGCAGGTCGAGCCCGAAGACCTCGAGCCGGTCCCCCCACTCCGCGAAGTCGGGCTCCTCGGCGTAGCGCGCGGCCGAGTCGCGCGGGAATCGCGTGGTGACGATCAGCGACGCGCCGGCGCGCAGCAGCTTGAGCCCCGCCTGGTAGCCGATCTTCACGCGCCCGCCGGTGAGCAGCGCGACGCGCCCCGACAGGTCGGCCGTCTCCGTGCGCTTGCGGAAGTTCAGCTCCGCGCACGGGGGACACATCTGGTCGTAGAAGTGGTGCAGCTGCGTGTAGTCCCGCTTGCACACGTAGCAGTTGAGCGTCTCGTGCGACTCGACGTATGCGGGCGCCTCGTCGACCTCGCGCGGCGCGTCGCCAACCGGCGCGAACAGCTTCGACGGGTCGAACACGGGCTCGCGCCGCAGGCGGCGGATCCCCGTCTCCATCAGCACCGCCTCGGCGCGCTGCACGCGCTCCTGCTTGCGCTGGCGCTTGCTCGCCTTGAGCAGGCGGCGGCGCTCGTGCACGTCGGGGCGCGATACCTGGCCGGCGGCGGTCAGCAGGCGGGTGCGCTCGGCCTCGGGGACCTGGGCCAGAAGGGCGCGGTCGTCGACCAGCGTCTCCAGCAGCTCGGCGGCGGCGCGCATCCGCTCGACCAGGGAAACGCCCTCGGCGGTGAACGCGCCGGGGGCGGGGGGGAACGTCACGGACATGGGGACCTGCGGACCTGCGGGGGGAGGATTCCGGGGTGCGACCGGCGGCGGAACGCCAACGGACCGTACAACTTAGCCGATCGCGGCGCCCGGCGCCGGGCACACCCGCGCCAGCGCCCCGAGCAGCGCGTCGGCGGTGAACGGCTTGGCGACGAACGCCTGCCGGTCCCCGTCGCCGAGCTCGAAGCCGTCGTCGGCGTAGCCGGACATGTACACCACCGGGAGCCCCGGCTCCTCGGCGCGCAGCCGCTGCATGAGGCCACGTCCGCCGAGCTCGGGCATGCGGAGGTCGGTGACGACGACGTCGATCGCCTGCCGGTGCTCGCGCCACACCAGCAGCGCGTCGGCGCCGTGCCGCGCCTCGCGGACCGTGTACCCCTGACGCTCCAGGAGGCGGCAGACCGTCGTGCGGACGGGGGCCTCGTCCTCGACCAGCAGCACCGTGCCGCGCGCCCGCGGGAGCGCCGCCGGGTGCTCGCCGGTCGTCCGCTCGGGCGCCACGTCGTCGAGCGCGGGGAGGAGGACCGTGAAGGTCGCCCCCTCCCCCGGCGCGCTGTCGACGCGGATCGCGCCGCCGGCCTGCGTCACGATCCCGTGCACCGTCGCCAGCCCCAGCCCCGTCCCCGCCCCGACCGCCTTGGTCGTGAAGAAGGGCTCGAAGGCGCGGGCGCGCGTCGCGTCGTCCATCCCGCGCCCGGTGTCGCGCACCACGAGGCGCGCGTAGTCGCCCGGCGCCGCGTCGTCCCACCGCCGCGCCTGGGCGGGGCCGAGCGTCACCCGGTCGATCTCGATGGCGAGCGTGCCCCCCGCGGCGCCGTCGCCGTCGGGGCGCAGCATCGCGTCGCGGGCGTTCACGGCGAGGTTGAGCAGCACCTGCTCCAGCTGTCCCGGGTCGGCGCGCACCACCAGCCCCTCGTCGGCCACGTGGACGGCGAGCGCGATCTCCTCGCCGATGACGCGCCGCAGCATCCGCTCCGCGCCGCGCACCAGCTCGCCGAGCCCGACCGGCCGCAGCACGACCGGCTGCCGGCGGCTGAAGGCGAGGAGCTGCCGCACCAGCCCGCGCGCGCGCTCGGCCGCGGCCCGGATCTCGGCGAGGTCCGCCTGCACGGCGTGCTGCGGCGACAGGTCCTCGGTCACGAACTCGAGGTTGCCGCAGATGACCGTGAGCAGGTTGTTGAAGTCGTGCGCCACGCCGCCGGCCAGCTGCCCCACGGCCTCCATCTTCCGCGCCTGCCGCAGCCCCTCCTCGAGCGCCACGCGCTCGGTGAGGTCGGTCCAGGTGGCGACCGCGCCCGCCAGCCGCCCCTCGCCGTCGCGGATGGGGGCGGCGGCGATCTGCAGCACCGTCCGCGGCGCGCCCGCCGGGCGCAGCTCGACCTCGCGCGCGCTCGGCTCGCCGGTGCGGAGCGTCTGCAGGAGGGGCCAGTCCTCCATGGCGATCGGCTCGCCGGTGTCGCGCGCCCACGCCGGGATGTCGGTGGCCTGCCGCACGTGCCCCCGCCCGCTGGGGTTCTCCGACGTCGGCCAGCGCCGCGACCGGTCGCCGGCCATCGTCACGACCTCGCCCCCCGGGTCGGCGATCGCGACGCCCACGGGGAGCGCCTCGAGCACCGCCGACGGGCGCCGCCGCTCGCGGTCGGCCTCGGCCAGCGCCGCCCGCGCGCGCGCCGCGGCGCCGCGCCCGGGCCCCAGCCCGCCCACCAGCGCCAGCAGCGCGACGCCGCCGGCGATCGTCAGGCCGATGGTCAGCTGCCGCGAGGCGACCCCGGGCTCCCCCGCCGCGGCGCCCTGCCGCGCGCGCTCGCCGACGCGCGCCGCGTCGAGGACCTCGGCGATCTCGCGCGACAGCCGCTCGCCGAGCCCGGTCCGCACGAGGGCGAGCGCGCCCGCGGAGTCGGGGCGCAGGGCGATCGCCACCACCTCGTCCATGTGGTCGAGCTTGTCGGCGACCAGGGCGCCCATCCGGGCGAGGCCGACGTGCTGGTCCCGGTCGAGGTGCGTGGCCGAGTCGAGGCGGGCCACCGCGCGCCGGGCGGCCGGCGCCGCCGAGTCGCCGCGCGCGAGGTACTCCGGATTCCAGGTCAGGAGGAAGCCGCGGTACGTCGTCTCGCGCCGGGCCACCCCCGCCTCGACCTCCTCCAGCGCGCGGAGGACGTTGGCCGTGTGGACGACGCGCGTCATCGCCCGCTCGCGCGCCCGGAGCCCGACCGCGGCGAACGCGCCGCCCACCGACGCGGCGACCACGCCGGCCGCGAGGCAGGCGACGAGGAGGGGCCGGCCCCGCGAGGCGGGGCGCGGCGGCGGTGGCGGGAGGGGCACGGAGGGGGGCGGGGGCCGGGCGGGGGCACGGCAGTACCGTCTCTGACGATCGAGCGCCGCGCCGGTCAGAGGACGGCATGACCTGTTGCCCCCGCGCGGCGGCGTGCGTCCCCGGGCATGCCGCACCTGTCTGCCAGCCTCTGCCGCACGGCGCTCGCCGCGCTGACCCTGGTCCTTCCCGGCGCCGCGCGCGCCCAGTCGCCCCGCCTCGTCGTCGAGCCGCTCGCCGGATGGCGCGGCGCGTCCGACCTGTACCGTCATCGGGTGGACGTGCCCATCCCCGCCGAGCGCGGCGGGGGCGGCGTGGTCTCGCACGAGCGGCTGCGCCTGGACGGCGGGCCAGGGGTCGGCGCGCGCGTCGCGCTCGGCCTCGACGGCTGGACCGTCCACGCCGAGGGGATGCGCTGGGCGTCGCGCCACGCGCTCGACGTCGGGAGCGAGGCGTACGGCGCCGCCGGCGCCGGCGGCAGCCAGGCGCGGTGGGAGGGGGGCGCGTCGGTGGTGGCCCTCACCGGCGGCGTCGGGCGCGACGTCTGGGCTCCGGGCCGGCGCACGCGCGTGGGCGCGGAGCTGTCGGGCGGGTGGACGCGCGCGTCGCTGGCGCTCCTGCGGGCGCCCGACCTCGCGCCGTCGGTCGGCTTCGCCGCGCCCGGGCTCGGACGCTACGACGTGGTGGCCTCCCGCTACGACCTGCCCAGCGCGCGGGCGTCGCTCGCGGCGTCGCACGCCGTCGGCGGCCGCTTGACGCTGCGCGCCCGCGCCGGCGTCACCCTCGGCCGCGTCGACACGCACGGCTTCCGCCGCGAGCGCGTTCCGGCCTTCGAGTTCGCCGAGGAGCCGACGCGCCACCTCGCCCGCGCGGTCGACGCCACACTCGGCGCGGCGGTGCGGCTCCGCTAGTCGCTCCTCACGGCTCGTCCAGCACCGCCTGCTGGATCAGGTCGTGGATCCGCCGCCGCGCCCCGCCGATCCCCACGCTCTCCCCGCGCTGGTGCACGCGGTGGAGGAGGAGCACCACGAACAGGTCGCGGTCGGGGTCGATCCAGAGCGACGTCCCGGTGAAGCCGGTGTGCCCGTACGAGCGCGGCGAGAAGTGCGCCCCCGCCCCGCTGGCGGTCGGCGAGGTGTCCCAGCCGAGCGCGCGGCTGTCGTCGGCGCGCTGCGCGCTCGTCCAGCGGGCGACCGTCGCCGGCTCGGCGAGGCGCGCGGCGCCGTAGCGCCCCCCGTTGAGCATGGCCTGCGCGAAGATGGCCAGGTCGCGCGCCGTCGCGAACAGCCCCGCGTGCCCCGACACGCCCCCCATCGCGCGCGCGTTCGGGTCGTGCACCACGCCCCACGCCACGTCGGTGGGCGCGACGCGGCGGCGCAGCGCGGCGTCGGCGGTGTCGGGGCGGAAGCGCGCGTCGCGCATGCCGAGCGGGCGGAAGATCCGGTCGCGCGCGTAGGCGTCGAGCGGACGGCCGGCCACGCGCTCCACCACCGCCTGCAGGAGCACCATGTTCCAGTCGCCGTACTCCGTGTACGTGCCCGCCGGCGCGTGCGCCGGGCGCGCGTTGATCGCGGCGACGTAGGCGTCCCGGCCGCGCACCCGCTCGTACAGCGGCGCGCCGGCCTCCAGCCCGCTGCGGTGCGTCAGCAGGTGGCGCACGGTGACGGCGCGCTTGTCGCGCGCGTCGAGCGCCGGCACGTAGCTGCGCACCGGGCGGTCGAGGTCGAGGCGGCCGGCGTCGGCGAGCGTCATCGCCGCGGTGGTGGTGGCGACGACCTTGGTGAGCGACGCGAGGTCGTAGAGCGTCGTCGCGTCGGCCGGCGGCGCGCCGGGGCGCCAGTCGGTGGTCCCGTGGCCGCGCAGGTAGACGAGCTTCGCGCCGCGCCCCACCGCCAGCACCGCGCCGGGGACGCGCGCCTCGGCGACCAGCGCGCGCATCGCCGAGTCGAGGCGCGCGCCGAGGTCGGGGGCGAACCCGGCCGCCTCGGGCGGCGCCTCGACGAGGGTGTCGCGCCGCGCCGGGAGCGCGTCCTTGCGCACCGGCGGCGCGCAGGCGGCGGCCGCGCAGGCGGCGCGCGCCGCCCCCGCCCGCGCCGCCCTCACGGCACCACGCCCCGCACGCGGGCCATCGCCGCCTCGATCTCGTCGGCCTCGCGCGGCGCCCGCGACAGCCGCTCCAGCCCGCGCGTCGTCACGAGGAAGTCGTCCTCGATGCGCACGCCGGTGTTCGCGTACCGCTCCACCGCCGGGCGGACCCTGGCCAGCAGCGCGCGGTTGCGCGGGGTGTCGGGGAGGAGCTTCAGCACGTCGGGGTTCACGTAGACCCCGGGCTCGATCGTGAACACGTCGCCGTCGCGCAGCGTGCGGTCGTCGTAGTAGTACATGGCCGGGTCGTGCACCTCGAGCCCGATCCCGTGCCCCAGCCCGTGCGGGAGGAAGAGCGCGAACTGCTTGCACAGCCGCGCGCTGGCCGCGCACTGCGCCGCCCACGGCGCGTCGAACTCGGCGTCCGGCCCCTCGATGAGGCCGAGGCGGGCGAGCCCGCGCGCCACCACCGAGTCGGCCGCCGCCTGCGCCGCCGCCCACGGGGCCCCGACCTTCGCCGCGCGCTCGGCGGCGGTCTGCGCGTCGCGCACGATCTGGTAGACGGCGCGCTGCTCCGGCGTGAAGCGCCCGCTCACCGGCACCGTGCGCGTCACGTCGGCCGCGTAGCCGCCGAACGACGCGCCGACGTCCATCACCACCACCTCGCCGGCGCGCATCGTCCGGTCGTTGCGCATGTAGTGGAGCGTGGTCGCGTTCGGCCCCGAGCCGACGATGCTGGCGAACGACGGCCCCTCGGCGCCGTGCTGCACGAACGCCGCCTCGATCGCCCCCTGCACCTGCCGCTCGACGGCGCCGGGGCGCACCGCGCGCAGCGCCGCCGCGTGCGCGCTGTCGGTGGCGGCGATCGCTCGGCGCAGCAGCGCCAGCTCGGCGGGCGACTTGCGCGCCCGCAGCCGGTCCAGCGCCGGCGCGGCGTCGCGCACCACCAGCGCGGGGTGCGCGCGCTGCAGGTCGCGCACGAACGACGCGCCGAGCGTCACCGTGTCGCGCCCCGCGGCGTCGCCCGAGCCGACGTCGCGGATCACGTGGAAGGGGACGCCGGCGCGGGCGAGCGAGTCGAGCGCCGGGCGGAGCGCCGCCACGTCGCGCCGCGCCAGCCCCGTCTCGCGCGCCACCGCCGCCGAGTCGGCCGGGATCCCGACGTAGAGCTGGTAGCGCGCGTCGGGGACCTGCACGAACACGCTCCCCGTCGCCCGCCCGCCCCGCAGCCGGAGCACGAGCACCGCGTCGGGCTCGGCGAAGCTCGTGAGGTAGGCGAAGCCCGGGAGCTGGCGGAACGACTGGTGGATCGCCACCGGCTCGCGGGCGCCGAAGGCGACGACCACGCCGTCGCCGAGCCGGGCGGCGAGCGAGTCGCGGCGCGCCTGGTACTCGGCGAGGGCGACGGGCACGGCCGGCGCGACGGGCTGGGCGGCCGCCGGCGCGGCGAGGGCCAGGAGGGCGGCGGTCAGGAGGCGGCGCATGGCACGGACCCTAGCCCGACGTGCGCGGCGGCACCAGGGCGGGGTGCGGACGGGGCGCCCGGAGGCGATATTCGCGGCAGCGACGTCCCGCACGCCAACCAGGGAGGAACGCCAAGGTGCAGTCCAGCAGGGAGTACGACGCGATCGTGGTGGGCTCGGGGATCTCCGGCGGCTGGGCCGCCAAGGAGCTGACCGAGAAGGGTCTGCGGGTCCTGATGCTCGAACGGGGGAAGAACGTCGAGCACATCAAGGACTACGTGAACGCCACGAAGGGCCCCTGGCAGTACCCGCACCGCGGCGGGCGCACGGTGGCGATGGAGGAGCTGTACCCCGTCCTCAAGCGCGACTACCCGCTCAACGAGAAGAACCTCGACTGGTGGGCGAGCGACAAGGACTCGCCGTACACGGAGGTCAAGCGGTTCGACTGGTACCGCGGCTACCACGTCGGCGGCCGCTCGCTGATGTGGGGGCGGCAGAGCTACCGCCACGGCGACATCGACTTCGCGGCCAACGCGCGCGAGGGGGTCGGCACCGACTGGCCGATCCGCTACCGCGACATCGCGCCGTGGTACGACCACGTCGAGAAGCACGCCGGGATCTCGGGGACGCGCAACGGGCTGGACGTCCTCCCCGACGGCCAGTTCATGCCGCCGATCCCGCTCAACTGCGTGGAGGAGGACGCGGCCAAGAAGATCGCCGCGCGCTTCGGCGGCTCGCGCCACCTGATCCACTCGCGCGTCGCCAACGCCACGCTCAAGCTGCCGCACCGCAACCCCTGCCAGTACCGCGACGCCTGCTGGCTCGGCTGCCCGTACGGCGGCTACTTCAGCACGCAGTCGTCGACGCTGCCGGCGGCCGCGGCCACCGGGCGCCTGACGCTCAAGCCGTTCTCGATCGTCAGCGAGGTCCTGTACGACAAGGACCGCAAGCGCGCGAGCGGCGTGCGCGTGATCGACGCGCTCTCCAACGAGCAGACGGACTACACGGCGAAGGTCGTGTTCCTGTGCGCGTCGGCGCTCAACTCGACCTGGCTGCTCATGCGCTCCGCCACCGACGTGTGGCCGGGCGGGCTCGGCTCGTCGTCGGGGGAGCTGGGGCACAACCTCATGGACCACCACTTCCGCATCGGCGCGTCGGGGCGGATCGAGGGGTTCGACGACAAGTACTACTACGGGCGCCGCCCGGCGGGCTTCTACATCCCGCGCTACCGCAACGTGGGGCGCGACAAGCGCGACTACGTGCGCGGCTTCGGCTACCAGGGGAGCGCCAGCCGCGACGGCTGGTCGCGCATGGTGGCCGAGCTGGGCGTCGGCGGCGAGTTCAAGGACCTGGCGTCGGAGCCGGGGCAGTGGCGCATGGGCGCGACCGCGTTCGGCGAGATGCTGCCGCACCACGACAACAAGGTCACGCTCGACCAGACCAAGAAGGACAAGTGGGGGCTCCCCGTCCTCTCGTTCGACTGCCAGATCCGCGAGAACGAGCTGGCGATGCGCAAGGACATGGGCGTCGACATGGCGGAGATGCTGGAGGCGTCGGGCGCCAAGGACGTGAGCGTGTACGACGGCGACTACGCCCCCGGCATGGGGATCCACGAGATGGGGACGGCGCGCATGGGGACGAGCCCGAAGAACTCGGTCCTCAACCGCAACAACCAGGTGTGGGACGCGCCGAACGTGTTCGTCACCGACGGCGCGTGCATGACCAGCGCGTCGTGCGTGAACCCGTCGCTCACCTACATGGCGCTCACGGCGCGCGCGGCGGACTTCGCCGTGAACGAGCTGAAGCGCCAGTCCCTCTGACCGCCGCCCCGATGACCGACGACACCCAGACCCCCTCCCCGGCCGCGATCACGCGCCGCGAGGCCGTGTGGCGCGTGGGCGCGATGCTCGGCGGCGTGGCGCTCGTGGGCGGCACGTCGCTGCTCACCGCGTGCGAGCGCGGCGACCGCCCGGCCGCCGCCGCCGACGGGAGCTACAAGGCGGTCGGCCGCTTCAGCGCCGACCAGGTGGCGATGCTCGACGAGATCGCCGACACGATCCTCCCGACCACCGCCAAGAGCCCGGGCGCCAAGGCCGCGGCCACCGGCCCGTTCATGGCGCTGATGGTCACCGACACCTACCGCGCGCCCGAGCAGCAGGTCTTCCTGGACGGCCTCGGGAAGGTGGACGAGGCGACGCGCAAGGCGCACAACACCACGTTCATGCAGGCCACGCCGCAGCAGCGGCTGGCGGTGCTGACGGCGCTCGACCAGGAGGCGAAGGCGTACATGGACGCGCGCGGCCGCGCGCAGGAGGCGGCGGCCCGGCGCGGCCAGCGCGTCGAGCAGGGGCCGCAGGCGCCGCCCGAGGGGACGACGGTGATCGCCAACAAGGACGCCGCCAGCGACTCCGCCGACAAGAACCTCCCCGACCAGCGGCAGGAGAACGCGGGCACCGGCGACATCGCCAGCGGGCAGGTGGCCGCCGACGCGCCGGCGCACTACTTCCGCATGATGAAGGAGCTGACGATGCTCGGCTTCTTCACGTCGGAGATCGGGTGCACGAAGGCGCAGCGGTACGTGGAGTCGCCGGGGCGCTACGAGCCCTGCGCGCCGTACACGCAGGGGCAGCCGGCCTGGGCGCCGCACGCGTGAAGCGGAACGGGTGAAGGTGCCCTGAGCGCAGCGAAGGGCCTCTGTGACCGGTGCGAGCCACGGTCACTGAGGCCCTTCCCTCCGTTCAGGGCCCTACCGATCGAGCGCCCGGAACGGCGGGATCCGCGTCGCGCGCAGCGCCGGCACCCACGCCGCCGCGAACGCCACCACCAGCAGCAGCCCTCCCGCCGCCAGCAGCACCGGCGCGTCGGGCGCCGTCACCCCCTCCACCACGCGGCCGAGCAGCCGCATCGCGGCCAGCGCCCCGGCCGCGCCGAGCGCGAGCCCGACGGCGCTCATCGCCAGCCCGCCGCGCACCACCTCGCCCACCACCGCGCGCCCCGGCGCGCCGAGCGCGAGGCGCACGCTCAGGTCGCGGCCGCGCTCCAGCACCGCCTGCGCCATCACCGCCCACACGCCCACGCAGGCGAGCAGCGTCCCGACCACCGCGAGCCCCAGCATCAGCCACGCGCGCAGCCGCGGCACCGCCAGCCCGCGCGCGAACAGCTCGGGCATCGCCACCAGCCGCGTCACCGCCTGGTCCGGGTCGACCGCGCGCACGCGCTCGCGCACCCCGGCGTGCAGCGCGTCGGTCTCGCCGCCGGCGGCGCGCACGAGGTACGTCATCGGCGGGAGGCGGATCGGCATCTGCGCCGCCGGCACGTAGATCCCCGGCTCCGCCGCGTCCTCGGCCCACCGCGGGCGCACGTCGGCCACCACGCCCACGATCTCGCGCGGCGGCGCGGCCGGGTTGGCGCCCACGAACAGCCGCCGCCCCACCACGTCCGTCCCCCCCAGGTGCCGCTCGGCGAGCGACGCGCTGACCACCACCGCCGGCACCGCGCGCTCGTCGTCCTCCGCGCGCAGCAGCCGGCCGCGCACCAGCGAGACGCCGAGCGCCTCCAGGTAGCCCGCGGTGACGAGGCGGAACTGCGCCTTCGGGCGGCGCTCCATCTCGAGCGCGCGCTCGGCCTCGGGGACGAAGCTCGTCATCTGGTCGTCGCCCACCGGGAGCGCCTGCGACGCGCCGGCGGCGCGCACGCCCGGGAGCGCGGCCACCCCGTCGCGGACGCGGCGGTACAGCTCCGCGCGCGCCGCCGGCTCGGCGTAGCGCGGCGACGACGGCGCGACCTGGAACGTCAGCAGCCCGTCGGGCGCGAAGCCGCGGTCCATGCGCTGCAGGCGCAGCAGCTCGCGCGCCTGCTGCAGCGCGCCGGCGAGCAGCACGAACGACACCGCCACCTGCCCCACCACCAGCGCGCGCCGCCACCACCCCGCGCCGCGCCCGACCCCGGTGCCGCGCACCGACGTCGACACCAGCGCGCCCCCCTCCAGCGTGCGCGTGACGCGCAGCGCCGGGCCGAGCGCCGTGAGCAGGACCGCGAGCAGCCCGAGCGCCGCCGCGAACGCGCACACCGCCGGGTCGAGCGTCGGCGGGCGCGTCGCCGGCAGCACCTCGGCGGTCAGCCGCGCCGCCAGCTGCAGCCCAGCCCACGCCAGCACCAGCCCGAGCGCGATGCTCGCCGCGGCCAGCGCCAGCGACTCGCCGAGCAGCTGCCGCACCACCGCGCCGCGCGACGCGCCGAGCGCGGCGCGCACGCCGAACTCGGTGCGGCGGGCGAGCACGCGCGTCAGCAGCAGGTTGCCGGCGTTGAAGCAGGCGATGAGGAAGACGAAGCCGCCGGCCGCCCACAGCAGCACGATGCTCCCGCGCAGGTCGGCGGTGACGTACCGGTCGAGCGGCGTGACCGCGGCGTCGAACGGGGCGTCGCGCATGTCCGCCTGCCGCGCGCGGTAGTCGAGCGACAGGCGCTGCAGGTCGGCGCGCCCCTGCTCGGGCGTCGCGCCGGGGCGCAGCCGCCCGATCACGCCGAGGTAGCCGGCGCCCCCCTGCACCGCCGGCGGCGGCAGCAGGTCGGGCTCCGCCACGCGCGGCATCCACAGCTGCACGTCGCCGAGCGGCTCGGTGAACGCGGGCGGGAGCACGCCCACCACGGTGCACGGCTCCCCGTCGACGGTGATCGCGCGCCCGACGACGTCGCGCTGCGCGCCGAAGCGCGTGCGCCACAGCCCCTCGCCGAGCATGCACGCCAGCGCGCCCCCCGGCACCTGCTCCTCGGCGGTGAAGACGCGGCCGAGCACGGGCGTCACGCCGAGGGTGCGGAAGAGGTCGCGCGACGCGCGCGCGCCCTGCAGCCGCTCCGCCTCGCCGACGCCGGTGAGCGAGAACTCCTGCTTCCAGAAGGCGCCGAGCGACGACAGCGCGCGCGCGTTCTCGGCGTACAGCTCGAAGCGCGGGAGCGACACGCCGGCGTTGTCCACCCCCTGCGCCGGCATCGCGCCGGCCACCCACACCAGCTCCTCGCCGCGCGGGTACGGGAGGGGGCGCAGCAGCACGCCGCGCACGACCGAGAACATCGCCGCGCTGGTCCCGATGCCGAGCGCGAGGAGCGCGGTGACCAGCCCGGCGACGACGCGGCGCCGGTACGCGGCGGCGAAGGCCGCGCGGAGGGGGGAGGACTGCGGGGGCATCGGCGGGAGGTGCTGCGAGGGAGGGGGCTGCGCCTGCGACCTGCGAGCTGCGACCTGCGACCGGACCGCGGATGGTCGCAGGTCGCAGCTCGCAGGTCGCAGGAACTACTTCCGCACCGACGTCGACGTCACCGCCGGCGTGACCACGATGTTCCGGAACTCCACCGCCGTGTGGTCCCCCTGCAGCAGGATCGGCCCCGGCGCGCCCTCGTCCGCGTCGATCGCGCCGCCGGTCGGGCCGGGGATCACCTGGTCGGCGACGACCGAGCGCCCGTTCAGCACCACCGTGACGCGGCGGCCGACGAGCGTGATGTCGAAGCGCTGCCACTCGCCCGGGCGGCGCGAGGCGTTCTCGCTCGGCACCAGGAAGCCGTAGACGCCGCCGACGTTCACCGACTGCAGCTCGGGGTTCGTGCCGCTGTCCTCGACCTGCACCTCGTGGCGCCCGCGCAGGTAGACGCCGCTGTTCCCCTTCTCCGGCACGCGGAACTCGAGCGACAGCTTGAAGTCGTCGAAGGTGCGGGTCGTCATCAGGTTGGCGCCCGAGGCCGCGTTGACCAGCACGCCGCCGCGGGCGGCCCACTTGCTCTCGCCGCCCCCCTGCGTCGTCCAGCCGGCGAGGTCGCGGCCGTTGAACAGCGGCACCGGCGTGCCCCAGCGCGGCGCCGCGGCGCGGCGCATGGTCGGCGCGCGCGTCGCCGTCCACTCGCGGCGCGAGCCGTCGGGGAGGGTGAAGGTGCCGCGCAGCGCCGCGCCGTCGACGCGCCCCTCGACGCGCAGGTCGCCGTCCCCCTGCTCCCACTGCGGCGGGACGGCGAAGCGGAACGTGCCGTCGGCCCACTCGACCTTCCCGATCGGGCGCGCGCTCCCGACGTTGTGCACGAACCGCCCGACGAGCGCCGTGTAGCCGGAGCGCGTCACCTCGAACCACGACGGCGCGGTGGAGCCGTCCGGCTGCGCCACCTTGAGGTCCCAGCGCCCGACGACCGGCGGGTCCTCGCCGCGGGGCTGGGCGGCGGCGGGGCGGGCCAGCGCGAGCGCGGCCAGGGCGACGACGGGGAGCGGCGGTCGGGACATGCGGCGGGCGATGCGGCGGGGGGCACACGCGCGGGGACCCGCAATGCTACCGCCCGCGCGCCCCCGGCGAAACGCCCCGATCGGCGGCCCTGGCCCCGGACGCCGCGCCCCGGGAGATTCCCCCGCCGATGCCCCACTTCCCGCCCATCGTCCTCGCCATCGCCTTCGCGGCGGTGGTGGTCGCGGTGACCGCGCTCGCGCGCCGGCTCCCGGTCCCGACGCCGATCCTGCAGGTCGCCGCCGGCTTCCTCGTGGGGCTCGTCCCCGGCGTCGCGATCCCGGAGCTCGAGCCGGACGTCGTCTTCTTCGTCTTCCTGCCGCCGATCCTCTGGGCGGCGGCGTTCTTCACCTCGTTCCGCGACTTCAAGGCGAACCGGCGGCCGATCACGCTGCTCGCCGTCGGGCTGGTGCTCGCCACGAGCGTCGCCGTCGCCCTCGTCGCCCGCGCCCTCTTCCCGGGCATGTCGTGGGCGGTGGCGATCGCGCTCGGCGCCATCGTCTCGCCGCCCGACGCGGTCGCGGCGGCGGCCATCGTGTCGCGCCTCCCGGTGCCGCACCGCGTGGTCGTGATTCTCGAGGGGGAGAGCCTCGTCAACGACGCGTCGGCGCTGATCCTCTACCGCTCGGCCGTCACGGCGGCGGTGACCGGCTACTTCAGCTGGGGCGAGTCGGTGGTGCGCTTCTTCGTCGACGCCGGCGTCGGCGTGCTGCTCGGCGTCGCCGTGTCGTGGCTCGTCCTGCGCCTGCTGCGCTACACCGACGACCCGCTCGCCGAGTCGCTGCTCGCCCTCGCCGCGCCGTACGTCGCCTGGCTGGCGGCGGAGTCGATCCACGTCTCGGCGGTGCTGGCGTGCGTGGCCGGCGGGCTGCACCTGCGCCGGCACTTCTCCACCGCGGTGGCGCCGATGTCGCGCCTCCAGTCGCGGCAGACGTGGGACCTCGCGGTGTTCCTGCTCAACGCGATGATCTTCCTCATCCTCGGCGTCGAGTTCCGGACGCTGATGGGCGGGGTCCCCGACGCGGAGCGCGGGCGGCTGCTGCTGGCCGGCGGCGCGGTGGCGGCGGTGACGATCGCGGTGCGCCTCGTCTGGGTCCCGCTGGCGACCTTCCTCCCGCGCTGGGTGAGCCGCGACGTGCGCCGCCGCGACCCGATGCCGAGCTGGAAGCCGGTGGCGCTGGTGTCGTGGACGAGCATGCGCGGCATCGTCTCGCTGGCCACCGCGCTGGCGCTGCCGCGCGTCCTCGCCGACGGGCGCCCCTTCCCGTTCCGCGAGGAGATCCTCGTCCTGACGATGTGCGTCATCGTCGTGACGCTGGTCGTGCAGGGGCTGACGCTGGCGCCGCTCATCCGCGCGTTCGGCTTCGTCCCCGAGCGCACGCACCACGTCGAGGCGCGGCTGGCGCGCCTGGAGGCGGCGCGGCGCGGCGCCGAGACGCTGGAGGACCTGGCGCGCGAGCCGTGGGTGGACGCCGCCGACGTGGCGTGGCTGCGCTCCGAGCTGCGCGACCGCGCGCGCATCCTCGAGCACCACGACGGCGAGCCGGAGGGGCGCCGCCGCCTGCGCGCCGAGATGCTGCGCGCCGAGCGCCGCATGCTGGTGCGGCTGCGCAACGAGGGCGCGATCTCCGACGACGTGCTGCGCGACCTCGAGCAGGAGCTGGACCTCGAGGCGGTGCGCGCGGGCGTGGGCCACGCGCGCTGAGCCCGCGTCAGCCCGCCTTCAGCCGCTCGACCGCCGACGGCGCCGACGTCGTCCCCGGCTCCAGCCGGTCGAGCCGCCCGAGCCGCTCCACGTCGATCGCCATCACGCCGTCCGACGAGTTGGCGAAGATGCTGGCGAACTTCGCGTCCCACGTGACCTCGTCCCACGTGTAGGACGCGCGCGTCGTGACGCGGGTCGAGAACGTCTCCTCGTGCGCGCTGACGAGGATCAGGAACTCGGCCTCCGCCTCGCGCAGCGCCTCGGGGGTGATCCCCGCCAGCGGGCTCTCGGGGGTGATCGGGTGCACCACCGTCCAGTGCAGCGTGAAGAACTCCACCGAGGTGCGCTCGAGCGCCAGCTGGTGGAACTCGCGCAGGCGCTGCCCGCCCTGGTCCTCGTACCACGAGAGGCTGACGCGCACCTGCACGTCGCTCAGCTCCCCCGGCTGCCCGTTGACGATGCGGAACATCAGCCCGCGTCCGCCCTCGTAGGGCGCGATCACCGCCGACTCGCTGAAGCGGATGCGCATGCGCGGGCGCGTGAGGCGCGCGACCAGCAGCCCGCCGGCCGACACGAGCACCGTCGGCCCGACGAACGACTCGAGCACGACCAGCCACTGCGCGGTCGCGCCGACAGCGAACATCGGCGTGGTGCCGGTCGTGGTGAACACGCCGACGCTGAAGCTGAGCGCGCGGAGGAACGGGTCGGCGATGCCGATCGAGTCCGCCCCCGCGATGGCCGCCGGCCCGAGCGACAGGTAGGCGAGCGCGAAGATCCCGTTGAGCAGCAGGAGCCCGCCCAGCCCCCAGCCGAGGAACGGGGCCCAGCCGGCGTTCAGCGCCTCGAGGTAGAAGCGCTCCAGCCGCTGCGCGCCGAGGCCGTACTTGTGCGCGCGCGGCGTCCCGTCGTGGTCGAGGAAGCGCCCGCGCGACGCCTGCGCGACGACGCGCCCGAAGCCCAGGTCGGACGGCTCGGCGGCCGCGGGGGCGGGCGGGGCGGACGGCGCGGGGCCGGCCGCGGGATCGGCGGTGGGGGGGGCGGTCACGTGGAGGATCATCGACGCCCCTTCCGGCACGCGCAAGGCCGGCGGCGGCGCCGCGTGACCGAAACGAAAGCGTTGCGCGCGTGCGCCGCGGACGCAATACGTGTCGCGGCCTCCGGGCGACCGGCGGCCGTGCCGTGGGCCGCCGCCGGAGGGTCCTCATGTCTCGCCGCCCGCTCGTCGCGCCGCTGGTCGCGCTCACCCTCGCCGCGTGCGGCGGCGACGGCCGCGCCGCGCCCGCCGCCGGCGGCGGCGCGGCGCTGGT
>NZ_JARGEK010000580.1 GCF_029211165.1 Roseisolibacter sp. H3M3-2
AGCGTCTCGACCTCGACGACCGGCGGCACGCGGCCGCTCGGCGGCGCCGGCGGCGCGGGCGGCGGCCAGCGCGCGCGCCGCCTGCTGCTGACCGGCGACGGCGGTCGCGTAGCGCGACTCGAGCGCCGTCATCGCCGCCGGGTCGGCCGCGCGGACGCGCCGCTCGTGCGACGGGTTGTGCAGGAGGGGCGGCTGCTGGAACTGGTAGAACACGAACACCAGCACGCCGACGAGCAGGATCAGCGCCTGGAGCGGGATCTTCCAGTACGCGCTCATGAGGAGCGAGCTGCGCGCCTCGTCCACCGACCTGGCCGTCAGGTACCGCTGCACCTGGCTCTGGTCGGTGCCGAAGTACGACAGCATCAGGAAGGTGCCGCCGATGACCCCAGACCAGACCGTGTAGGTGTTGGTGAGGCTGAACGAGAAGTCGAAGGTGCGGAGCCGCCCGGCCGCGCCGGCGATCGCCAGGGCGTCGCCGGCCGGCACCGGGATGCGCACGAGCAGGACGGCGACGATCGCGGCGACGGC
This sequence comes from Roseisolibacter sp. H3M3-2, assembly GCF_029211165.1. Classification (GTDB taxonomy): domain Bacteria; phylum Gemmatimonadota; class Gemmatimonadetes; order Gemmatimonadales; family Gemmatimonadaceae; genus Roseisolibacter. Next base: position 529 of record NZ_JARGEK010000580.1, read on the forward strand.
GACGACGATCAGCACCATCTGCTTGACGTCGGCCCACGTGACCGCCTGCACCCCGCCGACGACCGTGTAGAGCACCGTCGGCACCCCCATCAGCAGCACGGACCAGCCGAGCGGCCAGCCGAACACGGCGGAGAACACCACCGCCGGCGCGGCGATGATGGTGCCGCACGACATCCCGCGCGAGAGCAGGAAGAGGAGCGCGGTGAGCGAGCGCGTCTTGGCGTCGAAGCGTCGCTCGAGGTACTCGTAGGCGGTGTAGACGCGCGCGCGGTGCAGGAAGGGGACGAGCGTCACGCCCAGCAGCACCATGGCCAGCGGGAGCCCGAAGTAGAACTGCACGAAGCGCAGCCCGTCGGTCGCCCCCTGCCCGGTGGTCCCGATCATCGTGACGGCCGACAGCTGGGTCGCCATCACGCTCAGCCCCACCGCCCACCACGGGAGCGAGCGGCTGGCGAGGAAGTACCCCTCCATGCTGTCGGTGTCGCGCGAGCGCCGCAGCCCGTCGCCCACCACGTACACGAGGTAGACGACGATGATGATCCAGTCGATGGGATGCACGCGCGCTCCTCAGACGGTGTAGCGGCGCTGCACGAGCCACAGCAGGACGAGCGTCACCGCCTGCACGGCGAGGACGCGCACGAGCGTGGCGCGGAAGCGCGCGCGCGCGGCGACGCGCTCGGCCTCCGGGGGGGCGTCGGCGGGCTGGGTCATGGCGGGCGAATCTACCGGGCGGCCGGGACCAGGGCGACCCGCGGCGCGACCAGCCGCACGCCGACGGCGTCCCCCTCGCGCGCCGTCCGGTCGGCGCTCGCCACCTCGACGGCCGCGCCGCCGGTCAGCGCCACGCGGTAGACGGTGGTCGCCCCGGCGAAGCGGCGCGCCGCGACGCGCCCCGCCCAGGTGCCGTCGCCCCCCGGGTCGGCCAGCGCGAGGTGCTCGGGACGGAGCACGGCCAGCCCCGCGCCGTCGACCCCCGGCGCCGGGAGCGCCTCGGCGTGCTGCGCGACCCCGCCGGCGGCGATCGACGCGCGCCCGCCGCCGTCGAGGGCGGCCGGCAGCAGCGACGCGCGCCCCACGAACGTCGCGACGGCCGCCGAGTCGGGGCGGTCGTAGAGCGCCTCGGGGGTCCCCACCTGGAGGAGGCGCCCCGCGTCGAGCAGCGCGACCCGGTCGGCGACGGCGAAGGCGTCCTCCTGGTCGTGCGTCACCAGCAGCACCGTCACCCGCTGGTCGCGCAGCAGCGCCCGCAGGTCGTCGCGCGTCCCCGCGCGCAGCGCCGGGTCGAGGTTCGACAGCGGCTCGTCGAGCAGGAGCACGCGCGGCTCGATCACGAGCGCGCGCGCGAGCGCGACCCGCTGCTGCTCGCCCCCCGACAGCTCGCGCACGCCGCGCGCGTCGCTCCCCGCGAGCCCCACCGCCGCCAGCGCGTCGGCGGCGCGCGCGGCGCGCTCGG
>NZ_JARGEK010000581.1 GCF_029211165.1 Roseisolibacter sp. H3M3-2
CTCACCTCCTCGCACACGGTGAGCGCGGCGAGCAGCAGCTGGTCGCGCAGCGCGCGCGTGGCCGCCGCCCCGTCCGTCGGCGCCGACGACGCGCGCGGCACCGGGCGCGGCGGCGCCAGCGTCCCGACCGGCCCCGACTCGACGCGCTGCGGGCGCGCGCCGGTGAGCAGCTCGTACAGCACGACGCCGAGCGCGTAGACGTCGGTGGCCGTCGTCACCGGCTCGCCGCGCGCCTGCTCGGGCGCCGCGTAGTCGGGGGTGAGGAACCAGGTCCCGGTGCCGGTGCGCGCGCCCCCCGCCTCCCCCTCGCCGTCGAGCAGCTTCGCGATGCCGAAGTCGAGCAGCTTCACGACGCCGTCGGGCGTCACCAGCACGTTGTTCGGCTTGAGGTCGCGGTGGACGACGAGGTTGCGGTGCGCGTACGCGACGGCCTCGCACACCTGCTCCACGAGCCGCAGCCGGTCGGCGAGGCCGAGCCCCCGCGCGTCGCAGTGGCGGTCGAGCGGCGCGCCGTCGACGTGCTCCATCGCGAACCAGGGCGTGCCGTCGTCGGCGACGCCGGCGTCGAGCAGGCGCGCGACGTTCGGGTGGTCGAGCCGCGCCAGCACGCGGCGCTCGACGAGGAAGCGCGCCACGCGGTCGGGCGCCGCGAGGTCGCCGCGCACCAGCTTGAGCGCGACGCGCCGCCCCACGTCGTCGCGCTCGGCGAGGTACACGGTGCCCATCCCGCCGCGCCCGATCTCGCGCACGATGCGGTACGGCCCGACCTGCCGCCCCTCGACCGGCGCGGGGGGCGCGGCGTCGCCGGGGAGCGCCGCCGGCGTCTCCAGGAAGCCCGCCGCCCCGTCCTCCATCGCCAGCAGCGACGCGACCTCGTCGCGCAGCGCCGCGTCGTCCCCCGCCGCCGCGGCGACGAACGCCGCGCGCTCGGCGGCCGGGCGCTCGAGCGCGGCCTCCAGCAGCGCCATCACCGCCTCCCACCGGTCGGGGGGCGTCGGGACGTCGGGGCGCAGCACGGGGCGCCCCGTCAGCCGGCGCTCAGCTCGCGCCGCAGCCAGAGCCGCGCCGCGGTCCAGTGGCGGCTCACCGTCGCCTCCGAGATGCCGAGCGCGCGCGCCGTCTCCTCGAGGCTCAGCCCCACGAAGTAGCGCAGCTCGACGACGCGCGCCCGCGCCGGGTCGCGCGCGGCCAGCCGCTGCAGCGCCTCGTCCAGCTCCAGCACGTCCACCGACCGCTCGGGCGTCGCGATCCCGTCGGCGCCGCCGAGGGTGACGCGCTCGCGGTCGCCCCCGCGCTTGGCGCGCCGGCGCGCGCGCGCGTGGTCCACGAGCACCGCGCGCATCACGAGCGCCGCGACCGCGAAGAAGTGCTCGCGGTTGCGCCCCCCCGCGCCCGCCTGGCCGGCGAGGCGCACGTACGCCTCGTGCACCAGCGCCGTCGGCTGCAGCGTGTGCCCGTCGGGCTGGGCGCGCAGCGCGCGCGCCGCCTGCGCCCGCAGCTCGCCGTAGACCTGCGGCATCAGCGCGTCGAGCGCGGCGCGGTCGCCGCGCTCCCAGGCGGCGAGGAGCGCGGTCACGGGCTCGGACGGGGGAGACGACACCTGGGCGGGGAGCGGGGGCGCGGGCGGGGCCCGGCCTCGGGTCCCGGCGCGAAGATACGCCCCGCGTCCCGCCGCGACCAACGAATCGTCCGCGGGGGCCCGGCTACTCCCCGCGGAGTGTCGCAGCGGGCTCGATGCGCGCCGCCCGCCGCGCCGGCCCCCAGGCGGCCAGCACCGCCGTCGCCAGCAGCGCCGCGACCACCAGCGCGTACGTCGCCGGGTCCGTCGGGCGCACGCCGTAGAGCAGCGCGGCCATCATCCGGTCGCCGGCCAGCGCCGCCGCCGCCTCGCACGCCAGCCCCGCGGCCACCGGCGCCAGCCCGCGCCCGACCACCATCCGCTGCACGTCGGCGCCGCGCGCGCCGAGCGGCCGCCGCA
>NZ_JARGEK010000582.1 GCF_029211165.1 Roseisolibacter sp. H3M3-2
GGTCTCAACCCCTTGGCTCACAGAACGACATGGCTACGATCCGACTTACCGCCCCCCACCCCAGCGCGGCGGCGAGCGCGGCGGCGCCGGCGCTGGTGCGCCCGGCCGCCGGGACGATCACCGCCGCCGCCGCGACCGGCGGCACCCCCCACCAGCCGACCAGTCGCGTCGCGAGGGCGATCAGCGCGGCCCACAGCGCCACACGCAGGAACGCCATGTCAGCGACGGGGCGCGAGGGTGAGGTCGAGCGCGCGGGTGCGCTGCGCGTCGGGGAGCGCGTCGGCGGCGCGCGGCACGCGTGCGGGCTCGAGCTCGCCGGCCAGCCAGCGCGGCAGCCGGTCGGTGTAGTGCGGGTCGGACGGGTCGCCGGTCTGCCCGCCCGGGTACGTCACCCACGCGCGCACCTCGGGGCCCAGCTCGACCACCATGCGCCAGCTGGCGCCGTGCGTCCCCGCGCCCGACGACGGGTTGAGCGTCCCCGGCCCGCCCCGCACCGGCAGCCCGAGGCGCGACAGCGCGGGGAGGCGCAGCAGGTGGTGGATGTTCGCCTGCCGCACCTCGTGCCACGCCCACCCGCCCGCGTCGGGGGCGCCGCGGCGCGCCACCAGCGTGTCGTGCGCCGCCAGCAGGCTCGCGGCCAGCAGCGCGTCGCGGTCCTCGACGCGCCCGCGCGTGCGGCGGTCGTCCCACCACGCGTTCGCCGGGTCGGCGAGCAGCGCGGCGAGGATCGCGGTGGCCGGGGTGGCGACGCGGCGCCCCGCGGGGCCGACCAGCTCGTCCCACGTGCGGTCGACCAGCTCGCGCATCGCCTGCTCGAACAGCGCGGCGCGCGGGCTGTCGCGCACGTAGCGCCGGTCCCACTGCGCGAGCAGCCGCGCCGCCTCGCGCAGCCGCGCCGCCTCGGCGCCGCCCGCCGCCGCCCCGCGCTCGGCGGCCGCGAGGAAGCGCGCCGCGAACAGGTCGGCGCGCGCGCTCCCCGGGTCCGTCTGCCAGCGGCGCATCGTCTCGGGGGTCACCGCGCTGTCGGCGCGCAGCAGCGCGTTGATGCGCAGCGCGCGCCACGGGTCGTATCCCCCGCCCCACCAGTCGCCCGTCGTCGCCGGGTCGACGGGCTGCTGGTTGGCCGACGCGAGGAAGCCCTGCGCCGGGTCGACCGCCTGCGGGTAGCGCGCGACCGGGAGCCAGCCGCGCCAGTCGTTGGCCGAGCGCCGCCCGTCGCGCACCACGAAGCCGGAGCCGTCGCCGGCGCGCAGCGGGAAGCGCCCCGTCGAGCGGATGCCGATCGTCCCCGCGCGGTCGGCGGCGAGCATGTTCTGCGCGGGGGAGAAGTACCCCGCCGCCAGCGCGTCGAGGAAGCCGCGCGCGGTGGTGGCGTGCGACCCCTCGCGGAACGGTACCAGCGCGTCCGACGGGTCGAGCACCGTCCACCGCATCGACAGCCAGCGCGGCGACGCGCCGGGGGCGAACGCGCTGTCGCGCCGCAGCGGCCCGCGGTGCGTGAAGCGCAGCGTGTCCACCGCGACGATCTCGCCGTCCTTGCCGCGGTAGGTCTCGACGCGCTCCTGCACGGGGCGCCACGCGCCGTCCACGCGGTAGCGGCGCGGGCGCGCGGGGTCGTCGACCTCCTCGGCGAAGAAGTCGAGGACGTCGGCGCCGGTGTTGGTGAACGTCCACGCGACGTCGCGGTTGAAGCCGATCACGATCCCCGGCAGCCCCGGGATCGTCACGCCGTAGACGTCGAGCTTCCCCGGCACGACGAGGTGCGCCTCGTACCAGATCGACGGCAGCGTCAGCTCCAGGTGCGGGTCGCCGGCCAGCAGCGCGTGCCCGGCCGCGGTGCGGCGCGGCGCGACCGCCCAGTTGTTGCTCGCGCGCGCCGGGCGGTCCTCGGCGGCCACGGTCGGGTCGCCGGTCGGGAAGAACGCGTCGCGCGCCGCGACCGCGCGCGCGGCCGCCGCGTCGGCGCC
>NZ_JARGEK010000583.1 GCF_029211165.1 Roseisolibacter sp. H3M3-2
CGCGAGCCACGCCTCGCGCAGCGGCCCGCCCGAGGCGCGCGCGGTCGGCCGCGGCGTCGCCGGCGGCGCCACCGGCGCGTCGGCGAAGCCGTACCGCCACCCGCGCAGCGCCGCCACGAGGTCGAAGCGCGACGTCTGCAGCCCGCGGAACCCGCCCGCCGACTCGCGCAGGAACCGCGTGCGCTCGGCGCCCAGGTCGAGCAGCGGGTGGAAGTCGGAGTTGGCGCGCGGCCACGCGTCGAGCACCGGCGCCAGCGCCGCGCGGTCGAGCAGCCGCAGCGCGCCCAGCGTCCCCGGGTCGAGCGGGAGCGTGCGCCGGAGGTCGCGCGCCACCTCGGGCATGTCGACCACCGACCAGTCGGCGGCGCGCACCGCGCGGTCGTTGGTCGCCACCACGAAGATGTCCGACCCCGACACAGCGTAGATCTCGTAGGCCGCGAAGTTCCGGTGCAGCGCGGCGAGCACCGTCAGCACCAGCCCGTCGTCGATCTCGTACAGGTGCAGCCACTGCCCGAACACGCCGCCCGGCGCGAGGTAGGTGCGCACCCGCGCGTAGAACTCGTCGGTGAACAGCCCCGAGACGCCGCTCACCCACGGGTTGCTCGGCTCCGACACGATCACGTCGAAGGTGCGCCGGGCGCTGGCGAAGAACGCCTTCGCGTCGTCCACCACGAACGTCGCCCGCGGGTCGTCGAAGACGCGGCGGTTGGCGGGGTAGAAGGCGCGCGACCCGGCGATCATCTCGGGCTCGATGTCGATCGTCGACAGCGCGCGCAGGTGCGGGCTGCCGAGGAGCAGGTGCGACGTCATCCCCGACCCCTGCCCGATGACCGCCGCCGTCGCCGCCCGCGGGTGGTGCGCGAGCGTGAGCAGCGGCAGCAGCGCCTGCGTCACCTGGTCGCCGGCCAGCGCGCGGCGCAGCGTGTCCGACGGCGCGGGCCTGATCCAGCCGAGCGACAGCGACGCGTCGGGCTTGCCGTTGGTGGCGAGCGTCAGCATCTGCGTGCCGAGCGCGCGGCGCACGCTCACCGTCGCCGTGCGCCCGTCGCGGTAGAACGGCACCTCGTAGCCGCGCGGGTCCGACACCTTGGCGTAGCGGTACACGCCGCTCGTCAGCGTCGCGGCGTGGAACGGGGTCATCGCCGCCACCAGCAGGAGCACGCCGAGCCCCACGACGACGGTCGGCACCAGCGCGCCCTGCCCGGCGCGTGCCGTGCGCGCGATCCACGCCGGGCGGCGCGCCGGCTCGGGGGGCGCCGCGGCGCCGTCGGCGGCCAGCGCGCCGCGCCGCGCCAGCAGCCAGAGCCCGAGCGCGACGTCGATCAGGGCGCCGGCGACGAGCAGCCACTTGAGCCCGAGCAGCGGCATCAGCACCAGCCCCGCCGCCGCCGCGCCGAGGATCGAGCCGAGCGTGTTGACGGCGTACACCTGCCCGATCGCCCGCTCGCCCGCGCCGCGCGCCATGAGGATGCGCGTGATCAGCGGCAGCGTCACGCCGGCGCAGAAGGTCGCCGGCAGCATCACCGCCAGGCAAAGGAGGTAGCGCGCCGCCGTGAAGATGCGGTATCCCCCCTCGTTCAGGTCGAGCGCGTTGAGCAGCCCGGCCATGGCGTGGAAGGTCGCCACGTACACGGGCAGCGTGGCCACCGCGAGGCTCCCCATCACCCACTGCACGACGCCGAGCGTGTGCAGCGGGTCCTCCAGTCGGTCGGCGCGCCCGCGGATCCACCACGCGCCGAGCGCGAGCCCGAGGATGAACGCCGACAGCATCAGCTCGAACGAGTGCGTGGCGCTGCCGACGACCAGCGACAGCATGCGGATCCACGCGATCTCGTAGACGAACGACGCGACCGCCGTCCCGAACGCCACCGCGAGCAGCGTCCGCACCAGCGCGCGCGGCGCCCCAGCCGGCGCAGCCTCGAGCGCCAGCGCGCCGTCCACCGGCGCGGCGTCGGCGGCGACGTCG
>NZ_JARGEK010000584.1 GCF_029211165.1 Roseisolibacter sp. H3M3-2
CGCTGCTGGCGGCGCTGGTGGTCCCGACGCAGCGGCGCGGCGGCGGCGCCGAGCCGGCGGCCGACACCGGGGCGCCGCCGGTGGTGGCGGTGGGGCTGGTCGCCGACTTCCGCGGGCCGGCGGGGGGCGCGTCGCGCCCGCTCACCGACATGCTGGCCACCAACCTCGCGCGCGTCGCCGGCGTGCAGGTCATCAGCTCCGCGCGCCTGCAGGAGCTGCTGCAGCGCAGCGGCGCCGCCGACACCGTCGCCGGCAGCTTCGTCGGCGCGGCGCGGCAGGCCGGCGCGGGGGAGCTGATCGACGGCACCCTCTACGCGCGCGGCGACGGCACGCTCCGCCTCGACCTGCGCCGCGTCCACCTCGCGAGCGGCGCCGTGCGCGCCGCGCTCACCGTCGAGGGGCGCGACCTGTTCGCGCTCGCCGACAGCGGCACCGCGCAGCTGCTGCGCGGCATGCGCCTCGACGCGCCGCGCGGCTCGGTCGCCGACGTCACCACGCGCTCCGAGACCGCGTACCGCCTCTACACCGAGGGGGTGCGCGCGTACTACGCCGGCGACCTGGCGACCGCGTCCCGCCTCCTCGGCGAGTCGCGGCGCGCGGACTCGACGTTCGCGATGGCGGCGCTCTACCACGCGGTGTCGCTCTACTCGTCCGACTGGCCCGCGGCGGCCAGCGCGATGGAGCGGGCGTCGGTGCTCGCGGAGCGCGCGAGCGAGCGCGACCGGCTCTTCATCCGCAGCCTGCGCGCCGCCGGCGGGCAGCTCCCCGAGCTGGCGCCGCTCGCCGACTCGCTCGTCGCCCGCTACCCCGCGCTGGTCGAGGGCTACTACTTCCGCGGCGAGGCCGCGCAGATCGGCGGCGACTACCTGCGCGCGCGGCCGCTCTACGAGCGCGCGATCGCGATGGACTCGCTCGGCGTCGGCACCGGCGCGGGGCCGTGCATCACGTGCAGCGCGATGAACTCGCTGATCGGCGTGCTGCACGCCGCCGACTCCCTGCCGGCCGCGCTGCGCGTGGCGCGGCGGTGGGTGCGGCTCCGCCCCGACGACGCCCAGGGGTGGAGCCGCCTCGCCGAGGTGCTCGGACGCCTCGGGCGCTGGCCCGAGGCCGAGCAGGCGCACCTGCAGGCCCTCACGCTGGGCCCGGGGCTGGAGAGCGTGCGCCTCTTCCCCATGTTCCGCGCGTACCGCAAGCACGACTTCGTCGAGGCCGAGCGGCTGACGCGCGCGGCCATGGGGATCGGCACCGCCACGCAGCGCACCGAGGCCGTCTCCACGCTCACCACGGTGCTGCGCTACCAGGGGCGGCTGCGCGAGGCGCTCGACGCCGCGCGCCGCTACCACGCCCTGCAGCTCGCGGCGTATCGCGGCCACCCCGAGCTGGGCACGCCGCCGGTCAACACCCGCCTCGAGGAGGCGATCGTCCTGCTCGAGGCGGGGCGGCCGCTCGAGAGCGCGCGCATCTTCGAGGAGATGGCCGCCGCGCCGCGCCTGGTCGGCCAGACGCCCGCGGGCCGCCTGCGCCAGCGCGCGTGGACGCTGTCGCACGCCATGACCGCGCGCGCCGCGGGCGGCGACACGGCGGGGCTGCGCGCGCGCGCCGGGGAGCTCGAGGCCACGCGGCGCGAGGCGGGGCTCACGCACCCGCACTACCGGCACTACCCGGCCGGGCTGCTGGCGATCGCGCGCGGCGACACCGCGGGCGCGATCACCGAGCTGCGCGCCGGCATCGCGTCGTGGACGGTGGGCTACTCGCGCGCCACCATGACGCTCGCGCGGCTCCTGCTGGCCACCGGGCGCCCCGCCGAGGCGGTCGCGGCGCTGCAGCCCGTGCTGCGCGGCGACGTCGAGGGGCAGACGCTGTACCTCACCTTCCCCGCCGTGCACGAGGCGCGCGTCGGCGCGGTCGGGGCGATCCGCAGCCCGCAGCCCGCCGCGGCCGCCGGCGACAGCGCCGCCGCGCACT
>NZ_JARGEK010000585.1 GCF_029211165.1 Roseisolibacter sp. H3M3-2
GCTGGCGACTCGCATCGCGCGGATCACCAACCGCCTGTTCACCACCGGCACCGGGGTGAACCAGCCGCAGGGCATCGTCACCGCCGCGGCGGTTGGCAAGGCGGGCGTGACCGGCCAGGCCACCTCGCTCCTCACGGACGACCTGATCGATCTCGAGCACTCGATCGATCCCGCGTACCGCGCAATGCCGGGTGTTGGCTGGATGTTCCACGACACCACCCTTCGCTTCCTCAAGAAGATGAAGGACGCGGAGGGTCGGCCGCTCTGGCTGCCGGGCTTCTCCACGAAGGAGCCGGACACCTTCCTGGGCTACCGCTACCGGATCAACCAGGCGATGGCGACGATGGCCGCCAATGCCAAGTCGGTCCTGTTCGGCGACATGTCGCAGTACATGATCCGCGACGTGATGAACGTCACGCTGTTCCGCTTCGACGACAGCGCCTTCGTCACCAAGGGCCAGATCGGCTTTCTCGCCTGGTCGCGCCACGATGGCCGCCTCGTGTCTGCGGGCGCGCCGATCAAGGTGTCCCAGCACTCGGCTTCGTAAGCCGGCTCGGTCCGGATCTTCGGCTCCGGACCTCACCCGAAGTGCAAGAGCAGCTCGGGACCCACTTGTCCTTTCATTCCTCCACCCAGGAGACGATCCATGACGAAGCGTACGCCGGTGCCTGCAGGCACCGCGGCGGTGGCCCTTGCGGCTGCTGCCAACACCGCCCTGCCCGCGGCGGGCGATCAGTCCAGCTCCGGTCCTGTTAATCAGGACGACCAGCTCGAGCAGGACGAGACTGCCAATCAGCCGAGCGGGGACGTTCCCGCCCGCGTGATCCTCGCCTTCAAAGGCTTTGAGGTGAACGACCTCTTCTATGGCGACGAAGAAGAGATCGAGCGCCTCGAGCGCGCCGGCCTGGTCGACAGCCACGAAGACGCGGTCGCATACGTCCGGAGCCTGGCCGAGTGATCACGATCGTCGGGCTCGCGGAGATCCGCGCCCACCTGCGTCTCGATGCGGGCCCGACGAGCGAAGACGGCTATCTGCAGCTGCTACTCGACACGGCGATCGCCGCGGTCGAGGAGGCAACCGAGCGCACCTTCGAAGGCGAGGGCGCAACTCTGGTGGATAAGCGGCTCGCGTTGGCGAACCAGGCGATGCTGCTGCTGATCGGTCAATGGTACGTCAATCGCGAAGCCTCCCCGGTGGAGGGCCGGCCTGCGGCCGAGTATCCGCTGTCCGTCAGCTGGATCTTCGAAAAGCTGAAGAAGTGGCCGGAGGAGTAAGTGGCGCTTGCTGCTGGTCGCCTTCGCCACCGGGTTGCCTTGTGCCGCCCTGTCGAGGTCGAGACGCCTTCGGGATATCGTGCAGATTACGAGGACGCCGCGGTCAATGTCGCCTGTGAGGTGACGAGCCTGGGCGGGCGCGAGGCGTTGCTTGAGAAGGTGCAGACCGGCGTATCCGTGTTCCGGATCGTGCTGCGCTGGCGGGCCGACCTCCGCACCGATTGGCAGGTCCGGCTTGCCGACGGCCGCAAGCTCAATATCCGCTCGGCCGAGGACGAAAGCGGACACCGCGAGTCGCTCGTCATCATCGCTGACAGCCAGGCGACCTTGCCGTGAGCGCCGCCGACAAGGTGCAGGGGCTGGCCGAGGCGCACGGCTTTCTGGCCAAGATGCCGACGGCCGCGCACGAGCAGATGGTTGTTGAGCTCGGCATTATCGCCCGGGACGTGAACGCGCTTCAGCGCAACGCTGTGCCGGTGGACACCGGGCGGCTGAAGGGCGCGCTCGGCTTCCGCATGCTGGCCGAGCAGCTGAGAGTGCGCATCGGCTTGTTCCGCGCAGGGTTCCGCTCCGGCCAGAGCAACACGTTTTACGGGCGCATCATCGAGTTCGGCCGCAGGGCGCAGACGGTGCTCGTCCAGCGCCGGCGGCGCGTGAACGGCAGCCTTCGATCAAGTCGTGGCCGG
>NZ_JARGEK010000586.1 GCF_029211165.1 Roseisolibacter sp. H3M3-2
GAACGACATGGCTACGATCCGACTTGCCGCGCCTCGGCTTCGCGGCCGACGCGCGGCGGCCGGCGCTGCGGCTGCACCCCTGCGCGCACGTCGCCGACGCGGTGCTCGCTGTCGCCGCGCTGCGCAGCCCGCGGCAGGCGGCGCTCAACGCGGTCGCGGTCGCGACCGTCGTCGGCGCGCTGGCCGGCGCGCCCGACCTGCACGCGATCGTGCGCCCGCCGGCGGCGCCGCTCGCCGTCGCCCCGTTCTCGACCTCGCCGTACGCGCTGTGGGTGTCGCTCGACACGCGGCACCCCGAGGACTTCGCCGTCGTCCTCGAGTCGGGCTTCTGGGCGAACCGGCGCGCCGCCGTCGCGTCGCCCGGCGGCGCGGCGCCGCCGCGCGCCGAGCTGCGGCTGCGCCGGCTCTCGCACCGCGCGTCGACGCGCGACGTCGACGACGGCACCGTGTGGGTCGAGCGCCGCCCGCGCTTCCTCGGCCGCGAGTTCGCCGGCGGCGAGCGCGTCGGCCGCTACTCCCTCCCCTACCTGGTCCGCCTCCCGTGACGCGCGCCTCCGCCATCGCCGCCGGCCTCGCTCCCCTCGCACTCGCCGCGTGCGGCGGCGACGCGGTGCGCGTGCGCCTCCACGCGCGGACGCCCGCCGAGCTGGAGGTGCGCCGCGTCGAGGTGCAGGCGCAGGTGGCCGGCCCGGTGGACGGGCTGCGCTACCGCTGGTACTCGGTGGCCGGCGAGACGGAGCCGCAGGAGTCCGACCGCCCCGAGACGCTGTTCACCTTCGCCGAGGGGTCCACGCGCGACCGCGTGACGGTCGAGGTGTGGCGCGCGCGGCGGCGCGTCGCGCGGCACGAGCTGGACGTGCGGATGGACGAGGCGCGCATGCGCGAGGCGGCCGCCGCGGCGCCGCAGGTCGACGTCGTCATCACGCGCGTGCCGCCGTTCGAGCCGGGCGGCCCCGAGACGCGCGCCGACGTCGCCGGGCGCGTCGTCGGCCGCGTGCGGCCGGGGGACCGCGTGGTCGTGTTCGCGCGCGCGGGCGAGGTGTGGTACATCCAGCCGCTCCCCGACACGCGCCTCGCCATCGGCCCCGACGGGCGGTGGAGCAGCTGGACGCACACCGGCACCAGCTACGCCGCGCTGGTGATCCGCCCCGGCTTCGAGCCGCTCACGCGCTACGACGTCCTCCCCGCGGTCGGCCCGCAGGTGGTCGCGCGCACGATCGTGAACGGGGGCCCGCCGTGACGGCCGGCCGCGCGCCCCGCCTGCACCGCACGCTCCCCGCCGCCGACGCGCTGCTCGCCGAGCACGCGCCGGCCATCGGCGACGACCTCGCGGGCTACCGGAACCACGTCTACCGCGTGGCGAACCTCTGCCTCGCGCTGTCGGGCGCCGACGGCGAGGCGCGCGAGCGCGTCGAGGTCGCCGCGGCGCTGCACGACGTCGGCATCTGGACCGCGCGCACCTTCGACTACCTCGCGCCGTCGGCGGCGGTCGCCGCCGACCACCTGCGGCGCGCGGGGCGCGCGGCGTGGGTCCCCGAGGTGACGACGATGATCGCCGAGCACCACCGCGTGCGCCCGTACCGCGGCGCGGGCGCGCTGGTGGAGCCGTTCCGGCGCGCCGACTGGATCGACGTGTCGTGGGGCGCGCTCGCGCTCGGGGCGCCGCGCGCGTTCGTGCGCGCGGTGCGCGCGGCGTGGCCGGACGCGGGCTTCCACCGCCGGCTCGCCGCGCTGACGCTCGCGCGCGCGCGGGTCCATCCGCTCAGCCCGCTCCCGATGCTGCGGCTGTAGGCGACGCGCCTATGCCGTTCGGCAGAGGCGGCGCGCGGCCGCGCGCCCGACCTTGCCGCGGACCACCCACGCCGGCGGCCACGCCACCGGCCCACGCCACGCCCCGCGCATGTCCCCCGGAAGCGCCACCGACGGGCGCGCCCACGCGCCGCACGCGCCCCT
>NZ_JARGEK010000587.1 GCF_029211165.1 Roseisolibacter sp. H3M3-2
GCTCACAGAACGACATGGCTACGATCCGACTTGCTGGTGCGCGGCGGCGACGACCGGGCGGGGCTCCCGGCGTCGCTCGACCCGGCGGCGGTCCCCGCGCCGCCCCCGGTCGCCCCCACCGCCTCCGCCGGCGACGTCGGCCTCGAGACGCCCCCCCCCGCCGAGCCGCCGCCCGCCGAGCCGGCGCCCGCGGAGCCGGCCCCGGAGCCCGCGCCGGCCCCGGCACGTCCCGACTCCGCCCCGGCCGCGCCCCGCACGCGGGCCGTCTCGGTCGCCGAGCGCTGCCGGTCGACCGTCGACGCCGACCAGCGCAGCTGCCTGTTCGGGCAGCTCCCGTCGATCGACGCGCGGCTGACCCGCGTCTACCAGGCGCTGATCGCCGACTACCGGCGGCAGGCGGGCGGCGAGCGCGAGCCGCTGACGGTGCGGCGGCTGCGCTCGGAGCAGCGGCTGTGGCTCGCCGAGCGGGACCGCGTGTGCCGGCTGCGGACGCGCGAGCGGTCGGGGGAGCGGTGGGGGGCGGCGCGCCTCCCCTGCTTCCGCGAGCTGTCGGCGCGTCGGGCCGCCGAGCTGGCGACGCGCCGCCCGACGCAGACCGCGGAGGTACGGCCGCGGCGGGTGGGGACGGGGGAGTTCGGCTATCGCTGATCGGGCGCCCGCGCCGGGGTGGAGCGCCCCGCGCGTTGCAGCGTCCCGTCCCGTGATCGCGCGGAACGCCGTACGGGCTCTGCCGTTCGCGCTTGCTCCCCCTCCCCGGGAGTCGTAACTTCGCGCCTCGCGGTGGTGCGTGGGGCGTAGTGCGACCGATCGAGTGGAGGCGCGCGTCCCGGTGACGAAGGTGTGCGCGGTCTGCGACGCCCGGTATCCCGACGACCTCGCCTTCTGCGCGAGGGACGGCGCCGCGCTGCGCGCCGAGGGGGGAGGCGAGGAGCTGGTCGGCTCCGTGATCGCCGAGCGCTACCTCGTCACGCGGCTGCTCGGCGAGGGCGGGATGGGGAAGGTCTACCTCGCCCGCCACGTCCGCCTCCCGCAGCAGGTGGCGATCAAGGTGCTGCGCGCCGACCTCGCGCACGACACCGCGGCCGTCGCGCGCTTCACGCGCGAGGCCTCCAACGCCGCGCAGATCGAGCAGGAGCACGTCGCGCGCGTCTACGACTTCGGCGAGACGCCCGACGGCCTCGTCTACCTGGCGATGGAGTTCGTGCCGGGCGAGACGCTGCGCCACCTCGTGGAGCGCGAGGGCGCGCTGCCGCCGCGCCGCGTGGCGGAGCTGGTCCGGCAGATCGCCGAGGGGCTCGACGCGGCGCACCAGCTGCCGCACCCGCTGATCCACCGCGACCTGAAGCCCGAGAACGTCCTCATCGTCACGACGGCGAGCGGACGCGATCGCGTGAAGGTGATGGACTTCGGGATCGCCAAGGCGTTCGGCGTCGACGAGCGCGGCCTCACCCGCACGGGCTTCGTCGTCGGCACGCCCGAGTTCATGAGCCCCGAGCAGCTCCTCGGCGAGCCGCTCGACGCGCGCAGCGACGTGTACGCGCTGGCGCTGGTCGCGTTCGTGTGCCTCACGGGGCAGCTGCCGTTCGAGTCGACGACGCCCGAGCGCGCGCGCCTGGGGCGGCTGCTCGAGCCGCCGCGCCGGCTGCTCGACCTCGCGCCCGAGGGCGCGTGGCCGGCGTCGCTGCAGGCGGTGCTCGACGACGCGCTGTCGCGCGACCCGGCCGCGCGTCCGCCGACCGCCGGCGACTTCTCCGAGCGGCTGTCGGCTGCGATCGGCGAGACGTGGGGGCTGGGGTCGGTGTCGGGCGCGCACGTGCCGCTCCGCACCCCGGACGCCGTGCCGGCGGCGGTCGTGCTGCCGGCGGAGGCGGCGGCGGCGTCGGCCTCGGCCGACGTCGCGACGCCCGAGCCGATCGTGCGGGCGGTGGAGCCCGCACGATCGGCTCG
>NZ_JARGEK010000588.1 GCF_029211165.1 Roseisolibacter sp. H3M3-2
GACTCGGCGTTGAAGACGAACTCGCCATTGGACAACCAGGACAGAATGCTGTCGGAGCGCCCCGTCCCGGGCCCGGTGATGAAGCCACCATTGGCATTCCGCTGCGCGGTCAGGATCGGGTTGAACTGGATCAGCCCGCCATCGGCGAAGCCGAGGCTGGGGAAGAGAGCGCCGGCGAGCGGCCTGATGATCGCCTGCTGAATCGCAATCCGCGCCAGGTCGGAGATGATCGAAGCCGCCATGCTCTTGAAGGCGCCGGCGACGCTCTGCGTACCGGTGATGATGCCGACCAGTCCGTCCTCGAGCGACCGCAGCCCGTCGACCTTAATCTGCTCGATGCGTTCGTTGATCAGCTCCGGATCGAGCTCACGCTTCAGCCGCTCCGCCGGCGTCTCCGTCTGACGCTTGAGCAGCTGCTCGCGCCGGTCGGTTTCGGCAGGCAGCTGATCGAGGTCGCGCTGCAGCTGCTCGCGGACGGCAGGATCCTGCTCCTTCGCGATCGCCGCTTTCAGCGTCGCCTCCGCGATGCGTCGTTCATTCTCCAGGATCTGCAGGCCAATGCGTCGCCGCTCGGCCGAAGTCTGGGCAAGGTTTTCATCTAGGCTGAGCAGCCGAAGCTGCGCGTCGAGCGCGGACCGATCAAGCTCGAGCTGACGATCGACAAGGGCGAAGCGCTCCTGCTGGCTGATCGCCTCCTTCTTCAGCTCGGCATTGCGATTATTGATGGTGATGACCGCGTCAGCTTCCGCCTGCGTCCACTTCTTCTGCTCGACGCCGGACTGGACGGCGCTGTTCAATCGGTCGCGCTCTACATCGACCGCCTGGCGATCGAGCTTGGCTGCCTCGGCGATATCGGTGACGCGCGCGCGCGCCAGCTGCAGCTCGTCTTCCTGGGCGCGCAGCAGCAGCTGGTCGTAGGCCTCGGCATTTCGCTCCCGGCGCTGGCGCTCGGCTTCCTCACGGCGCTCCCGCTGATCGTCCCGGCTTTCTACCTGGTCGGAGCTCAGGCGCGTCTTCGAGAAGCCGACGTGGAAGTGACGACTGTGGCCCTTGTCGCCTGGTCCCAGCAGTTCCTTGATGTCGACCCCAAGAGGCTTCAGCCGCTCCTCGATTTGCGCCTTGGAGATGCTGTTCACCCCGCCGGCCGGAACGAAGTCGACCGCCTGGCCCGCATAGTGCAGGCTGTTCTTGACGTGCTTGCCACCCGTCGTCGAGGTGACCGTTCCGCCGAAGGCTTCCTTCAGCTCGCGGCCGACCTCCTGATAAGTGACCTTGGGGAGCGAGGTGGACGGCTTCTCGCGCAACTTCGCCTGGCGATCACGCTCTGCCTTTAGTTCGATCTCCCGTTGCTCGTTGATGACACGAACTTGGGCTTCCAAGTCGGCCCTCGACTGCCGGTTGTACCCCGCGATCTCTTTCAGTCGCGCGATTTGATCGTCGTACTTCTTGTTGATCTTGGTGAGCGGGTCGAGCGCTGCTTGCTCGACCGCAAGCTGCGCCGTGCGGCCCTGAACGAGCTGCTCGGCGGCTTTCACTTGCTCGTTGGCCTTTCCGAGTTCCTCCCGGATGGCAGCGATGCGGCTTTCGACTCCGGTGTTGCCAAGGCTGGCTACCTCACCCCGTTGCCCCGGCGTTTGGTCCCGGCGACGCTCAGCCTCTGCTTCTTGAAGCGCGGCTTCTAACCTGGCGGCCGTCGTCGCGCGGATCGAAAGAGCTAACCTAGCCTGCTCCTCCGCCTCGCGTTTGGCCTTCTCCGCGGCACTTTCGTGAGCTCTACCGGATTCCTCGAGCGCAGCTCGCTGATCGCGGATCGCCTGCTCTACACCTGCCAAGGTCTGCCCGAACTGCTCCTTCGCCTTACGCGACTTCTCGGTCGCCTCGGCCTCTTCCTTGAGCTTCTCAGCAAGGTCATCGACCCC
>NZ_JARGEK010000589.1 GCF_029211165.1 Roseisolibacter sp. H3M3-2
CTCGCCGCGGTCGCCGCGCCGGCGGCCGACGCGGGCGCCGAGGGGTTCCGCGCGTTCCGCGTGGAGCGGCGGTTCGACGCGGGCGGGCAGCTGCTGGAGGAGGCCGAGGCGCCGCTCCCCGCCGGCGCGCCGGACGGGCGCGCGTTCACGGCGGCGCCGCCCGACTCGCTGGAGGCGCGCGGCTACATCGTCGGCCCGCTCGACGGGGCGGCGCGCTTCCACGCGCCCGACGAGCGCGCGCTCCTCTCCGACGGGTTCGCGCGCACGCACTGCTTCGCGCCGGCGCGCGGCGCGGGCGCCGAGTCCGGGTGGGTGGGCGTGCGCTTCCGTCCCGTGCCGGGGCGCGCGCCGGCCGACATCGACGGCGTGGTCTGGCTCGACGCCGCGACCGGCGAGCCGCGCCGCGTGGACTACCGCTACGTGTGGGCGCGGCTGCCGCGCGAGGCGCGCGGGCTCGGCGGGTGGACCGAGTTCGCGCGGCTCGCCGACGGGACGTTCGTCGTGCGCGCGTGGCGCATCCGGTTCCCGCTGCTGCTCGCGGGGCGCGGGCAGCTGTTCCTCGACGGCTACCGCGAGCGCGGCGGCGAGATCCGGCCGGCGGCGGGCGCCGGGACGCGCTAGCGTTCGACGCGATGCGACGCCTCGTCGTCCTCGCCGCGCTCGCCGGCGCGATCCCGGCGGCGCTGGCCGCGCAGTCGGTCCCCGCGCTGTCGCTGGACCTCACCTACGGCAGCGGCGCGCACCCGGAGCGCGCGGGGGAGCGCTGGTTCCGCACCGACGCCGAGCCCGGGGCGCACGCGGGGCTGGCGGTGCGGCTGGGCGGCCCCGGCCGGGTGCGTCCGGTGGCGGTCGTCGAGTACGCCCTCGACGTCCGCGGCGACGACGTCGCGCTCGCGTGCGCGCCCGCGCCGAACGGCGGCTGCCGGACCCCGTTCCCGTCGACCACCGGGCCGTCGGTGGCCCTCGGCGTGCGGGCCGCGCTGGGCGCCCGCGTCGTCGCCGGGCTCGCGGCGGGCGTGGGGCGGTACGACGGCCCGACGCGCGTCGTGGGCGCCGACGTCGCGGTCCGCCTGACGCGGCACGCGGGCGTCGTCGCGGCGCTGCGCCACGTGCGCATCGACGACCCGCGCGTGCCGCGCACCTGGTTCCGGCCGCTCACCGCCGGCGTGCGCCTGCAGTAGCGCCGCGCGCCGTATCCGATCCGGAGGACCCGCATGGCCGCGCCCGACCACCGCCTCACCGCCGACGCCGACGCCCTGCTGCGCGACGCGGGCGCGGAGGCCGACCGCCTGCGCCACGAGTACCTGGGCACCGAGCACCTGACGCTCGCGCTCGTCGGACGCCCCGACGGCGTCGCCGGCGCCGTGCTGCGCGACGTCGCCGACGGCGCGCCGGGGGTGCGCGACACGCTCGCGACGGTGCTCGCCCCCGGCCGCGACACGCGGGCGCCGGGCGCCGAGCGTCCGTTCACGTCGCGCACCCTGGAGGCGCTGCGCCTGGCCGCCGCCCACGCCCGCGCGCTCGGGCGGGACGCGGTCGGGCCCGAGCACGTGCTGCTCGGCATCCTCGCGGAGCGGCACAACATCGGGGCGCAGGCGCTCGCGCACCACGGCGTCACGCTCGAGGCGGCGCTCGCCGCGGTGCGCCGCCTCGACGGCGGCGGCCCGGCGCGGCCGAGTTAATCCAACCGTCACGCAACGCTCATCTCCGCGCAAGCCGGCGCGGCGCCGCGCGTGCGATCTTCGCGTCGCATCCCTCACGCGGAGCGTCGCCGATGGTCGGTCGTCCCAGCGCCGGATCCCGAGTCCCCACCGCCCGGCTGGCGGGCGTCGCCGGCGCGCTGCTGCTCGCCGCCGGCGCCGCGTGGGCGACGCGCGCCGGCGCCGCGCAGCGCCGCCGCCCCGA
>NZ_JARGEK010000059.1 GCF_029211165.1 Roseisolibacter sp. H3M3-2
CCTTGGCTCACAGAACGACATGGCTACGATCCGACTTGGCCCGACGCGCGGCTGGTGGCGGCCGTGCGCGACGGCGAGGGGGGCGAGGCCGCGCTCGACGCGCTGGTGCGGCGCCACTGGCCGGCGCTGGTCGCGCGCTGCGAGCTGCTGACGCTCGACCGCGAGGCGGCGCACGACCGGGCGCAGGACGCCTGGGTGCGCGTGCTGCGCGCGCGCCGCGAGCTGCGCCCCGAGCTGCGCTTCGGCGCCTACCTGGCCACGATCGCGACCAACCTGTGGCGCGACCGGCAACGCGCTGCGCGGCGCGCGGGCGCGCTCGCCGAGCGCCGCCTGGCGTCGCTCGACGTGACCGTCGACGCGCCGGGCCGCGAGTCGATCGCGATCGCCGACGACGTGGCGGCCGGCGACGGGCTCCCCGCGGGCGACCGGACGCTGCTGCGGCTCGACCTCGACCGGGCGCTGGCCCGGCTGTCGCCGCGCACCCGCGACGTCCTCATCGCGCGCCACCTCGACGGCGAGTCGGCCGCCGAGATCGCGCGGCGCTACGGCCGCACCGAGCAGACGGTGACGGCGTGGCTGCGGCGCGGCGCCGACGACCTGCGGCGCCACCTGGGCGGCCGGCGCGACTAGGGCGTGTGTGTGCAGGCCCGAGTGCGGGGGAGTGGCGCAGGTGCGGCGCGGAGGAGTCGACGGACGCGCCGCGGGAGCGCCTCGGGCCGGCGCTGCCGCCCCGGCGCCCGCGGGCCCGCCGCCCGCGCCTGGCCGCCGGGATCGTCCGCTTGCCTTCGGGTAGGGCGGCTGAGAGCTTGGCCGGATGTCGGCGCAAACTCAGGGATTTGCCCCAGAAGCGACCCTGAGTCGCCCGGATGCGATCGCCCAGGCGGTAGGCGATCCGGCACGGCTGGAGGCGCTCGACGCCACGGTGCTCCTCGCCGCGGCGCGCGACCCGTCGTCCCGGGCCGCCTTCGATCGCCTGGCCCGCCTGGCCACGCGCCTCCTCGGGGTCCCGACGGCGCTGGTCTCCCTCGTCGCGCATGACCGCCAGGTCTTCGTCGGGTGCGTCGGGCTCCCCGGGCCCGCGGGCGAGGCGCGGGAGACGCCGCTGTCGCAGTCGTTCTGCCAGCACGTGGTCGCGGACCGGCGAGCCTTCGTGGTCGCCGACGCGCGCACCGACCCGCGCGTCGCGCCCGGCGCCCCCGGGCACGCGGCGCTCCCCGACCTCGGCGTCGTCGCCTACGCGGGCGTCCCGCTGATCACCGAGGGCGGCCAGGTCCTCGGGGCGCTGTGCGCGATCGACGGCTCGCCGCGCGTGTGGTCGGACGACGACCTCGCCGTCCTGGGCGACCTCGCCGGCGCGACCATGGCGGAGGTCGAGCTCCGGGCCGCCTCGGAGCTGGCGCGCGCCCTGGCCCACGAGCAGACGGAGAGCGCCTCGTGGCAGCGGTTCATGCTGACGCTCAGCGACGTGCTGCGGCCCCTCACCGACCCGGCCGGGATCGAGGCCGCGGCGACCCGGCTGCTGGGGGAGCAGCTCGCGACCGCGCGGGCGTACTACGCCGCCGTCGACGCGGAGGCGGGGGTGATCCGCATCGCGCACGACCACGTGCGCCCCGGGGTCGCCAGCATCGCCGGCACGCTCCCTCTGGCGGCCTTCGACTGGATCGGGGACGCGTTCCACGCGGGCGAGGCGGTCGCCGTGTCCGACGTCGCGCACGCGCCCCTGGTGCCCGTCGCTCAGCGGGAGCCGTTGGCCGCCCTCGGCGTCGCCGCGTTCATCGCCGTGCCGCTCCGGCGCGACGGCCGCCTCGTCGCCGTCCTGTCGGTCACCGAGACCACACCCCGTGCCTGGACGCCGCTCGAGACGGTGCTGGTGCGCGAGGTCGCCGAGCGGACCTGGGCGGCGCTCGACGCCGCGGGAGCGCAGGAGGCGGCCACGCGCGCCGGGGGGCGCACGGACCTTTTGCTCCGCCTCACGCAGGCGCTCGCGACCACCCGGACGCTCGAGGCGGTCGCGGACGTCGTCGTCGCGCTCATGACCGACGCGCTCGGCGCGCAGACCGGCGCGCTGGCCGTGCCGACCGCGGACGGGGGCGCGCTCCGCCTGGTGCGCACGGTCGGGTTCCCCGAGGCGGTCGAGGCGACCGTCCGACACCAGCCACTGCCCCTCGCCAGCCCCCTCACCGACTGCTTCCGGACCCGCCGCCCCGTCTGGCTCGAGCGGCGCGACGGACCCGACGGGCTGGACGTGCGCTACCCGCCCATCACGCCCGTGTGGGATGCGCTCGGCGCCAACGCCGCGGTGTTCATCCCGCTGCTCCTCGGGGACGAGCCGGTCGGGACGATCTCGTTCGCGTTCCCGTCGCCGCGACGATTCTCGGCGGACGAACGGGCCTTCGTGATCGCGCTCGGGCGGCAGGTCGCCGTCGCGGTGGACCGCGCGCGCCTCTTCGGCGCCGCCGACGCCGCGCGCCGCGAGGCGGAGATCGCGAACCGCTCGAAGGCCGAGTTCCTCGCGAGCATGAGCCACGAGCTGCGCACGCCATTGAACGCGATCGGCGGCTACGCGGAGCTGCTGGAGCTGGGGGTCCGCGGGCCGGTGACGCCGGAGCAGCTGGCCGATCTGGAGCGGATCCAGCGGGCGCAGCGACACCTGCTGGGGCTCGTCAACGGGGTGCTGGACTACGCCAAGGTGGACGCCGGCGCCGTCCGCTACGAGATCGAGGAGGTGGCGCTCGACGAGGTGCTGCGCGTCTGCGAGGCGCTGGTGGCGCCGCAGGTCCGGGCCAAGGGGCTGGCGTGCGCGTTCGTCGCCCCGCCGCCGACGCTGCGCGTGCGGGCCGACCGCGAGAAGGTGCAGCAGGTGGTGCTCAACCTCCTCAGCAACGCGGTCAAGTTCACCGAGGCGGGCGGGCGCGTGACGCTGGCGGCGGCCGGGGGGGACACGGCGGACGCGCCGGTACGGATGACGGTGACCGACACGGGGATCGGGATCCCGGCCGACAAGCTGGAGGCGGTGTTCGCGCCGTTCGTGCAGGTGGACTCGGCCTACACGCGGGCGCGGGGCGGGACGGGGCTCGGTCTGGCGATCAGCCGCGAGCTGGCGCGCGGCATGGGCGGCGACCTGACGGCCGAGAGCCGCGCGGGCGAGGGCAGCACCTTCACCTTCCTCCTGCCCGCCGTCCCACCGCCGGAGTGACCGCGAGCACGCGCGGGTCGGCGCGACGTTCCGCCGCGCCCCCGACCACGTCGCGGTCCCGGCACCATCGTGCGCACACGCCCCGACACGCGTCGCCACCCGCCCCGCCCGCGGGCGTAGCTTGCGGGATGCCTCCGTCGCCCGCCTCGCTCGCCTGCAGCGCCCTCCTGTTCGACCTCGACGGGGTCCTCGTGGACTCGACCGCGTGCATCGAGCGGACCTGGCGCGAGTGGGCGGCCCGGCACGCACTCGACGCGGACGCGGTCCTCCGACTGGCGCACGGCCGGCGCGCGCTCGAGACGGTGCGGCGCGCCGCGCCGCACCTCGACGACACCGAGGTCGCCGCGGAGGCGGCGGCGCTCGCCGCGCACGAGGCGCGCGAGACGACCGGCGTGCTGGAGGTGCCCGGCGCCGCCGCCCTCCTGCGCGGGCTGCCGCCGGAGCGGTGGGCGGTGGTCACCTCGGGGGTGCGGGCCGTCGCGGAGCACCGGCTGCGGCACGTCGGGCTCCCGATCCCGCCGATCATGGTGTGCGCCGACGAGGTCGCGCACGGCAAGCCGCACCCGGAGGGGTACCTCGCCGCGGCGGCCCGGCTCGGATTCGCGGCCGCCGAGTGCGTCGTCGTCGAGGACGCGCCCGCGGGGCTGGCCGCGGCGCGCGCCGCCGGCGTGCAGGCGCTGGCCGTCGCGACCACGCATGCGCCGGCCGACCTCGCCGACGCGCGGCTGGTCGCGCCGACGCTGCGCGCCGTGGCCGTCCGCGTCGAGCGGTCCGGCGGCGGCGCGGTGCTGCGCGTGGAGCTGCGCGAGGCGACGGCGGGGGGCGCGGGCGGCGCCGAAACTTCCGTCTCGGCGGCGCCGTAGCGGAGGCGGCCCCCGGGTTCGCCCCCGGCGGCCGCCCCCCTCCCGCGCCCCGCCTCATGTCCCCACCGCGGTCCGCCCTCCGCCGCACCATCCAGCTGGCCGCCGCGACCGCGCTCGCCGCCGCGCTGGCCGCCTGCCACCCCGGCAACCGCGAGGCCCAGGCGCTCCGCGACCGCTGCGACGGCGGCGACGTCGCCGCCTGCAGCCAGTTCGGCGTCCGCCTCCAGAAGGGGCAGCACGTGCTGCGCGACGAGCCGCGGGCCGCCGCCCTCTTCGAGCGCGCGTGCGACGGCCGCGTCGGCGAGGGGTGCGCGCGGCTCGGCGGGATGTACCAGCGCGGGCGCGGCGTGAAGCGCGACTCGACGCGCGCACCGGTGCTCTTCCGGAAGGGGTGCGACCTCGGCGCGATGCTCGGCTGCTCCAGCCTCGGCGTGCTGCACCGCACCGGCGCCGGCGTCGAGCGCGACGTCGCGCGCGCCGCGACGCTGCTCCGGCAGGCGTGCGACGGCGACGACGTGCAGGGGTGCGCGTACTACGGCGCGCTGCTCGCCGCCGGCGAGGGGGTGCCGCAGGACGTCGGGCGCGCCGCCACGCTGCTCAAGAAGGCGTGCGACGCCAAGACCTACTACGGCTGCGTGGGGCTCGGGCAGCTGCACCTCGCCGGGACCGGCGTGGCGCAGAACGACTCGCTCGCGCGCGAGCTGTTCGAGAACGCGTGCTGGGCGGGCGAGGAGCCGGCGGGGTGCTTCCACGCGGGCGACGTCTACCAGTCCGGCCGCGGCGTGACGCAGCGCTACGGGCGCGCCGGCGACTTCTACGAGCGCGCGTGCGACGGCGGGCACGGCGAGGCCTGCTACCGCCAGGCCGACATGCACGACCGCGGCCTCGGGATGGCGCGCGACTCGTCGGCCGCGCGGTCGCTGCGCCAGCGCGCCTGCCGCCTCGGCCACGCGGCGGCCTGCCCGCCCGCGCGCCCCACGCCGGCGCCGGGCGCCGCCGCGCCCCCGGCCGTGAGGGGCGCCTGATGACGCGCCCGATCCTCGAGGCCGACCGCCTCACGAAGCGCTACGGCAGCCACGTCGCGCTCGACGACGTGAGCTTCACGATCGGCGAGGGGGTCACCGGCCTCCTCGGCGAGAACGGCGCCGGCAAGAGCACGTCGATCAAGGCCTTCCTCGGGCTCGTGCGGCCGACGTCGGGCGCCGCGCGCGTGCTGGGCGAGGAGGCGCACACCAGCCTCGCCGTGCGGTCGCGCCTCGGCTACATGCCCGAGCACGACTGCCTGCCGAGCCAGGTCAGCGCCGCCGAGTTCCTGACGCACATGGCGGAGCTCAGCGGGCTGCCGCCGTCGGTCGCGCGCACGCGCGCCGCCGACACGCTGCGCCACACCGGACTGTTCGAGGAGCGCTACCGCGCCATCGGCGGCTACTCGACCGGGATGAAGCAGCGCGTGAAGCTCGCCCAGGCGCTGGTGCACGACCCGGCGTTCGTCTTCCTCGACGAGCCGACCGCGGGGCTCGACCCGGTGGGGCGCGAGGAGATGCTGACGCTGGTGCGGAAGACGTACAGGGAGTTCGGGATCAGCGTGCTGATCTCGTCGCACCTCATGGCCGACGTCGAGCGCTGCTGCGACCGCATCCTGGTGATGCGCGGCGGCCGCGTGGAGCACGCCGGCGAGGTCGGGCAGTTCACGCGGGAGACCGAGGCCGTGTTCATCGAGGTCGACGCCAACCGCGAGCGCCTGGTGACGGCGCTGGAGCGGCGCGGCGTGCGCGTGGTCCCCGACGCCGGCGGGCTGGTGATCGAGGGGCCGGACGAGTCGGTGTACGACCACGTGCGCGACGCGCTCGTGGAGGCCGAGGCGCCGCTGCGCCGCATGGCGCCGCGCCGGCACGTGCTGACCGAGCTGTTCGAGCGCGAGGAGGCCGCATGAGCGAGGCGCGCACGGGCGTCGCGGGCACCACGGGCACCGTCTTCGACATCGGCTACCAGCGCTACACCGGCGTGCGCGAGGGGCGCGGCCGGTCGCGGCTGGCGCTCTACCGCAACGGGCTCCGCATCGCGCTCGGCCTCGGGCGCGGGCCGCGGGCGAAGGCGCTGCCGTTCTTCTTCATCGGCGTGCTGTCGGCGATCGGGCTGGTGATGGCGATCGTCGCCGGCGCGGCCAACCGGCTGGCCGGCCCCGGCGCCGCTGAGCGCGCGAACCTGCCGTCGCACGTCGACTACTACGGGATCGCGTCGATCATCCTGTTCGTGTTCGCCGCGGTGGTCGCGCCCGAGCTGCTGTGCCGCGACCGGCGCGAGGGGACGATCAACCTCTACCTGGTCCGCCCGCTCACCGGGACGGACTACGTGGCGACGCGGTGGGCGGCGTTCCTCACCGTGCTCACGGCGGCGGCGTGGCTGCCGCAGGTCGTCCTCTGGCTCGGGCTCTCGATGGGCGACCCGGCGCCGCTGGCCTACATCCGCGACCACTGGCTCGACGTCCCGCGCTTCCTCCTGGCCGGGCTGGCGATGGCGGCCTACACCACCACCGTCGCGCTGCTCACCGCGTCGTTCACCACGCGCCGCGCCTACGCGTCGGTGTTCCTGGTCGGGCTGTTCGTCATCACCACCCCGTTCACCGCGGGGCTGGCGGAGGAGCTCGACGGCGCCGCCGGGCAGTGGCTCTCGATGTTCAACCTCACCAACATCCCGCTGCACGTGAACGACGTGCTGTTCGGCCAGACGAGCGAGCTGACCGAGGACGCCCCCGCGCGGACCCTCTCGGCCGCGGTGCGCGTGGGGTGGTTCTTCGCCTGGACGCTGATCCCGGCCGCCGCGCTGTGGGGCCGCTACCGGAGGCTCTCCCCGTGAGCGCCGGCGACGGGACCCCCGCGGCGTCCGCGCCGGTCATCCGCGTCGACCGCGTCTCGCGCTGGTTCGGCAGCGTCGTCGCCGTCAGCGACATCACCTTCGACGTCCACCCCGGCATCACCGGGCTCCTCGGCCCCAACGGCGCGGGCAAGACGACGCTGCTCCGCATGATGACGGGGCTCGCCGAGACCTCCAGCGGGACCGTCACCGCGTTCGGGGAGCCGGTGCGCGACAACCCCGCGCTGTACCGCCGCATCGGCGTGATGGCCGAGCACGAGACGGTGTACGGCTTCCTCAGCGGGCGCGACTTCGTGCGCACCATGGGGCGCATCCGCAACGTCCCCGACCTGGAGGACGCGGTCGACCGCGCGATCGGGCTGGTGGACATGGCCGACGCCCAGCACCGCCGCCTCGACACCTACTCGCGCGGGATGCGGCAGCGCATGCGCCTGGCCGGGACGCTGGTGCACGACCCCGAGCTGCTGATCCTCGACGAGCCGCTCAACGGCGCCGACCCGCGGCAGCGCGTGCACTTCCAGCACCTGCTGCGGCAGCTGGCCGCCGGCGGGCGCACGATCGTGCTGTCGTCGCACATCCTGGAGGAGGTCGAGCAGCTCGCCGACACGGTGCTGCTGGTGGTGAACGGGAAGCTGGCCGCGTCGGGCGGCTTCCGGGCCATCCGCGCCGCGCTCGACGAGCGGCCGTACCACGTCCGCATCGTCTGCGACGCGCCGCGCCGCCTCGCCTCGGCGGTCGTCGGGCTGGCGTCGGTGGACGCCGTGACCCTCGACCCGAACGGCGCGATCGTGGTGCTCAGCCGCAACGTGCGCGACCTGCAGATCGAGCTCCCGCGCCTCGCGCGGACGAGCGGCATCAGCCTCCGCCGCGTCGAGCCGCTCGACGACTCGCTGGAGAGCGTGTTCGGCTACCTGGTGGAGGGCTGACGATGGGCGCCGTGTACCTGCTCACCCTGCGCCAGCTCACCGGGAGGGGGCGCCTCGCCGTGCTCGCGGTGCTGGCCGCGCTCCCGATGCTGGTCGCCGTCCTGCTGCTGCGGCAGGGCGACGCGCCCTCGGTCACCGAGTTCGAGACGGCGGTGCTGAGCGCGATGCTCGCCGGCTCGATCGCCCCGCTCGTCGTGCTGGCGATCGCCGCCGCCGCCTTCGGCAACGAGACCGAGGACCGCACGCTCGCCAACCTCACCCTCTCCCCGCTCCCGCGCCGCGACATCGCGGTGGCGAAGCTGCTGGCCGCGCTCACCGTCGCCGCGCCGTTCATCGCGCTCAGCGCCGCGGTCACGGGGCACGTGGCCTTCCTCGGCGACGCGCGGGCGACGCTGGCGATCGTGGCCGCGGCGACGGTCGGCGTGATGCTCTACGCCTCGGCGTTCACCTGGCTCGGCCTCGTCAGCGCGCAGGCCATCGGGATCGGGCTGCTCTACATCGTGCTGTGGGAGGGGTTCTTCTCCGGGTTCGTCGCCGGGGTGCGCCTGCTCAGCATCCGGCACTACGCGATCGCGGTGATGCACGGGCTGGACGAGCGCCGCTTCGCCGGCGGCGACCACCTGAGCCTGGCGGCGGCGCTCGCGGTGTCGGCGGTGGTGTTCGGCGGGTTCCTGCTACTCTCGGTGCGCCGCCTGCGCCGGATGGACGTGCCCTGACGCCTCCCCCGCGGCCCGCGCGACGGCGGCGGCGAACCCCTCGAGGTCGCGCCAGTCGCCGTCGAAGCGCTCGCCGTTGAGGAAGAAGGTCGGCGTCCCGTTCACGCCGCTGCGCACCCCGCCGGCGAAGTCCGCCTCGACGCGCGCGACGTGCGCGCCGGCGGCCACGTCGCCGAGCACCGCGCCGGGGTCGGCGCCGGCCGACGCCGCGTACTCGCCCAGGTGCCGGTCGAGCAGCGCCTTCTGGTGCGCGAAGATCGCGTGGTGCATGCGCCAGAACGCGTCCTCGCCGTGGCGCGCCGCGACGCTCTCCGCCGCCTGCGCGGCGTGCAGCGCCTGGGGGTGGATCTCGGTGAGCGGGAAGTTGCGGAAGACGAAGCGCAGCCGGTCGCCGAAGCGCGCGCGCAGCGCCTCCACGATCGGGTGCGCGCGGCCGCAGAACGGGCACTGGTAGTCGCCGTACTCCAGGAGGGTGACCGGGGCGTCGGCGGATCCCAGCGCGTGGTCGGCGGCGGTGACGGGGAGGCGGAGGCTCATGGGGTGCTCTTGGGGTCCAGGCGGTCGAGGGCGTCGAGGATCCCGTCGGCGCCCGGGTTGACGGCGGCGGGCGACACGAAGCTCCAGCGCACGACGCCCGCCGCGTCGAGGACGAACAGCGCCCGCTCGCTCGTCCCCTCGGCGTCGTCGTACACGCCGTACGCGCGCGCGACGGCGCCCTTGGGCTCGAAGTCGGCGAGCAGCGGGAAGTGCAGGCGCCGGTCGTCGGCGAAGGCGCGGTGGCACCAGACGCCGTCCACCGAGACGCCGAGCAGCGCGGCGTCGTGCGCGCGGAAGGCGGGGAGCACCTGGTTGTAGAGCGCCATCTGGTCGCCGCACACCGGGCTCCAGTCGGCCGGGTAGAAGGCGAGGATCACCGGGCGGCCGCGGAGCGACGACAGCGCGAGCGCGTCCCCCCCGGTCGCGGGGAGGGTGAAGTCGGGCGCGGCGGCGCCGGGCGGGAGCGGCGTGGGCATGGCTTCCTGTACGCCGGCGCGCGACGGACCGAAAGCGCGTGCGGCGCGCTTTCAGCGCGCGGCGGCCGGGCGTAGCAGACGTGGACCGCACGTCGCCCCCCCTCCCACGCCGGAGTCTCCGATGGCCGCCACCGCGCCGCACGAGTCGCGTCCCCGCACCACCGTCACCACGAAGGACGGCACCGAGATCTGGTTCAAGGACTGGGGCGAGGGGCCGCCGGTGGTGTTCAGCCACGGCTGGCCGCTCAACGCCGACAGCTGGGAGAACCAGATGCTGTACCTCGCCGCGCGCGGCTTCCGCTGCATCGCGCACGACCGGCGCGGGCACGGCCGCTCGTCGCAGCCGTGGGACGGGCACGAGATGGACACCTACGCCGACGACCTGGCGGCGCTGCTCGAGGCGCTCGACCTGCGCGGCGTCACGCTGGTCGGCTTCTCGACCGGCGGCGGCGAGGTGACGCGCTACGTCGGCCGCCACGGCACCGCGCGCGTCGCCCGCGTGGCGCTGGTGAGCGCCGTGCCGCCGCTGATGCTGCGGACCGACGCCAACCCCGGCGGGCTCCCGATCGAGGCGTTCGACGCCATCCGCGCCGGCGTCCTCCGCGAGCGCTCGCAGTTCTACCGGGACGTCAGCGCCGCGTTCTACGGCGCCAACCGGCCCGACCACCGCGCGACGCAGGGGATGCGCGACGTCTTCTGGCTGCAGGGGATGATGGCGTCGCACAAGGCGCAGCTCGACTGCATCCGCGCCTTCTCGGAGACCGACTTCACCGAGGACCTGAAGCGGTTCGACGTGCCGACGCTCATCGTCCACGGCGACGACGACCAGATCGTCCCCATCGGCGCGGCGGGGCTGGCGTCGGCGAAGCTGGTGCCGCACGCGACGCTCAAGGTGTACGCCGGCGCGCCGCACGGGATCACCGACACGCACAAGGACGAGCTGAGCGCCGACCTGCTGGCGTTCCTGCGGGGCTGAGGGCGGCGGGGCGGGCGCGGCGGGGCGGGCGCGGAGGTGCGCCGCGCCCGCCCCGCGCGTCTCAGCCCGTCGTCGCCGCGGCGGCGGCCGGACGCGCCACCGCGTGCGTCAGCGCCCACTCGAGCGCGTAGTCCGCGACCTCCTCCCACCCCGGCTGCGCGGGCAGCAGGTGCGCGCGCCCGGGGTACTCCTTCACCTCGGTCAGCACCGCCGGCGTGTAGTGCTTCGCGTTGGAGCGCTGCACCGACGGCGGCATCAGGTGGTCCTCGCCGCCCGAGATGAACAGCAGCGGCGCGCGCGACGCGTTCTGGTAGTCGACCCACGTCGACTGCTTCCCGGGCGTCACGTTGGCGAGCGCGTTCTCCCAGAAGATCGCCCCCGACGCGGGGACGTGGTACCGCTCCCACAGCCGCCGCGACTCCTCTTCGCTGAACGTGTTGGCGAAGGCGTAGTGCCACTGCTCGGGGGTGAACGGCACCGCCTTGTGGCGCGTCGACGGGTGCGCCAGCACCGCGAGCGTCGAGCGGATCTGCGACAGCGGCACGACCGCGACCCCTTCGGTGGGCGCCGAGTTGATGGCGACGCCGGCGGCGCCGTAGCCGCGGTCGAGGAGGAGCTGCACGAACACGCCGCCGGCCGAGTGCCCGATCAGGATCGGCGGCGCGTCGAGCCCGCGCAGGATCCCCTCGAGCCGCTCGAGCACCGCGGGGACGGTCAGCCGCTCGACGGGCGTCGGGTCGGCGTTGAGCGCCTCGACCTCGACCTCGAAGCCGGGGTAGGCGGGCGCGATCACCTTGAAGCCCCGGGCCTCGTAGTGCGCGATCCAGTGCTCCCAGCTGCGCGGCGTGACCCAGAAGCCGTGGATGAGGACGATCGTGTCGGGGTGCGGGCGGCCGTCGTGCATGCGATGCTCCGGGCGGGAGGGAAGTGGGGGGACCGCCTTCCCCTACGCCGCCGGGGCGGCGCGCTGAAAGGCGCGCGCGGCCGCTTGCGGGGCCGCCGGTGCGACGCCCACCGTACGGGCGAGGTCCCGCCGGTTCCCCGCACCCGGAGCGCGCCGTGGTCGTGCCGCAGTCCCGCCCGGCCGTCGGCCGCCGCGTCGCCGCGCTGCTCGTCTCGGCGTTCACGGTCGGCTGCGGGCGCGCCGACGCCGCGCGCTTCGCCGACGAGTTCGACGGGCCGGCGATCGACCGCGCCCGCTGGCTGGTGTACACGGGGCGCGTCTACAACGACGAGCTGCAGCGCTACGTGGACGACACGCTGGCGCTGCGCATCGTCCGCGGCGCCGAGGCGGAGGGGGCGGACGGCGGCGCGCTGCTGATCCACGCGCGGCGCGCCCCCGGCCCGCGCCCCGACTCGGGCACCGCGGAGTTCGCGTCGGGGCGGCTGCACGGGCGCGCGACCTTCCAGTACGGCACCGTCGCGGCGCGCATGAAGCTCCCCGCCGGCGCCGGGATCTGGCCCGCCTTCTGGCTGCTCGGCGAGGACGCGTGGCCCGACCACGGCGAGATCGACGTGATGGAGAACGTGGGCGACCCGCGCTGGGTGAGCGCGGCGCTGCACGGCCCCGGCTACTCGGGGGACACGCCGCTGGTGCGGCGCGACACATTTCCCGCGGGGGACGACGCCACGCGGTGGCACGTGTACGCGGTGACGTGGGCGCCCGACAGCATCGTCTTCCGCGTCGACGGGCGCGCGATCTACCGCGTGACGCGGGCCGACGTCGCGCGCCACGGGCCGCCCGCGGCGCTCGACAGCGCGAAGTACGTGGTGCTCAACCTGGCGATCGGCGGGGGCTACCCGGCCGCCGTCAACGGCGTGCGCGCGCCGCGGCTCGGGCTCCCCGACTCCTCCGCGCGCGCCGTGGCCGACGGGCGCGCGCGGGTGCTGGTCGACTGGGTGCGCTGGACGCGCTGAGCGGCGCGCCCCGAGAGGCGGCGCGCCCGCCGTTCGGGCAAGGGCGCGCCCCGCGCCGCCGCGCCCTCCGCGCCCCTACTCGCGCAGGAACGCCGCGTCGAACGCGCCGGCCGCCGGCGGGAACGCCATGCGCCGGATGTGCGCCTGCGCCTCGCGCGCGCCGAACTCGCGGTCCATCCCCGCGTCCTCCCACTCCACCGACAGCGGCCCCTGGTAGCCCACGCGGTTGAGCGCGCGCACCACGCCGTCGAAGTCCACGCGCCCGCGCCCGATCGAGCGGAAGTCCCAGTACCGGTCGGCGTGGCCGAACGGCAGGTGCCCGCCGAACACGCCCGAGCGCGTCGGCACGTCCGACCACCACACGTCCTTCATGTGCGCGTGGTAGATCCGGTCGCCGAACCGCGCGATGAACCCGAGGTAGTCCGCCCCCTGGTACGCCAGGTGGCTCGGGTCGTAGTTGAAGCCGAACGCCGGGCGGTGCCCGACCGCCTCCAGCGCCCGCTCGGTCGACGACACGTCGAACGCGATCTCGGTCGGGTGCACCTCGAGCGCGAAGCGCACGCCGGCCGCGTCGAACGCGTCGAGGATCGGGTGCCAGCGGTCGGCGAAGTCGCGGTAGCCGGCGTCGATCATCGCGTCCGGCACCGGCGGGAACGAGTACAGCAGCGGCCAGATCGACGAGCCCGTGAACCCCGTCACGACCTTCACGCCGAGCCGCGCCGCCGCCTGCGCGGTGCGGATCATCTCCTCCGCCGCACGCCGCCGCACCCCCTCGGCGTCGCCGTCCCCCCACACGCGCGGCGGCACGATCGCGCGGTGCCGCTCGTCGATGCGGTCGCACACCGCCTGCCCGACGAGGTGGTTGCTGATCGCCCACACCTTGAGCCCGTGCCGCGCCAGCAGGTCGCGGCGCCCCTGGCAGTACGCGTCGTCGTTCAGCGCGCGCTCGACGTCGAAGTGGTCGCCCCAGCTCGCGAGCTCCAGCCCGTCGTAGCCCCACGCCGCGGCCTTCTCCGCCAGCACCTCGAGCGGGAGGTCGGCCCACTGGCCGGTGAACAGCGTCACCGGGCGCGTCGCCGGCGCCGTCACTTCGCGCCCCCGGCGGCGACGTCCACCCACGCGCCCGTGCGGTGGCTCTCCATCGCCGCGTCGACGATGAGCTGCTCGTAGTGCCCGTCCTCCCACGTCGGGAAGTCGGGGGCCTGCGTCGCGGGCGTGTGCCCGGCGCCGATGTAGCGGTACAGGTTGCGGAACAGGTTGCGCGGGCCGTCGGGGTACCCCTCGGGGTGGCCGCCCGGGTAGTGCGCGTAGCCCCGCGCGTTGGGGTCCATCAGCGACGGGTCCTTGATCAGCTGCTCGTTCGGGCCGTCGCGCCGCCCGATCCACAGCGTGTTCGGCTCCTCCTGGTTCCACGACAGCGCGGCCTTCGACCCGTCGACCTCGATCCACTGCCGGTTCTTGCGCCCCGCGCTGACCTGCGAGACGGTGAGCGAGCCGCGCAGCCCGCCCTCGAACTCGGCCAGCACGAACGCGCCGTCCTCGGTGTCGATCGGCACCTCGTCGTACTCCTGCGGCGCGCCGACCTCCTTCCCCTTGTACGTCTCGACGGCCACGCGCGGCTTCCTGCGCGTCTCGTGGGCGCGGAACATGTGCGCGAACACCCGCACGATCTTCCGCCCCGTCACGAACTGCACGAGGTCGCACCAGTGCGAGCCGACGTCGGCCACCGCGCGCGACGCGCCGCTCACCGACGACTCCAGGCGCCAGTTGTAGTCGGTGTCGTAGAGCAGCCAGTCCTGCAGGTAGTGGCCGTGCACGACGAACAGGTCGCCCAGCTCGCCGCGCGCGACCATCCCGCGCGCCTGCTGCACCAGCGGGTAGCCGCGGTAGTTGAAGTTGATCGCCGTCACCACGCCGGCCTCGCGGGCGAGCCGCACCAGCTCCGCCGACTCGGCGGCCGTCATCGTGAGCGGCTTCTCCGAGAGCACGTGCTTTCCGGCCTGCACGAGCGCCTTGTTCACCTCGAAGTGCAGGTTGTTGGGCGTGCAGTTGTGCACCGCGTGCACGTCGTCGCGCGCCAGCAGCTCGCGCCAGTCGCCGAACACGTGCGGCACGCCGAACTGGTCGGCCAGCTCCTGCGCGCGCGGGCGGTCGACCGACGCGATGGCGACGACGTTCACGTGCGGCACGCGCCGGAGCGCGTCGACGTGGGCGGCGCCCATGAACCCGGACCCGATGACGGCGACGTTGACTGGGGGCATCTGCTGGCGGGGTGGAGGTCGCGGGAAACGTAGCCCGGGCGTCAGGGGGCGCGCAGGGCGGCCGCGAGGGCCGCCTCGGCCAGCGGCGCCATCAGGCGGTAGCCGGCCGCGTTCGGGTGCACGCCGTCGCCCCCCAGCTCCGCGCGCAGCCCCTGCCGCGCGTCGGCCATGGCCGAGTGCCAGTCGAGGTAGACGTGCCCGTGCCGCGCCGCGTAGTCTCGGACCCACGCGTTGAGCGCGACGATCTTGGGCGCCGGCTCCAGCCCGCGCTTCCACGGGTAGTCGAACACCGGCAGCACCGACGCGAGCACCACGCGGATCCCGTTCGCGCGCGCGATCTCGGCCATCGACGCCAGGTTGTCCTCGATCATCGCCAGCGTCGACGGGCCGGTGTTCCCGGCGATGTCGTTGGTGCCGGCGAGGATCACGACCGCCGCCGGCCGCAGCGCGACCACGTCCTGGCGGAAGCGCACCAGCAGCTGCGGCGTCGTCTGCCCGCTGATCCCGCGCCCGACGTACGGCTTCCCCGGGAACAGCTCGGCGAAGTGCGGCGCGAACCCCTCGGTGATCGAGTTGCCGTAGAACACGACCCGCCGCTCGCCGGCCGCCGGCGCCCGCAGCGCGGCGTTGGCCTCGCGGTAGCGGGCGAGCCCCGCCCAGTCCTGCTCGGGCGCGGCCTGGGCGGCGGCCGACGACGCGGCCACGGCGCAGGCGACGAGGAGGGCGGCGGGTCTCGGCATGACGCGGGACGCTAACGTGCGCGGACGCGCGGCGTCAGACGTCGCGCGCCCCGCCCTCCGCCGCCACGCCGCCATGCCCGTCGGCGCCCTCGTCGCGCTGCTCGCCCTCGCGCCGCCGGCGCAGCCGGCGCGGCAGCCCGCGCCCCTCGAGGAGCGCCGCCTCACCGTCGGCGGGGTCGAGCGGCGCTACCTGGTGCAGCGGGCCGCCGGCGCCCCGGCCCCGCTGGTGATCGTCTTCCACGGCGCCGGCGGGAGCGCCGCGCAGATCGCGCGGGCGCACGGATGGCGCGCGCTGGCCGCCCGCGAGCGCGCCACCGTCGTCTTCCCCGACGGCGTGGGGCGGCGCTGGGGGGACGGCTGGGCGCTGCGCGAGCGCCCGGGCGTCGACGACTTCGCCTACGTGCGCGCCGTGCTGGCCGACGTGGCGCGCGCGGCGCCGGTCGACGCGCGCCGCACCTTCGCCGTCGGCCACTCCAACGGTGCCTTCTTCGCGCAGGCGCTCGCCTGCCGACTGCCCGGCGCGTTCGCCGCGATCGGCACCGTCGCCGGGCAGCTCGCGGAGGGCGCCGTCGCGGCCTGCCGCTCGACGCCGCCGGTGTCCGCGGTCGCGGTGCACGGCACCGCCGACCCGCTCGTCCCCTACGCCGGCGGCGCCTTCGGGCTCGGCGCCCCGCTCCTCCCGGTCGTGGCCTCGGCGGCGTGGCGCGCCGGGCGCGCGGGGTGCGCCCCCACGCCGCGGCGCACGGCGGTGAACGCGTCGGTGCGGCGCCTCGTCTGGACGGGGTGCGACGCGGGGCGCGGTGCGGAGCTCTGGACGGTGGTCGGCGGCACCCACGCCTGGCCGGGGAGCCCCACGCGGCGCTCGCGCGCGGCGGCCGACGCGGCGCTCGACGCCACCGCGGTCATCTGGGACTTCTTCCGGACGCATCCGGCGCGCTGACCGCCGCCGGCGCCTCCCCGTCGTGCCGCTTGCCGGCGCTGCGGCCGACCTTGAGCGTCACCCACGTCAGCGCGACCGCGATCGCCGCCACGCCGACGAAGCCGAGCCCCGACGCCACGCCGGCCGCCGCCGTCACCCACACCGCGGCCGCCGTGGTGAGGCCGCGGATCTCCTCGCGGTCGCGGAGCTTGAGCACCGCGCCCGCGCCGATGAAGCCGATCCCGGTCGCGATCCCCTGGATCACGCGCCCCACGTCCTCCGTGTCCTGCTGCTCGACCGACGGGATCACGACCAGCAGCGCCGCGCCCAGCGCGACCAGGATGTGCGTGCGCAGCCCGGCGAACTGCCCCGCGCTCTCGCGCTCCGCCCCGACCACCGCGCCGAGCAGCATCGCCGCGACCAGGCGGAAGGCCACGCGCGCGGCCTTCTCGCCGTCGACGAGCCCGCCGGAGAGTTCCTGCCAGATGATGTCCATGCGCGCAGCGCGTCACGCAGGGGTCGCGCCGCGGTAACGGCGGGCTAGACCGTGCGCTCCATCTCCGCCAGCCGCCACTGCTCCTCGCGGCGGACGTAGCAGTGCAGCCCCCCGCCCACCAGCCCCGCCCGGCGCAGCTCGCGCCGCAGCCAGTCGGCGCTCGCGCGCGCCGCGAAGCGGGTGTCCCCCTTCAGGTCGTCGGCCGCGGTGAACAGCTCGAGGTACAGCATCCCGCCGGCCCGCGCGGCCAGCTGGCCCAGCGCGGCGCGCAGCTCGGGGCGCGTGAGGTAGTTCAGCACCCCGCTCGCGATCACGAGGTCGTATTCCCCGCGCAGCGGCAGCGCGTCCAGCGCCGTGGCGTCGCCGAGCAGGAGGTGGCGCCGCTTCCCGAAGCGCCGCACCGCGTACTCGCTCCGGTCGACCCCCGTGTACGCGATCGCGGGGCGCAGGCGGCGCAGCACCGGCTGCCAGTTCCCCTCCCCCGCGCCGACGTCGAGCACCGTGCGCGCCGGCCGGCCGAGCAGGTGGTCGGCGGTCGCCAGCACGAACGCCACCAGCCGCGCCACCTCGGCCGGCGAGCGCACGCGGTGCCGCGGCGACCGGTACCAGCGGTCGAAGTACGCGCGGTCGTACGCCTTGCGCTCGCCCCCGGCCGCGCTCATGCCGCCAGCCGCCCGCGCAGCCACGCCGTCAGGTCGTCGAGCACGCGCGCCCGGTCCTCGGCGCGCTCGTTGAACACCTCGTGCCACAGCGCGTCGTACACGCGCAGCGTGCCGACGCCCGGCGGCAGGTTCGCGTGGAAGCGCCGCGCGCCGTCTGGGTCGACGAAGTGGTCGTCGCCGGCCACCAGCAGCAGCGTCGGCACCGCGCACCGCCGCGCGTCGTCGATGGCCGCCGCGCCGGCGCGGCGCATGAACGCCGCCAGCCGCGCCGTGATGCGGTCGTGCGCGTCGGCGTCGGCGCGCACCGCCGCCTCGACCGCCGGGTCGTGCGACAGGCGGTGCATCGGCAGCCGGTGCGGCACGCGCACGTTCGGGATCAGCCGCTCCCCGAGCGCCGTCGCCCACCGGTCGGCGGCGCCCATGCGCGGCACCAGCGCCGGCGACGACAGCACCATCCCGCGCGGCGCGATCCGCCCCGCGGTCACCGCGCGCGCCACCACGCACCCGCCCATGCTGTGCCCGAGCACGAACGGCGGCGCCGCGTCCCCCGCCGCGCGCCGCTCGCCGGCGTAGCGCGCGAACAGCTCGGCGGCGTCGTCCACCAGCGCCTCGGGGGTCGGCACGGTGCCGCGCGCCCCGCCCGAGCGGCCGAAGCCGCGCTGGTCGTAGCTCCGCACCTCGACGCCGAGCGCGGCGACCGCGCGTGCCACGTGGTCGTAACGGCGCGCGTGCTCCCCGAGCCCGTGCACCAGGAAGAGCGCCCCCGTCGCCGGCCCATTCTGCGCTCCCTCGGCGGGCCAGGTGCGGAGGACGATCCGCGTCCCGTCGGCGGTCGCGGCGTCGTGTTCGGTGGCGGTCATCGCCCCAAGCTACGCGCCGCGTCGCACGGGCGCCGCGCGCTTGCCGCGCGCGCCCGCCCCCCGTATGATCGCGCGTCGCCCGCCGGAGCCCAGCCGCCCCCATGTCGCGCACGCCGATCCACGCCCTCCTCGTGCGCGCCGCGCTCGCCGCGCGCGCCGCCGCCAGGCTGCGCGCGGCGCTCGACGAGGTCGCGCAGGCGCTCCCCG
>NZ_JARGEK010000590.1 GCF_029211165.1 Roseisolibacter sp. H3M3-2
GTCGCCGTCGCGCCGGGGACCGCGGTGACGCTCGTCGCCTCGCCGGCCGGCGGGAGCACGTTCGCCGGGTGGACCGGCGGCGGGTGCGCGGGCACCGGCCCGTGCACGACGACCGCGCGCGGGGCGACGACCGTCACCGCGACGTTCGCGCCGGCGCGGCACGCGCTGCGCGTGGCGGTCGTCGGCTCCGGCGCCGTGACGGCGACGCCGGGCGAGCTCGCGTGCGCCGACGGCGTGTGCACCGCGAGCTACGGCACGGGCGCGTCGGTCACGCTCGCCGCGACGCCCGCCGCGGGGCACGTCTTCGCCGGGTGGTCGGGCGCCGACTGCGCGGGGAGCGCGCCGTGCGTCGTCACGATGGACGGCGCGCGCGCGGCGACGGCCACCTTCGTCCCGTCGTTCGCGCTGACGGTCGGGTCGGTCGGCAACGGGAGCGGCCGCGTCACCTCGACGCCGGCGGGGATCGACTGCGCGCGCGCGTCGGGGGCGCAGCGTGGCGCGTGCGGCGGCGCCTACGCGGCCGGCACGACGGTCACGCTGACGGCGGCGCCGGGCGACGGCACGAACTTCACCGGCTGGAGCGGCGCCGGGTGCGGCGGCGCCGGCCCGTGCGTGGTGACGATGTCGGAGGCGCGCGCGGTGACGGCGAACTTCTGGCGCGCGACGGCGTCGCTCGCGGTGACGACGGCCGGCCCGGGGAGCGGCACGGTGTCGTCGTCGCCGGCCGGGATCGCGTGCGCGCGCTCGGCGGGCGCGCAGAGCGGCGCGTGCGGCGCCGAGTTCGCGGGCGGGAGCGCGGTCACGCTGACGGCGGCGCCGGCGGCGGGGAGCACGTTCACCGGCTGGACGGGGGCGTGCAGCGGGACCGGCGCGTGCGTGGTGCCGCTCGACGGCGCGGCGACGATCGGGGCGACGTTCGGCGTCGCGCAGGAGCCGCTGACGGTCACGTTCGCCGGCACCGGCCCGGGAACGATCACGTCGAGCCCGGCGGGCATCGCGTGCACGCGCGCGGTCAACGGCACGGTGTCGGGCACCTGCACCGCG
Organism: Roseisolibacter sp. H3M3-2; assembly: GCF_029211165.1. GTDB lineage: Bacteria > Gemmatimonadota > Gemmatimonadetes > Gemmatimonadales > Gemmatimonadaceae > Roseisolibacter. Next base: position 1,045 of record NZ_JARGEK010000590.1, read on the forward strand.
TCCTTCGATCGCGGCACTCCGGTGACGCTCAGCGCCGTCCGGCCGGTCGGGTCGTGGTTCCTCGGCTGGTCGGGCGCGTGCAGCGGGATCTCCGTCTGCGTCGTCTCGATGAGCGGGGCGCAGAGCACGTCGGCGTTCTTCCTCGCCGACCCCAACCCGCCGACGGTGGGCGTGAGCGGCGTCGTCAACGGCGGCGTCTACGCGGTCTTCCCGACGATCATGCTCTCGGCGACGGACGACTTCGGGCTCGCCACGCCGTTCATCTGGCGCGTATCCTGGCACGTGCAGCGGCCGGACGGCACCCAGCTGTGCCACCAGGGGAGCGGATTCTTCTCCGCGAGCACCGGTACCTGCCCGGCGGTGGGCGTGGGCACGCCGCAACTGGCGTCGGGCGGACCGGCCGGCGTGCACACCCTGACCGTGTGGTCGACGGACATGGTGGGCAACGTCAGCACGCCGATCACGCTGAGTTTCACCACGACGAACTGACGCGCGGCGACGCGCGCTCGAACGAAGGGCCGGGCGACGTCGCCCGGCCCTTCGCCGTTCAGCAGCCCAGCGTCCCCTCGTACTTCCGCACCGCCTCGCGCTGCGGCCCCGTGCGCGCGCTCCCCTTCGCCGCGCGCAGCGCGCGGCACGCGCCCGCCTGGTCGTCGCTCAGCGCGTGCGCCTCGGTGAGGCGGATCTGCGCCCACGTGCTGTCGTCGGGGGTGCGCACGTGCGGCAGCAGCGCCCGCAGCGCGCGCGCCGCCGCGCGCGCCGCCGACTCGTCCGCGCGCTCGGGGTCGAGCGCGGTGGTGATGCTGTCGAGCGCGGGGCGCGCGGCCGGGTCGGTCGCGCGCTCGGCGACCGCGGCG
>NZ_JARGEK010000591.1 GCF_029211165.1 Roseisolibacter sp. H3M3-2
TTTTAGGCAAGGCCGGGCTGCTCCTGTTCCCAGGACACAGCGGATCGCCCGGTCAATCGATCGAGCGCCTGGTCGAGCGCGACTCGACACCAGTGGTCCTGACCAGCCAAGCCTATCGGCGCCGGCAGACGACCGGCAACGACCTCCCGCTCGAAGGCGGCCTCAGAGAGGTCGCAATACTCGGCCGCGAGCGCACGGCGCATCATGCGCGGCCATGCCTGGATGAGAGGCGCGCGACGCCGCATCAGCGTTCGCTCTGGTGCTCGTCCAGCCAGCAACGCTGGCAGGTGTCGAGGCCGGTTACGGTGGGCGCCTCGCGGCACAGCACGCATAGCTGCGGCCGGCGCGCGGCCCGACCCGCGAGGCGCGTGCCGGTCCAGACCGCAGCCAGGGTGCAGATCGTCAGGATAGCGGCGAGCGCGATTGTCACCGGTCCGGCACCACGAAAGTCTTGCTGAGAACCGTGATGGACGTCGGTGGCTCAAGCGGCGTCCAAGCGATTGCTCCGGGCCACGCCGGCGCGCCGTCTCTCGCAAACACGAACTGGTGCGGCTCGCGCCAGATGTCGAACTGCAGGATGGCCCACCAATGGTCGCCCGGCCGCACGCCTCGGCCCGCGTCGGTCGGGACCGGATCATCGTGGTGGCCGTAAGCGAGGAAGCCAAAGCCGTCGCGCGGTGCCGAGCTGAAGAGCCTCCACTGCATCAGCCCGCCGCCTTTTGAGCTTCGTCATAGGCACGCTGCAGACGGTCCCAAGCGGCGCGCTCGCCGCCGGCGTTCGGGTGAGCGGTGCGCGCCAGAGCACGATACGCTCGGGTAATCGCCTCGATCGGGGCGTCTCGCGTGACGCCCAGCACCTTCCACCATGGGTCGGACGCGGGCAGAGCGACGTGACCGGCGAAGGCCAGCCGCAGATCCGCGCAGCCCCATCGCTCCTGGCCGCGCAGCGCCTCGATGTGCGCGGCGATCGCGGCGATGTTGTCCTGCACCGTGTCCCAGCGATCGCAGGCGAGGACGTGCGGCGAGCCATCGAAATCAAAGTAGAGCGCGGCGCCGGTGTCCTCCGGATCGCGGCGGCTGACGTTCTGGTCTCGGGTGCCCTGCAGCGTGAAGCGGATGTTGGTCGAGACCAGGATGTCCGTGGTGCGCCAGGGCTGACCCGTGCGCGTCATGAGAGAGAGCTGCTCGCGCAACCGCCGGCGTGCGACGGTCAGGGTGAGGCGGCGCCCGTCTTCCTTGAACAGCGCCGCCTTGCGCGCGTGGAGCGGCGTGCGCGGCCGACCGTTCGGCCAGGCGAGCGGATAGCCCATCTCGATCTCGAGCGCGCTCATCTGCCGGCATCCTGGCTGCGGCCTTGGGCTGTGAAGCCGTTCGCGTTGGCGAGGCGGCGGACCACGGTTTCCGATCGGCCGAAGGCGGCGGCAACTGCGGCGAACGTCACCTTGGGGTCAGCGACAGCCGAGACGATGCGGTCTCGCTCGCGCACGGTGATGCGTGGTGGCTTCACGCCCGCTCCTCCGCCAGCTCGAGGGTCAACAGCCGAATGCGGACGCTGGTGTTGGCGCGGCCGAGCTCGCGTGCGATCGCCGGGACGGAGCTGCCCTTGCGGCGCAGGGCGAGCAGCTGGGCGTCCTCACTCGAGGAGAACTGCCGACAGCGGCCGCCGAAGCCCCGCTGCTCTCCGCCGTGATTGCACCGGCCCAGGCGCACTGCCCGAGGCGAAAGCGCTCCCTCCGACAGGCATCGATAGTGAACGGCGCCTTGTGTGATCCCGTAGCGCGCGGCGAGAGCTCCGTAAGACCAGCCCTGCTCCCGCAAAGCCGCAAGCTCGTCGACCTGGTCGCGCGTCAACTTGGCCCGGCTCATCGCTGCCACCGCACGCGACGGACG
>NZ_JARGEK010000592.1 GCF_029211165.1 Roseisolibacter sp. H3M3-2
GACTCCCCCGCCGCCGCGCCCGCGGCCCACGCCGGGCACGGCGCCGCCACGCCCGGCGCGACGCTCAGCGCCGACGACGCGGCCGCGCTGGCCCGCCTCAGCTTCGCCATCGCGACGCTGCGCGACTCGACGCAGAAGCAGCTCTCGCTGGTCCGCAACAAGACCGCCGAGCACCAGACCCGCCTGCGCGAGGAGGGGGCGCACCACGTCGCGGCGCTGCTCAAGACCGCCGGGATGACGGAGGCGGAGTACCGCCGCCGCACCTGGATCGTGAGCACCGACCCCGCGGCGCGCCGCGCCTTCGACGAGACGATGGCGAAGCTCACCGGGACCGCCGCCCCGGGGCAGATGGCCGCGACGGGCGCCCCGGGCGCCGCCGCCGGCACCACGGCGCCCGCCGACGGCGGCGCGGCCATGGCGGCCACGCTCCCCGCCGGCCCGCTCGGCGCGCACCTCGGGCACGTGCTGCAGTCGTTCAAGGGGACGCCGATGGAGCGCGGGCTGCTCCCCACCGCGCTCGCCGAGGCGCGCGTGGCCGCGCAGCACGCCGCGCTGGCGGCCAAGGACCCGGAGAACCTCGCCGCGATGCAGCAGCACGCCGCGCACGTCCTGCACGCCGTCGACCCGTCCGCGGTCGCCAGCGGCCCGGGGCTCGGCTACGGCGTGAAGAAGGCCGCGGAAGCCGTCGCCGCGCACATCGAGATGGCCGGCCAGGCGCAGGGCGCGGCGCCCGCGGTCGGCACGCACGCCGGGCACGTCGCCACGGCCGCGCGCTCCGCGGCGGCGCGCGCCGCCGAGGTGGCCGCGCTGGCCCAGCGCATCGGCGAGGCGAAGAGCGCCGCCGACGCCGCGGGGATGGTCAGCCAGCTCGTCTCGCTCACGAACGAGCTCACGGCGGGACGCGACGCCAACGCCGACGGCAAGATCGAGTGGAAGGACGGCGAGGGCGGGCTGCAGCAGGCGGAGGAGCACGCGAAGCTGATGCTGAACGCCGCCAGGTAAGGCGTGCTCTGGTAGGGCGTGGTCTGATACGGCGTGTTCTGATGGGGCGTGATCGAAAGGGGCGTGAACGACCACTCGCGGTGGTGTTCACGCCCCTTTCGATCACGCCCTTCGAGACCACGCCGTACCGGACCACGCCGTTCCGGGTCGTTCAGTCGTGATTCCGCTCGTACGCCGCCTGCTGGTTGATCCGGTCCTTCGCCTGCGCGGCGTCGCGCTTCTTGGCGCCGCGCATCATCACGTCGCGGGTGGTCTCGGAGCGGATGGCCGGGAGCGAGACCAGGCGCTCGAGGTTCGCCCCGCCGCACGCGGGGCAGGCCGGCGGCGCCGAGCCGCGCACCAGCAGCTCGTTCTCGGCGTCGCAGGTCAGGCAGCGGAAGTCGTAGAGCGGCACGACGTCCTCCTCAGCAGGACACGCACAGGTGCTGGTTCTTCGCGCCGAGCTTCTCGAGCAGCTCGATCGTCTCGGGGAACGGGCGCAGGCGCTGCACCGGGCCGTTCGCCATGTCGACCACCGTGCGCGCGGTGCGCGAGACCGCCTTCACGTCGGCGCCCTTCGAGACGAGGTACTTGATCATCTCGTTGTCGCCGCGCGCCGCCGCGTGGTGCAGCGGGGTGAAGCCGTTGTTGTCGCGCGCGTTCACGTCGGCGCCCAGCTCCTCGACCAGGTAGCGGAGCGTCGGCATCCAGCCGTCGGGCGCGTAGCGGTGCGCGTTGCCGGCGAAGCCGTTGCCGTAGCCGACGCCGGCCGCGGCGTGGATCGGGAGCACGCCCGCGCCCACCGGCGCGACGCGCGCCAGCGCGACGACCTCGGGGTCGAGCTTCGCGCCCGGGGGGAGCTCGCCGCCGCCGCCGCCCCCGCCCCCGCCGCCGCCGC
>NZ_JARGEK010000593.1 GCF_029211165.1 Roseisolibacter sp. H3M3-2
CTGGCGACGCCGCTGCAGGCGCTGGCCGAGGCGCTCGAGGAGCACCGCCCCGGGCAGCCGTTCGCCGCGCCGCCGGCCGGCGCCGGGACGCCCGCCGAGGTGGCGCTCGTGGCGTCGCGGCTCGGCGAGACGACGGCGCGCCTCGACGCGGTGGGGGCCGAGCTGCGCGAGGTCGTGCGCCGCCGCGAGGACGAGGTGCGCGAGCGCACCGCCGAGCTGGCGGGCGCGGAGCAGCGCGCGCGCCTCGGCGAGGCGCGGTACCGCGTGCTCTACGACCGCAGCCCGCGCGCGGCGTGGGTGTACGACGTCGAGACGCTGCGCTTCCTGTCGGTGAACGCGGCCGCCGTGCGGCTCTACGGCTGGTCGCGGGAGGAGTTCCTCGACCGCACGATCCTCGACGTCCGCCCGCCCGAGCTGCGCGGGGTGGCCGACGCGCTGGCGCGGCAGGCGGCGCTGGAGGACGAGTCGGCGTACGAGGGGGTGCACGCGACGCGCGACGGGCGCCACCTCGACGTGTCGCTGGTGAGCCAGGCGATCGAGTACGAGGGGCGCGCGGCGCGGCTGGTGCTCGTCGAGGACGTGGGGGAGCGGCGGCGCGCGCTGGCGCAGCTGGCGGCCAGCGAGACGCGGCTGCGCGAGGTGCTGGAGGCGCTCGACGAGGGGGTGGTCCTCCGCTCGGAGCGCGAGGTGCTGCTGTGGAACGGCGCGGCCGAGCGCATCCTCGGGCTCACGGGGGAGCAGCTGAGCCGGCGCGCGCCGCGCCCCGACGGCTGGCGCATGCTCGACGCGACGGGGGCCGAGGTCCCCGCGGGGTCGACGGCGCCGGCGCGCGCGCTCGCCGGCGGGCGCCGCGAGGTGGACGCCCTGCTGCGCCTCGAGCGCCCCGACGGGACGCACGCCTGGATCGCCGGCTCGGCGACGCCGATCGCCGACACGGCCGACGGCGCGCGCGCCGTCGTGACCACGGTGCGCGACGTGACGCGGGCGCAGGAGGCGGCGCGCGCGGTGGAGGAGAGCGAGGCGCGCTTCCGCGGCGTGCTGGAGACGGTGCGCGCGCTGGTGGTGACGCTCGACTTCGACGGGCGCGTGACGTTCGCCAACGACGCGCTGCTCGACCTCACCGGCTGGACGCGCGCCGAGGCGGTGGGGAGCGACTGGTTCGGCCGCTTCCTCCCCGACGCCGACGCCCGGCGCGCGGCGCTGCGGGCGATCATGGCCCCCGGCGGCGCGGTGGCGCACCACGAGCACGAGATCGTGACGCGGCACGGGGAGCGGCGGGTGGTGGAGTGGGACAACACGCTGCTCCGCGACGCGTCGGGGGCGCTGGTCGGCTCGGCGAGCGTGGGGCGCGACGTGACCGGGCAGCGCGCCGAGGAGCGGCGGCTCGCCGAGCTGTCGACGCGCGACGAGCTGACGGGGCTCCTCAACCGGCGCGGCTTCGAGGCGGCGGTGGCGGCGACGCAGGGGCGCGACGGCGCGGCGGCGCGCACGGCGGGTCTGCTGGCGCTCGACCTCGACGGGTTCAAGCCGATCAACGACACGTACGGCCACGCCGAGGGGGACCGGGCGCTGCGCGACGTGGGGCGGCTGCTGGGCGAGGTGGTGCGCGGCGTCGACCACGCCGGGCGGCTGGGGGGCGACGAGTTCGCGCTCTACCTCGCCGACCTGCAGCGCCCGGAGGACCTGGCGCGCGTGGCGGAGCGGCTGGCGCGCGTGCTGGCGGCGCACAACGACGCGGCGGCGGCGGCCGGGCGCCCGTACCGCGTGCGCTGGCGCGACGGCGCGGTGCTGCGCGAGGGGCGCGAGCCGCTGGCGGCGACGCTGGCGCGCGCCGACGCCGAAGTCGGAGGCCAAGCGGTCTTAGGAAGACAAATCGTGG
>NZ_JARGEK010000594.1 GCF_029211165.1 Roseisolibacter sp. H3M3-2
GCGGGTTATGGGCGTTCTTAACGCCCATGGCCTTCTTCAGCAGGTACGCCTTGAAGGCGGCGCGCTGCTCGGCCGATATCTCGCCCGTGAACGTGAAGAAGTCGTTGGTGAGCAGGCCCTGCTCGAACTGCTTCGACGTGTAGTCCCGGCTTGCAAGCGAGATCCCGATCGACTGCGCATGGTACGAGATGGCGGACAGGCCGTTGACGCCCAGTCCGTCCCGGCCGGGGCCGCGCATATGAAGAACGTAGGAGGAGTGGTGGTCCTCCTGGCTGCCGTCGAGATTAGTGAACCGGTACCACACGGATTTGTCTGTGGAGCGGAACGCCATCACCCTGGCCGGGTGATAATAGTCGATCGAAGTGACCTTGCCGTTGCGGGCCTGCCGCATCAGGCCGTAGCCGTTGCCGCGCAGCAGCATCGCGAACGCCTGCAGCTCGACGAACTCCGGCCCGCTCATCTCCTCGTTCGGCTCGGCCTGCAGGAAGCGGTTGAACTCATGGTCCGGCAAGTAGCGCCGACCGTTGTCACCGACGCGTTCGTAGACGCCCAGCGGCATGGACATGAGCGCTCCGCTGATCAGCGTCACGCACCGCCAAACGGCCGAGGAGCGCATGGCCGTCTCTGGGGTGACGGTGACGCCGGCGGCGCTGACCCCATTGCCGAACCAGTCGAGGAAGTCGGCATTGCCGGCGATCACCGGCACGCTGTCTATCGCGTTCTGGACGGCGGCGCCGGCATAGCGCGCTTCGGCCGCAGCGGCTGCGGCCGAAAGCTTGTACCCGTGAATGCTCAAAGCTCGGCCTCGTCTATGTCGACGTCGTCCAGGTCGACGACGAAGCTGCCCGCGTAAGTCTCGCCCTCGAGCGGAACGTTGTCAGCGGCGCCGACGCCCATGGCGGCCGTGACGACCCCGTCGATGCGTCCTCGCGACCGCTTTTTGTCGAAGGCCCGGTTCTTCATGCCGTCCTCCACCAGCGCCGCATTGGCCGCGCAGCTGTACGTCACCGGCGAGTCGTCGATGACGATTGTCTCCTTGAGGATGCGATCCTCGAACCGTTCGATGGAGCGCGGCATGCAGTACTGCCGGTCCTCGAACATGACCTTCGGTCCCTGCGCATGGCGCACCAGCTTCAGACCCTTGCCCGCGGGCTGATCGGGCTTCTCGAACTTCCACACGGGGAACCCGATCTCCTCGCAGGCGGCGAGGAAGTCAGCCATCTGCGCCGGGTCGAACACCAGCTCCTGGACGTCATGCTCGGCGCAGATCTCCGCTACCCTGGCCGCCACGAAGCTCTTGTCGATCGTCGCGCCATCGACGGCGGTGAGGTGACCCTTTTCAACCCACTCTTCGTAGGGCGCCTGGTCGGCCTTAGCCCGATCCGCGAGCCCCTCGGCAGTCGTCCAGTACCAAGTCTTCTGCCATAGGACGCCGGCGCCATCGATCCAGGTGGCGGTCAGCGCCGTGAGGTCGTTCTTCTTCGAAAGGTCGAGGCTGAGCCAGCAGCGGCAGCCTTTCAGCTGGGCAATGATTTCCTCGCCGATCGGGGCGAGCACCGCCGCCCACTTATCCTCCGCAATCCAGAAGTCGGCCGCGCCCGTCGGAATGCCGAAGTACAGCCGCTTGACCGAACTCGCCGTCGAGAGCCTGGTTTTGGCCGTGGCGACCGCTTCGCGGATGTTCGTGATTGGATAGGTGATCCCGAGCGCCGGCAGGGACTTGGCCCAGCAGGCCTCGTTCTCAAAGACGGTCTCCCGATCCTTCTTGTCCGTCCGCGCCACGAACGCGAAGGCAGTGTCGTTCCGGACGTCTCCCCTCGCCACTGCCTGGGCGGCGTTCGAGATCTCGGTGCCGACATGCTGCGCG
>NZ_JARGEK010000595.1 GCF_029211165.1 Roseisolibacter sp. H3M3-2
GCGGGCCCCGCGGGCGCGAGCTCGTCGTCGGCGGCGGGCGCCGCGGCGGCCGACACCGCGGGGCCGATCGTGGTCCTGCTGTCGTTCGACGGCTTCGGGCGCTCGTACCTCGACCGCGGGCTGCCGCTCCCCAACCTCGCGCGGCTCGCCGCGCGCGGCGTGCGCGCGCGGGCGCTGCGCCCCAGCTTCCCGTCGCTGACCTTCCCGAACCACTACACGCTGGTGACGGGGAAGCTGCCGGGGCACTCGGGGCTCGTGCTGAACAAGTTCTGGGACCCGGCGCTGCGCGCGCCGTACGTGCACAAGGACAGCGTCGCGCCCACCGAGGCGCGCTGGTACCGCGCCGAGCCGCTGTGGACGACCGCCGAGCGGCAGGGGGTGCGCGCGGCGGCGTACTTCTGGCCCGGCTCCGCGGCGCCCGCGCCCGACGGCGCGCGCCCGACGCTGAGCATGCACCCGTACGACGACCGCGTGAGCGCCGAGGCGAAGGTCGACTCGGTGGCGGCGTGGCTGCGGCGCCCCGCGGCGACGCGCCCGCGCTTCGTCGCGGTGTACGTGCCGACCGTCGACCAGGTGGGGCACCGCAGCGGGCCGACGTCGGCGGCGCTCGACAGCGCGGTGGTGCACGCCGACCGCGCCGTGGGGCGCCTGCTCGACAGCGTCGCCGCCTCGCCGGTGGGCGCGCGCGTGAACGTCGTCGTGCTCTCCGACCACGGCATGCTCCCCATCGCCGCCGACCCGGTGGTCGCGCTGTCGCGCTTCGCCGACATGGCCGGCGTGCGCGCGGTCGACAACGGGCCGTACATGGCGCTCTGGTTCGACGGCGACGCCGCGCGGCGCGACGCGGTGCTGGCGGCGCTGCGCCGCGGCTTCGCCGACGCCAAGGCCCCCGCGCGCGCGTGGCGCCGCGAGGAGACGCCGGCCGCGTGGGCGCTGCGCGACGAGCCGCGCGCCGGCGACGTCGTGGTGCTCGCCGACCCGGGGTACTTCGTCACGGTGCAGCCTGCGCCCGCCGGCTACCGCTTCAGCCCCGGCGACCACGGGTGGGACCCCGACGCGGCGACGGGGCTCGACGGGATCTTCCTCGCCGCCGGGCCGAACGTGCGCCCGCTCGGCGAGCTGCCGACGCTGCGCAACGTGCACGTCTACCCGTTCCTCGCGCGCCTGCTCGGCGTGCGCGCGCTCCCCGGCGACGGCGACGACGCGGTGCTGCGCGGCGCGGTGGCCGGCGCCGCCGCGCGCTGACCGGCCCCGTGCGCCCGCTCCCCGAGGGGGCGCCGCCGGAGCGCACGTTGCTCGACCAGGCGTTCACCCGCGCGGTGGGCGCGCCGCTGCTCGGCGGCAACGACGTGCGCCTGCTGCGCGACGCGACGGAGAACTACCCGGCGTGGCTCGACGCGATCGCGGGCGCGCGCGAGTACGTCCTGTTCGAGAGCTACATCATCCACGACGACGCGACCGGCGACCGCTTCGCCGACGCGCTGGCCGAGCGCGCGCGGGCCGGCGTCGCGGTGCGCGTGGTCTACGACTGGCTCGGCGCGGTGGGGAAGACCTCGCGCGGGTTCTGGAAGCGGCTGCGCGCAGCCGGCGTCGAGGTGCGCACCTTCAACCCGCCGCGCCTCGCCCGGCCCTTCGACTGGATCACGCGCGACCACCGCAAGCTGCTGTCGGTGGACGGCGCGCTGGCGTTCGTCACCGGGCTCTGCGTGGGGCGGATGTGGGAGGGCGACCCGGCGCACGGCGTCGCGCCGTGGCGCGACACGGGCGTCGCGCTGCGCGGCCCCGCGGTCGCCGACGTCGAGCACGCGGTCGCGCGCGTCTGGGACGCCTGCGGCGCGCCGCTCCCGCCGGGGGCGCTGCGCC
>NZ_JARGEK010000596.1 GCF_029211165.1 Roseisolibacter sp. H3M3-2
GCGTTCGACACCGCGGCGGCGAGCGCCGAGAGCACGGCCGGCGCGTCGGCGGGTCGGTGCGCCGGGTCCTTCGCGAGGCACGCCATGACGAGCGCGGCGAGGCCGGCGGGGAGCCCCGGCCGCCGCGCGTCGAGCGGCGGGGGCATCTCGGTGACCTGCGCCGCGACGAGCTGCCGCCGCGTGGCGCGGTCCGCGAACGGGTGCGCGCCGTCGAGCAGCTCGTACGCCATCATCCCCCACGCGTACAGGTCGGCGCGGTGGTCGGTGTCGTCGCCGACCGCCTGCTCGGGCGCCATGTACGCCGGGGTGCCGAGCGAGGTGCCGGCCGACGTGAGCGCGACCGGCCCGGTCTCGGCGCGGGCGGCGCGCATCGCCTTCGCGATCCCGAAGTCGGCGACCACGGCGTTGCGCCCCGCCAGCAGGACGTTCTCGGGCTTCACGTCGCGGTGCACGACGCCGCGCGCGTGCGCGTACTCCAGCGCCTCCGCGACGTCGCGCAGCACGCGCAGCGCCTCGTCGAGCGGGAGCGGCCCGCGCTCCATGCGCGCGCGCAGCGACTCCCCGGTCACGAACGGCATCGTGTAGAACGGGAGCCCGTCGGCCGTCTGCCCCGCGGCGAGCACCGGGACGATGTGCGGGTCCTGCAGCGCCGCGGCGAGGCGGATCTCGCGCGTGAAGCGCTCGGCGCTCATCCCCTCGGCGGTCTCCGGCGAGAGCACCTTCACGACCACCTGCCGGCCGAGCGCCGCGTCGGTGGCGACGAAGACGCGCGCCATGCCGCCGCCGCCGACCTCGCGCTCGAGCGTGTAGGCGGCGCCCAGCGCGGACTGCAGCCGGTCGCGGAGCGGGTCGGTCACGGGCGCGGGGCGGAGGGGACGGTCCGCCAATATCGGCCCGCGCGCGGCGATGCGCCAAGTCGCGCCGGGCGCGCGAGCGGGGGGCGGCGGGCCCGCCGCCCCCCGGCGCGGGCCGGGGGGCCCGCGCCCGGCTCAGGCGTGCATGTACTTCTCGAACACCTCGCCGAAGTCGCGGCGCGTGTGCTGGTCGAGCACCGCCGCGTTCATCGCCTCCAGCACGGCGCGGTAGTGCGCCTGCACCGCCGACGGGTCCTGCGCCGCGTTGAGCTTGAGCATCGAGCCGACCACCGACGCGCTCTGCAGCGCGTGCTCGCGCCCGACCGCGTCGCGCCGCTGCAGCTTCCCGATCGTGTGCAGCGCCTTGTAGATGTCCTTCAGCGCCTCGAGGTGGTCCTTGCGCACGTCGATGCTGAAGCCCTTGTCGCCGATCGTGAACTTCAGCTCGACGTCGAGGTCGATCGTGCCGGCGGTCTCGATGGTCACCTGCCCGACCGCGTGCGACGCGTAGTCGTAGCGCTTGATCGTGCGCTTGGTCGACACCGCGGAGTCGCCGTCGACGTGGACGAGGGCGAGGTTGGTGAAGCAGTACTCGTCCTTCTTCGACTTGATCAGGAAGTGGATCTTCTCCTGGTCCTCGTGGAAGAGGTAGTCGTCGGCGTCGACCTTGTCGTAGTCCCTGGGCGGCACGATCAGGCCGACGTCGCTCAGGCCGAGCGCCTCGGCGGCGAACTTCTTGAACACGGCTCCTCCGGGTGGCGAAAGGATGGCGCGCCCCGCGGTCGAGACGCGGCGTCAATCTCGGGCCTCCGGCGGTGCGCGGCCAGCCCGGACGGGTCGGCGACGCGTGCTATGTTGGAACTGTGGCGCGTCCGCGACTCACCGGCCGCCGCCGCGCGCCCCCCTCGCCCCCGCCCATGCGCCTGCGTCGCACGCTCCTGCTCGCGGCCCTGCTCGCGGCCCCGCCCCGCGCCCCGCGGGCGCAGGCCCCCGCGCGCCG
>NZ_JARGEK010000597.1 GCF_029211165.1 Roseisolibacter sp. H3M3-2
GAGCCGGCGCCCGCCGCGCCCACCGCCCCGCGGGCGCGCCTCACGGCGTCCCCCCGCGCTGCAGCCCGTCGCCGCGGGCGAAGAAGCCGGGGAGCGTCACCGGCGCCTTGCCGCCGATGGGCGCGCGCCCGAGCACGGCCTGCGCGGCCGCGCGCTCCAGCGCGTCGCCGCGGCCGTAGGTCACCAGGTACGTGCCGACGCGCGGGAACTGCTTGATCACGTACGGGTTGCCGCCGGCGACCACGATCAGCTTCCCCGTGCCGGCCAGCCGGTCGATCCAGGCGTTGATGTGCGCCGGGATCGCGAGCCGCCCGGACCCTTCGAGCGTCCGCGTGTACGTCATGACGACGATGCGGTCGCTGGCCGCGGCCAGCGCGGCCAGCGAGTCGAGCGCGGCGACCGACGAGCGCGGCGTGATTCGGAAGTCGCGCACCGTGCGCCCGCCGGCGCGCAGCTCGGCGACGAACGAGAGCCCGGCGACCGCCTCGGTCTCGGGGGCGTACACGACGGCGGTGATCGAACCGGCGGTCGCCGGCACGAGCCCCGCGCTGTCGCGCAGCAGCGTCACTGCCCGCTGCGCGATGAGCCGCGCCGACGCCCAGTGCGCCGGCGCGCCCACGGTCGCGCGCAGCGCCTCCAGGTCCACCAGCGGGCGCGCCACGGCGCCCGTGCGCACCTTGAGCCCCAGCACCCGGCGCGCCGACGCGTCGATCCGCTCGGCCGCGATCTCGCCGCGCCCGACGGCGGCCACCACCGCGTCCACGCAGCGCGTGACGTCGCTCGGCATCAGCAGCACGTCGTTGCCGGCCTGGATCGCCAGCGGGCAGCTGCGCTCGATCGGGTAGCCCTGGCCGACGCCCTCCATCGTCATGGCGTCGGTGAAGACGGCGCCGCGGAAGCCGACCGAGTCGCGCAGCAGCCCGGTCATCACGCGCGGCGCGAGCGTCGCGGGGGTCGTGCCGTCGCCCTGGATCGCCGGCAGCGCGATGTGCGCGCTCATCACCCCGGCCACCCCCGCCTGCGCGGCGGCGCGGAACGGCACCAGCTCCACCGACTGGAACCGCGCCAGGTCGGAGCGGATCACCGGCAGCGCGTTGTGCGAGTCGACGTCGGTGTCGCCGTGCCCGGGGAAGTGCTTCGCCACGCCGGCGACCCCCTCGCCCTGCAGCCCGCGCACGAACTCCGCCGCCATCCGCGCCACCGCGGCCGGGTCCTCGCCGAACGAGCGGACGTTGATGACCGGGTTGCCCGGGTTGTTGTTCACGTCCACCACCGGCGCGTACACCACGTGGACCCCGGCGGCGCGCGCCTCGCGCCCGACGATGGCTCCCGCCTGCCGCGCGTCCTCGGGGCGGCCGGTGGCGCCGATCGCCATGTTGGTCGGCAGCACGGTCGCGGTGCCCGCGCTCAGCCAGCTCGTGTTCACCGGGAGGAACGTCCCCCCCTCGAACCGCCCGAGGCCGGGCTCCAGGTCGCTCGACACGAGCAGCGGCACCTTGGCCGGCGTCGCCAGCGCGAGGCGCTGCATCGAGTTGACCTTGGCGGCCACCTCCAGCGGGGAGCCGAGCGACATGATGACGCCGCCGACGTGCTCGCGGGCGATCCAGTCGCGGATCCGCACGAAGGTCGGGTCCTCGGCGTTCACGTAGTCGCCCAGCACCCACACGCTCACCAGCTGGGCGACGCGGTCGCGCAGCGGCAGCTGGGCGAGGGTGCGGTCGACCCACCCCTGCTCGGCGGCGGTGAGCGGCCGGGCGAAGGCGTCGCCGCCCGGGGCGGCGGGGAGCGCGGGGACCACGCCGGGCGCGGGGGCGGGCGCGGACGCGGCGGCCGGCGCCATCC
>NZ_JARGEK010000598.1 GCF_029211165.1 Roseisolibacter sp. H3M3-2
GGCGGCGGCGCTGCTGGCGGCGCTGGCGGCGGCGCGCGCCCGGCCGGCGCTCCCCGCCGAGTTCACGCGGCGCGCGGTGCTGCGCGGGAAGCTCGACCTCGCGCAGGCCGAGGGGGTGGGCGCGCTGGTGGACGCGCGGACGCAGGCGATGCGGCGCGCCGCGCTGGCGCAGCTCGACGGCGGGCTGTCGCGGCGGGTGGCGGCGCTGCGCGAGGCGCTGCTGCACGCCGAGGCGCTGCTCGCCTACGACATCGACTTCCCGGAGGAGGACGACGGGCCGCTGGGGCGCGACGCGGTGGCGCTGGCGGTCGGGAACGCGCTGGACGGCGTGGAGGCGCTGCTCGCCACCGCGCCGGCGGGCGCCATCGCGCGCGACGGCGCGGCGGTCGTCATCGCGGGGCCGCCCAACGCGGGCAAGTCGTCGCTGTTCAACGCGCTCGCCGGCGAGGCGCGGGCGATCGTCACCGACGTCCCCGGCACCACGCGCGACGCGCTCGAGGCGACGGTCGAGCGCGACCCGTGGCCGCTGCGCCTCGTGGACACCGCGGGGCTGCGCGACACCGACGACCGCGTCGAGCGGCTCGGCATCGAGGTCGCCGAGCGGTGGCTGGGGCGCGCGCACGTGGTGCTGGCGTGCGGGGAGGAGCAGGAGGACGTGGAGCGGACGGCCGACTTCGTGCGCGCACGGACCGACGCGCCGATCCTCGGCGTGCTGACGAAGCAGGACGAGCGTCGAGCGTCGAGCGTCGAGCACGCTCCCCTCGACGCTCGACGCTCGACGCTCCCCTCGCTCCGCGTGAGCGCCGAGACGGGCGCGGGGCTCGCCGCCCTCGCGCAGGCGGCCGTCGACGCCGTCACCGCCCACTGGGGCGCGCCCGACCCCGACCTCCCCCTCGTCACCCACGCCCGGCACCTGCGCGCGCTCGGCGCGGCGCGCGACGAGCTGCGGGCGTTCGCCGACGCGTGGGACCAGGACGCGCTGCCGGCGCCGGTGGCCGCGGTCCACCTGCGCGCCGCCGCCGGCGCCCTCGAGGAGCTGATCGGCGGCGTGGACGTCGAGGACGTGCTGGGGCGGGTGTTCGCGACGTTCTGCGTGGGGAAGTAGCGGCCGCGCAGCCGCGCAGCCCTCAGTTCACCGCCGCCGCGCGGAGCCTCGCCGCCAGCGCGCCGAGCGTGCGCACCGTCCGCGCCACCTCGTCCACCGACGCGCCCTGGCGGCGCATGGCCAGCGCGGCGCCGCGCGCGCGCGCGACCTCGTCGTCGGCCACCCGCCCCGCGCCCTCGACGGCGGTCGCCAGCTCGTGCAGCGCGGCGCGCTGCGCCAGCGCGAGGTGCGAGGCGTCGGTGGTGACCGCGTCGATGCGCGCCACGCCCGCCTCGACGCGCTCGAACGCCATCACCTCGCCGCCGGCGTCGTCGTGCACGCCGCGCTCGGCCTCCTCGCCCGCCGCCAGCAGCCGCCCGACGTCCTCGACCTCGTCGCGCACGCGCCCCACCGACGTGCCGGCGGCGTGCGCGGCGCGCGAGCTCCGGTCGGCGAGGCAGCGCATCGCGCCGGCGACCTGCGCGAACTCGCGCCCCGCGTCGCCGGCGCGCGCGGCCTCGATGCTCGCGTTGAGCGCGACGCGGTTGCTCTGCCGCGCCAGGCGCGACACCGTCGCCACCAGCGCCTGCACCTGCGCCGACGCCGCGACCAGCGCGGCGACCGCGGCCGCCGTCTCGCGCACGCGCCCCGACACGCTCACCAGCGTGTGCGCGGCGTCGCTGACCGCGCGCGTGGCGGCGTCGGTGGCGTCGGCGAGGTCGCGCGCGTCGGCCGCCGC
>NZ_JARGEK010000599.1 GCF_029211165.1 Roseisolibacter sp. H3M3-2
GGCGCGCCGCCCGCGCCCGCCCCCGCCGACGCGTGGCCCGACGGCGGCGCGCTCGCCGCGCGCTTCGGCCTCACCGCGCGCCTGGCCGCCGACGCGCGCCTGCTCGCCGACGGGTGCTCGAACGGCGAGGTCGCCGCGCGGCTCGGCGTCAGCGAGCACACGGCCCGCAACCACACGCTGCAGGTGATGGCGAAGCTCGGCGCCGCGCGCCGCGCGCGCATCGGCCCGATCCTGCGCGGGGCGGAGTAGCGGGCGCGGTCGCGGGCGCGGGAAAGCCCCGACGGCGAATCGGGGTTCCGCCTACGGAGCGGCGCCGCGCCGCCGGGGATGCTTCACCGCGTCCCGCCCGCGCCCGCATGACCTCCCTCGTCCGCCGCTTCCTCAAGACCGCGATCGGCTTCCTCGCCGCGGGGCTCGCGCTCGGCCTCTGGATGCTGGCGCGTCGCGAGCTCGCCGGCGCTTATCCGACGCCGTACCTCGTGAGCGCGCACGCGCACGCGATCCTCGTCGGCTTCGTGATGCTGATGATCCTCGGCGTCGCCCTGTGGATGTTCCCGCGCCCCGCGAAGGACGACGCGCGCTACGACCCGCGCGCCGCCGGGGCGGCGTACTGGCTCGTGGCCGGCGGGACCGCCGCGCGCGTGGCGGGGGAGCTGCTGCGCCCCGCCGTCGAGGGGCGCTGGCTGCGCTGGGGCGTCGTGCTCGCGGGGCTCGCGCAGGTCGCCGGGCTGGCGCTGTTCTTCCACACGATGTGGACGCGCATCCGCCCCGTCGGCAGCCAGGCGCGCGAGGAGCGCGGCGAGCGCTTCTGACGCGCGCGCCGTAGTCCGTCGGGGCCCGCCCCGTTCCCTCCCCACCCGCCCGCCCCGCGCTCCGCATGTCGCTCCCGTCCCGCCTCGCCGGCGCCGCCTCGTGGCTGCTGGCCGCCGCCGCCGGCGCGCAGCCGGTGAAGGTCCTCCTCACGCCGACCGCCGGGATCCCCGCGACCGTCCCGTCGCCGCCGCGCGCGCTGGACGCGGCCGACGTCGCGGCGGGGACGCGCCGCGCGGGGCCGGTGCGCTTCGACCGCGCGCTGCTCGCCGAGATGCAGCGCGTGTTCGCGGGGCAGCAGGAGGCGCCGGCGCGCACCGTCGCCGTCGTCCCGTTCGCCGACGTCACCTTCCACCTCACGCTGCGCCGCAGCCCCGCCGCCGCCGCGACGTCGGGCGCGCTGACGGTGCTCGCCGGCGAGGCGCGCCGGGTCGGCGGCGACGGCGCGGGCGACCCGCCGGGCACGTTCTCGCTCGTGCTCCACGGCGGCACCTTCACGCTCAGCGTCTTCGCGCCGTCGGGGAACTACCACGTGCGCTACGGCCGCGACGAGCGCCTCGAGGCCTACGAGGAGGACCCCGCGGCCCCCGTCGCCTGCGGCAACCTGCGCCGCGCGCCCGACACCGCGCCGCCGGCCGCCGCGGGCCCCGAGGTCGCCGTGCTGGTGCTCTACACCACCGAGGCCGCGAGCGCGCTCGGCGGCGACGAGCAGGCGATGCAGGCCGAGGTCGCGAAGGGGATCGACCTCGCCAACGCCGCGCTGCGCAACGCCGAGGTGCGCCGCGTCGCGCGGCTCGCGGGGGGCGCGGCGGTGCGCGCGCTGGCGTCCCTCGGGCACGCCGCGTCGCTCGACGGCGACCTCGCGGCGCTGCGCGCGAGCGCCGAGGTCGCGGAGCTGAAGCGGCGCCACGGCGCCGACGTCGTCGTGCTGGCGCGCGACGGCGGCGACGCGTGGACGGTCGCGGCGCCCGGCGCCGGCGTCGTGCAGTCGCGCAAGCTGGCCGACGGGC
>NZ_JARGEK010000006.1 GCF_029211165.1 Roseisolibacter sp. H3M3-2
CGCTGACGCGTCAGCGCGCCAGGTCGGTCGCCGCGGCGGCCGCCGCCGGCGGGGCGAACTGGCGCCGCAGGTCGACCGTCAGCGCCGCCGCCTCGCGCGCCGCACGGATCGCCGCCCGCCAGAGCTGCTCGCTCGGCACCGTGTCCGAGGAGAGCGGGGGGCGCGGCTCGACCGACGACGCCAACGCGTCGCCGACGACGGCCCCCCCCGCCCGCGCTCCCTCCGCCGCCACCGGGGGGTCGCCCCGGAACTCGCGCTCGTGCTGCATGGGTCCCTGCCGCGCCGGACACGCCCTCTCCAGGGGCCGCGCACCGTCGCGCCGCCCCGACTGCCAGGACGTCAGGGCATGTCGGGTGCCACGGCCGCGCCCGCGGGCGTGCTCGTCGCGCCGGCGGCCCGCCGCGCCGCCCACTCCGCCCGCCCCGCGGCGTCGAGCCCGGCCAGCAGCGCCTCCAGGTGCGCGTCCCCGGTGCGCGGGTTCATCACCGTCACGCGCAGCACCCGCCGCCCGTCGAGCACCGTCGCCGTGATCCAGCCGGCGCCCGAGCGGTTGTAGCGCGCCCGCAGCGCGTGCTGCAGCGCGTCCAGCGCCGCGTCGTCCGCGCCGTCGTCGCGCGCCCCGGTCCAGCGGAAGCACAGGATGTTCGACTCGGGCGCGTGCAGCGGCTCGAACGCCGGGTGCGCCGCCAGCCGCGCGTGCAGCCGCGCCGCCGTCGCGCACAGGTGGTCGAACAGCGCCCCCAGCCCGTCGGCGCCGTGGCGCTGCAGCGCCACCCACACCTTCAGCGCGTCGAACCGCCGCGAGCACTGGAACGAGCGGATCCCCTGGTCCCACACCCGCGGCGCGGCGTCGAACTCCTCCGCCTCGTGCTGCGCCGGCGCGTGGAACAGGTACGGCGCCTTCTGCGCGAATGCCGCCTCCAGCCACCGCTCCTCGCGCACCAGCACCACGCCCGCCGCCAGCGGGAGCAGCAGCATCTTGTGCGGGTCCCACGCCAGCGAGTGCGCGCGCTCGACCCCGCGCAGCCGCCCCCGGTGCCCGGCCGACAGCAGCGCCGACGCCCCGTGCGCGCCGTCCACGTGCAGCCAGTGCCCGCGGCGCCCGCACGCGTCCGCGACCGCCGCCAGGTCGTCGAACGCCCCCGTCGCCGTCGAGCCGGCGGTCGCGACCACCGCCATCACCGCCCGCCCCGACGCGTCCAGCTCCGCCAGCGTGCGCTCCAGCGCCTCGGCGTCCATCCGGTGGTCGCGCGACGGCACGGTCACCACGTTCCGCAGCCCGATCCCCATCTCGCCCGCCGCGCGGCTCACGGCGTAGTGCGCGTGCTCCCCGCACACCAGCACCGGCGGCTCGGCGCCCACCCCGTCGGTCCAGACGTCGGGGATCGCGCGGCTCCGCGCCGCCAGCAGCGCGGCGAACGTCGCCTCCGTCCCCCCCGACGTCAGCGTCCCGCCGGCCCGCGGCCCGAACCCGGCGAGCTCGGCCATCCAGTGGACCACCGCCCCCTCCACCGCGGTCCCGCTCGGCGACATCTCCGACACGGCCACCGACTGGTTCAGCGCCGCCACCAGCATCTCGGCCCAGATCGCCACCGGGAGCGGCGGCGACACCTGGTGCCCCATCGCCATCGGGTGGTAGAGGCGGTTGGCCTCCCCCACTACGTCCCCGGCCAGCCGGTCGAGCACCTCGGCGAGCGGCCGCCCGCCGCGCGGGAGCGGCTCGCGGAACCGTGCCGCCAGCTCGGCGGGCCCGAGCGCCGGCGCCACCGCCCCCTCCCCGGCCGACGCGGCGGCCAGGTAGGCGGCGGCCAGCTCCACGAACTGGTGCCCCGCGGCGGCGCTGGCGTCGGCGTCGAGCGCGGCCAGCACGGCCGGGGCGTCGGGATGGCGGTCGGGTGGCGTCATGGCCGAAACGTAGGCGCGCGCCAACCGTACGACGACGAGCGGAGGGGGGCGTGATTCACATGTTTGCGCCAGATTCTCCGGCGGCCGTACCTTTCGGTCCCCACCCCCGCCTCACCTTTCCCGAGGACCCCGTGACGCGTCGATCCCGCACGCGCCTGGCCGGGCTGCTCGCCGTCCCGCTCGTGGCCGGCGCCCCGCTCCCGGCCACGCTCGCGGCCCAGCAGCCCGCCCCCGCCGCCGAAGGCCCGCTCCCCGCGAAGATCCCGCTCGAGCGCTACCAGCTCCCCAACGGGCTCACCGTCATCCTCAACGAGGACCACTCGGCGCAGGTCGTCACCGTCGACGTGTGGTACGACGTCGGCGCGCGCAACGAGCGGCCCGGGCGCAGCGGCTTCGCGCACCTGTTCGAGCACATGATGTTCCAGGGCTCGTCCAACGTGAAGAAGGGCGAGCACTTCCAGCTCGTCGAGCGCGCCGGCGGGAGCATGAACGGCTCCACGCAGATCGACCGCACGAACTACTTCCAGACGCTCCCGTCGAACCGCCTGAACCTCGGGCTGTGGCTGGAGGCCGACCGCATGCGCTCCCTCGCGGTCACGCCCGAGAACCTCAAGAACCAGCAGGAGGCGGTGAAGGAGGAGCGCCGGCTGCGCTTCGACAACCAGCCGTACATCGGCACCGTCCTCCTCTCGCTGGCCGCCGCGTACGACCCGAAGACCTGCTTCGCCTACGGCCACGAGCTGATCGGCTCGATGGACGACCTCAACGCGGCGAAGGTCGAGGACGTGCAGGCGTTCTTCAAGCAGTACTACGCGCCCAACAACGCGACGCTCGTCCTCACCGGCGACTTCCAGCCCGCCGAGGCGAAGCGGCTGATCACGCAGTACTTCGGCGACATCGCGCGCGTCGACGCGCCGCCGCCGGTGCAGTGCGACCAGCCCTTCAACCCGGGCGAGCAGCGCCGCCGCGTCACCGACGCCAAGGCCACGCTCCCGGCGACGTTCACCGTCTGGCGCATCCCCGAGACGAAGCACGCCGACACGCCGGCGCTCCAGTTCCTCGCCACGATCCTCGGCCAGGGGGAGAGCTCGCGCCTCAACAAGGCGATCGCCCGCGAGGCCAAGGCGGCGCTCGGGCTGCAGACCTTCCTCAACGCGGTCGGCCCGACGCGCGGCCCCGGCACCTTCGGCGTGCTCGCCATCGCCAACCAGGGCGTCCCCGCCGACTCGCTCGACCGCCTGATCGCGCGCGAGATCGCGCGCATCGCCGAGTCGGGCGTCACCGAGGCCGAGCTGGCGAAGGCGAAGAACGCCTACCGCGCCAGCACGATCAACACGGCGCAGACCTCGCTCGGCCGCGCCGAGGCGATCCACCACGCGACCATGTTCCTCGGCGACCCCGAGGCGGTGAACACCGACATCCGGCGCTACCTCGCCGTGACCGCCGCCGACGTCCAGCGCGTGGCGAAGGCGTACCTCCGCCCGGAGAACGGCCTCTTCACGCTCATCACCCCGCCCGAGGCCCCGAAGCCGTGACGCGCCCGTCCTCGCTCCGCCGCGCGGGCGCGACCGCGCTCGCCCTCACCGCCGTCGCCGCGTCCGCGCCGGCCGCCGACGCCCAGTACCCGACGAAGCCCCCCGCCGCCGCCGCCGTGCAGCCGGCACAGCTCCCCCCGTTCCAGGAGGAGGTGCTGCCCAACGGGCTGCGCGTGGTGCTCGTCGAGAACCACCGCGACCCCATCGTCGCCTTCCGCCTCGTCCTCCCCGCCGGCCGCCTCTACGAGCCCAAGGGGAAGGAGGGGATCTCGGAGATGGCGGCCGGCCTGCTCACCAAGGGCGCCGGCTCGCGCACCGCCGACCAGGTCGCCGAGGCGATCGAGGGCGCCGGCGGCTCGCTCTCGGGCGCCGCCGACGACGACTTCCTGGCGCTCACCGGCAGCGTGCTCGCCGACCAGACGGCGCTCGCCTTCCAGCTGCTCGGCGACGCGGTCGCGCGGCCGGCGTTCCCCGACAAGGAGATCGACCTCCTCCGCACGCAGACGCTCTCGGCGCTGCAGCTCGAGCAGTCGCAGCCGGCGTCGATCGCGGCGCGCGTGTTCGCGGCGGGGCTCTACGGCGACCACCCGTACGGCCGCCGTCCGACCCCCGAGACGGTCCGCGCCATCACGAAGGCCGACCTGACGGCGTTCCAGCAGACGCGCCTCCGCCCGCGCGGCGGGCTGCTGGTCATCGCCGGCGACGTCACGCTGGAGCAGGTGCGCGCGCTGGCCGCGCAGCACCTCGCCGGCTGGACCGGCTACCCGGCGGCCAACCCGGCGTTCGGCGCGCCGCCGACGCGCGCGCGCCCCGAGATCGTGCTGGTGCACCGCCCCGGCTCCGTGCAGTCGAACATCGTCGTCGGCAACCTCACCGCCGGCCCCGGCGACCCGCAGGTGTTCGCGGCGATGGTCGCCAACAAGGTGCTCGGCGGCGGCAGCGACGCCCGCCTGTTCGACATCCTGCGCGAGAAGAAGGGGTGGACCTACGGCGCCTACTCGTCGCTCGCGCGCCCGCGCGGCACGGGCTACTTCAACGCCACCGCCGAGGTGCGCACCGAGGTCACCGACTCGGCGCTCGTCGAGCTGCTGGCGCAGCTGCGCCGCCTGGGGAACGAGCCGGTGCCGGCGACGGAGCTGGAGAACGCCAAGGGCGCGCTGGTCGGCATCTTCCCGCTCACCGTCGAGACGGCGCAGCAGGTCGCCGAGCGCGTGGCGTTCGTGAAGACGCGCGGGCTGCCGGGCGACTACCTGCAGACGTACCGCACGCGCCTGTCCGGCGTGACCGCGCCGACGCTGCAGGTCGCGGCGCGGCGCTGGGTGCGCCCGCAGCAGGCGCTGGTGGTCGTCGTCGGCGACGGGCAGAAGATCCACCAGAAGCTCGCCGCCATCGGCAGCGTGCGCATCGTGACGCCGCAGGGCGACGCGATGTCGGTGGCCGACCTGACGCCGCGCGCGAGCGCGGTGGCGCTCGACGTGTCGCGCCTCGCCGCCCGCCGCGACAGCTTCGTGGTGCGCGTGCAGGGGAACCCGATGGGCGCGTCGGTCTACGAGCTGGCGAAGGACGCCGACGGCTGGGTGGTGAGGGAGGCGACGACGATCGCCGGCGGGATGATTCAGCAGAACACGACGCTGCGCACCGACGCGTCGCTCGCCCCGCGCGCGCTCGAGCAGCGCGGCAAGGTGCAGGGGCGCGACACGAAGGCCGACGTCACCTTCGCCGGCGGGCGCGCCAAGGGCGCCGCGCAGACGCCGTCGCCGCAGGGGATCAAGGACGTCGCCGTCGACGCCGAGCTGCCGGCCGGCACGCTCGACGACAACGCGGCGGCGTTCGCGCTCCCGCTGCTCCGCTGGGCGCCCGGCGCCAAGCACGTCGTGTCGACCTTCTCGGCCGGCAAGGGCGTCGCGGTGCCGCTCACCTACGAGGTGAAGGGGACCGAGTCGGTGACCGTCCCCGCGGGCACCTTCGAGGCCTTCCGCATCGAGCAGAGCGGCGGCGACCAGCCGATCGCCTACTTCGTCACGACCGCCGCGCCGCACCGGCTGGTGCGGATCGTGGTGGCGAACCAGATCGAGATGGCGCTGGCGAAGTGAGGGGCCGCGGCGGGCTGCGGGCTGCGGATTCCACAACCGCAGCCCGCATTCCGCAGTCCGCCGCGCGTCAGCTTCCCGGGTTCGTCAGCTCGAACTTGAGCGGCACCTGCACCAGCTGCCGCACCGGCTTCCCGTCCTTCACGGCCGGGGAGAAGCGGGCCGACGAGACCGCGTCGCGGGCGGCGACGCCGAAGGCGGGGTGCGAGGCGGCGACGATGCCGACGGTCCCGAGCTCGGGGACGCCCGCGGTGTCGACCACGAACTCGACGACCGCGTCGCCGGCGGTGCGCGCGCGGCGCAGCGCGTCGGGGTAGTAGGGCGCGATCGGGTTGGTCGAGTCGGCGGCGGCGGCCTGGTCGACCTGGTCGGCGGTGAAGACCGTCGCCGACGCGACCAGCGCCGCCAGGTCCTCGGCCGTGTAGACCTTCTTCGGCCCCTTACGGCGCGGCTCGGGGACGCGCGTCCACAGCGCGATCACGCCGCACGCCTCCTCGCCGCGCGGGCCGCGCAGCTCGACCGGCACCGTCGCGACGCCGCTGTAGACCTCGATCCCCTCGAGGCTGTTCGGCTGCAGGTTGTCGACGTCGAAGTAGCCCGAGAGCGCGGGCGTGCCGTCGATCCACACGAGCGGGTCGCAGCGGCTGCCGCGGAAGCGGATGCGGCTCCCCCCCATCCCGGTCTGGATCGCCATCCCGGGGACGACGCGCAGCACGTCGGTGGTGCGCATCGCGTTGCGCCGGTCGATCTCCTCCTTGCCGACGTAGCGCCCCATGCCGCGGTCGCGCCGCTGGTAGAAGGGGGCGGCCCACCCGGTGTAGCGCACGCGCCGGTCCTTCACGACCACCGTCGACAGCGCCTGCGGCACCGCGTCGAGCGCGAGCGCCAGCCCCTCGGTCGCCGGCACGTCGAGGTCGCGCGTCGCGGGGCGGTAGCCGATGCGCCGCACGGCGACAGTGGCCTTCCCGTTCGGCATGCCGGTCACGCGGAAGCGCCCCTCGTCGTCGGTGAAGACGCGGCGCGCCACCACCGCGCCGCCGCCCGGGCCGCGCTGCGGGGTGAGCACGACCTCGGCGCCGACGACGAGCGTGCCGCCGGGGCCGCGCACGGTGCCGGCGACGGTGCCGGTCGTGTCCTGCGCCCCCGGCGGCGCGGGGCCGCGCGGGAGCCGGGGGCGGGACGGGTGGCGGGCATGGACGGTCTCCGGGAAGGCGCCGGCGTGCGGCCGGCTCCTCCATGGTGCAGACGCGACGCCGGTCGCGCCATGGTGCAACGGTGCGCGTCCGGTGCGGCCGTGGGGCGAGCGTGCGGCGGGCCGGCGCGGGTGTGGCGCCGGTCGCGCCAGCGTTATCGTACACCGCCCGCGCCCCGGCGTCCCGCCGGGTCCCGTCCGCCGCCGCCCCGCGCCATGACCGACCGCCGCCCCGACGCCTCCGGCGACGCCCACGGACCCCCGGGACCCGGGTTCCCCTTCGGCACGCCGTTCGACGCGGCCGCGTCCGACGACGCGCTGCTCGACGCGGTGGGGACGCTCCCCGCCGAGCAGCCGGCGCCCGACGGCGCGCTGGAGACCGACATGACGCTGTGGGCGGTGGTGTTCGCCGGCGGCATCGGCTCGCGCTTCTGGCCGCTCAGCACCCCGGAGCGCCCGAAGCAGCTGCTCGCCCTGGTCGGCGACCGCCCGCTGATCGCCGAGTCGGTGGGTCGCCTCGCGCCGGCGATCCCGCCCGAGCGCGTGCTGGTGCTGACGAGCGCCGACATCGCCGACGCGCTGCACGCCGCGATCCCCGACGTGCCGGCGGCCAACATGCTGATCGAGCCGCGCCCGATGGGGACCGCGGCCGCGCTGGCGTGGGGCGCGCAGACGATCGCCGACCGCGTGGGGCGCCGCGCGACGTTCGTGGCGATGCACGCCGACCTCGCGGTCGGCTACCCGGACGAGCTGCGGCGCGTGCTCAAGCGCGCGGCGGTGCTGGCGTCCACCGAGCACGCGCTGGTCGCCGTGGGCGCGCAGCCGACGCGCCCCGAGACGGGGTTCGGCTACCTCCTCCCCCGCCCCGACCCGGCGCCCCCGCGCGACGGCCCGCGCCCGGTGGCGCGCTTCGTCGAGAAGCCGGGGGCGATCCTCGCCGAGGAGCTGATCGCGCAGGGCGCGCTCTGGAACACGGGGATCGTCGTCGCGCAGGCGGGGCACGTGCTGGAGGCGCTCGAGGAGCGCACCCCCGAGCTGTCGCCGGGGCTCGCCGCGCTCGCGGCCGGGAAGCTCGACCGCTTCTCGGGGCTGATCCAGGCGGTGTCGATCGAGCGCGGGCTCCTGGAGCGCAGCGACGACCTGCAGATGCTCCCCGCCGACTTCGGGTGGGACGACGTCGGCACATGGGCGTCGCTGCGCCGCGTGCGCGAGCTCGACGACACCGGCAACGGCGTGTGGGGCCCCGCGCACCTCGTCGACGCGTCGAGCTGCGTCGTGCACGCCGACGGCGGCACCACCGTCGTCCTCTACGGCCTGTCGGGGATGCTCGTCGTCGCGCGCCCCGGCCTGACGTTCGTCACGTCGCTGGATCGCGCCGCCGAGCTGAATCCCCTGCTCAACGCGCTGCCGGACGAGCTGGCGAACCGCACGAGGAAAGACCCATTGCAGTAGCAACTGCCAGGAATCGGATGAGACGGATCAGATCTGATCCGTCTCATCCGATTCCTGGTCGTTGCCAAGCTCAGGTCCCGCGGAATACGGGCGCCCGCTTCTCCATGAAGGCCTTCATGGCCTCCGCCACGTCCTTGGTCGCGAAGCAGGTGCGGATGTGCGTCAGCTCGTCGCGGAGCTGCGCGTCGAGCGTCGCGTCGGGGCTCTGGGCGAGCAGGCGCTTGGTGAGCGCGAGCGCCAGCGGCGGGCCGGCGGCGAGGCGGGCGGCGTAGGCGGCGACGTCCTCGGCGAACGACGCGGCGGGGAGCACCGCGCTGGCGAGGCCGATGCGCAGCGCCTCCTCCGACGGCACGTCGCGCCCGGTGAGCACGATGTCGGCGGCGCGCGACGCGCCCACGAGGCGCGGCAGGAAGTACGTCACGCCGGCGTCGGGGCTGAGGCCGCGGCGCACGTAGCCGGCGGTCATCGTCGCGCCGTCGGCGACCAGCCGGAGGTCGGCGGCCAGCGCGAGGCCGAAGCCGGCGCCCGCGGCGGGGCCGTTCACGGCGGCGACGACCGGTTTCTCGCACGCCCGCAGCGCGAGCACCCACCGCCCCACCCACGCCAGCGGGTCGAGGCGCCCGGCGCGCGTGCTCACGTCGGGCATCGCCGGCTCGGCGAGGTCGAGCCCCGCGCAGAAGCCGCGCCCCGCGCCGGTGAGCACGAGCACGCGCACCGCGTCGTCGCGCGCCGCCTCGTCGACCGCGCGCGGGAGGGCGTCGGCGAGCGCCGGGTTGACCGCGTTGAGCCGCTCGGGGCGGTCGAGCGTGATGGTGCGGACGCCCTCGGGCGTCGTCGCGACCTGGAGGTGGGGGTGGGTCATGGCGGGACGATACCCGCTCGGCGAAGTCCCGGACAGCCGCCGCTCCCCCCGGTGCCTGGCGTCGGGCGCCCCCGATATCTTACGGAGGCGCGACGCCGCGCCCCCGCCTCCCGCGCACGGCCCCCGCACGCCCCCCGTCGTTCCCCGCCGTTCGATGCCGACGTCGCCCGCCGCCCCGCCCGCCCCCCACGCCGCCGACGACGCCGGCCGCGACCCGATCACCGTCTTCTACCAGAAGGCGGACGCGCTCTGCCGCTGCGCCCTCGAGTGCTGCCGCCAGCACGAGCGCCTCGCCCGCCTCGTCGAGCTGGGGGCGCTCCCCGCCGAGCAGCGCGCGGCGCAGTCGCTGGTGCAGCTGGCCGACGACGCGCTCGCCGAGCTGGCGGCCGCGTACGAGAAGGCCGCCGCCAAGGGGCACCCCGACCGCTCGGAGCCCTGCTGGAGCGCCGCCAACCAGCTCTGGATGGCGAGCCGCGAGTACGCCCGCCGCCACCGCACCAGCGAGCGCGCCGGCCGCAACATCGGCGAGAACGGCGACCACTCGAGCGCGCGCCTCGGCGAGCTGGCGCTCGACTACGACCTCGAGGCGTCGGCGCTGCTGCTGCTCAAGCAGGCGACCGAGGCGTACCGGAAGGCGCGCCCGCACGTGCACTGAGTCGTGCCCTGACTCGGACGCGCGGCGTCCCCGCCGGGCGACACCGACGCGCGAACCGGATCCGAACGCGGCGCCGCAACTGCTTGCGGCGCCGCGTCTTCGCGTCCGGGGGCGGGACGTCGCGCGGGGGCGCGCGCGATGCCGTCGGGGGAGGCATCCCACACCCGGAGCCGACCATGCCCGCCCGTCCGTCCGTTGCGCTGTCGCCGCTGCTGCTGCTCGTCGCCGCCGCCTCCCTCCACGCCCAGGGACTCGCCGTCGGCGGCGGCGGGATCTACGCCGGGTCGCGCGCCAGCGGCCCGGGGCGGCTGCAGGAGGGGTACGGCTTCGACGCCTTCGCCGCCGTCGGCGGCGGGCCGCTGTCGCTCGCCGGCGGCTACCAGCGCAGCGTGCAGGCGCTGCGCGACGTCGACACGCGCGTCACGCTGCAGGGCCCCTACCTCGAGCCGCGCCTCGCGCTCGGCCTCGGGCGCGGCGCCACGCCGTACCTGACGGGGCGCGTCGCGCTGCTGCGCGAGACGGTGCGCGGCGACGTCGTCACGGTGTCGAACAGCGCCCGCACCGCGGTCGGCGCGGGCCTCGGCTTCCTCGTCCCGCTCGGCCCCGCCATCAACCTCGACCTCGCGGCGCACTACACGCGCTTCGACGTGAAGCAGGACACGCGCGCGGGCGACGGCGCGCTGGTGCGCGCGGGGCTGGTGTTCGGGTTTCCGAGATACTGAGGGGGAGCGGGGAGCGGGGAGCGGCGAGCGTCGAGGGCGCTCCTCGCACGGGACGTCTCCTCGAGACATGGGACGCGTCGTCGCGAAACTGGCCGAGCGCCGGGCGCCGAGCGCCGAGAACAGGCGTCCCCTCGGCGCTCGGCGCCCGGCGCTCGGGCGGCGCCGCGCCGGCGATTGGTCGCCGGGGAGGGCGCCGGTCCTACGCGGAACCCGCTCGACGCTCGACGCTCACCGCTCGCCGCTGCCACTCAACGCGATCTCGAACCACGTCACCGCCGGCTGCGGCGCGCGCGTGTACGACACGACGAGCGACTCCAGCACCGCCGGCGCGTCGATGCGCACGGCCAGCAGCTCGCGGAACCGCTCGGGCGGCAGCGTGGGGTAGAAGCTGAGCGTCGCGTGCGGCGTGAAGGTGAAGCGCGCGCGCCCGTGCCGCAGCCCGGCGGCGGCCAGGCGGTCGTGCAGCACGCGGATCGGCCCGTGCGGGTCGAGCGGGAGCACGACGATGTTGGTCTGCATGAAGCGGTGCGGCGCGTGGAAGCGCAGCGCCAGCGGCGGCGTGTCGGCGGCGATCGGCGCCAGCGCGGCGCGCACCGCCTCGCGCGGCGTGTCGGGGAGGATCGGCCCCGCGCCCGACGAGCCGACGAGCGTCACGTGCGGCGGCGACTCGCGCGCCAGCTTCGGGTCGTAGCGCGCCTGCAGCTCGGCGATGCGCGCGTCGGCGACGCCGCCGACCCGCGCGAGGACGAAGATGCCGTGCCCGGCGCGCGCGACGCGGCGCGCGGGGGCGCGCATCGGCGTCACCAGCAGGCGCGGCCCGCCTGCCAGCTCCACCCCCACGCCCAGCATCGCGCGGTCGAGCCGGCCGTCGGGGCGCGCGCGGTGCCACCGCGTGACGGCGATCCCCGAGACGGTGCCGACGGCGGCGCCCGCGAGCACGTCGGTCGCCCAGTGGCGGTCGTCGTACATGCGCGACCACCCGGCCGTCGCGGCGCCGAGGTAGAGCGGCACGCCGGCGGCCCAGCGCAGCGACGGGCGCGCGGCCGCCAGCTCCGCCGTCAGCGCCGACGCCGCCGCGAACGCCGACGCCGAGTGCCCGGACGGGAAGCTGCGGTACTCGGAGCCACGCAGGCCGCGCAGGAAGCGCCACGACGTCGGGTCGTGCGCGACGTACGGGCGCGCACGGCCGAACGCGAACTTCGTCACCCCCACCACCGTCAGCGCGACCCCCACCGCCTCCATCCCGCGCAGCCCGGCGGCGGCGGTGGTGCGGTCGTCGACCAGCCGCCCGAGCCCCCACACCGCCGGCAGGATCACGTACAGCCCCGGCTGCGTCGTCTGCTCGGCGACGACCGCGGCGACCTTGAGCGCGCGGTTCTCCTGCACCGCCGGGCGCTGCAGCCGGAGCGCCAGCGACCGCTCGACCGGGATGGCGAGCAGCGCGGCGGCGGCGAACCCGCCCGCGACCGCCGCGTCGCGGCCGGTGAGCACGGGCGGCGGCTCGGCGCCCGGCGCGGCCTGCGCGAGCGGTGCGGCGACGGGCGCGAGAGCGAGGGCGCCCGCGGCGACGACGCCGGCGGCGCGGAGACGGAGCGACACGGATGAGCGTGGTGGGGTGGCTGGGGGCGGAAGATATCCGCCGGCCGCGTCGAGCCGGGCAAGTCGGGGGCCCGCGCGGGTGGCGCCGTCGGCGCGCGCTCCATTATCCTGTCTCCGCCGGGCGTGGCGCCCACGTCCCGCCCGGCGTCGATGGGGCGTAGCTGAGCTGGCAAAGCGTCCGACTGTTAATCGGAAGATCGGTGGTTCGAATCCACCCGCCCCAGTGCGAAGCCCGGCAACGACTCAGGTCGTGCCGGGCTTCTGCCGTTCGAGGCGCCGCCACCCGCCGCGCGCCGCCGCCAGCATGCCGAGCGCCGCGACCGGCAGCAGCGCGAACAGGAACGGGAAGCGGTAGCGCGTGAACGCCGCGAAGATGAGCTGCACCGCCAGCGCCCCCCCGATCTGCGACGCCGCGAGCGCCAGCGGCACCGCGTGCCCCCGGAGGGCGAGGCACCCGAGGGCGACGCCGCCCAGGAGCGCCGCGTTGAACAGCGTCGGCACCCAGCGGCTCAGCGCGGGGGTGAACAGGCGCGGCTCGCCCGGCGTCTCGAACGCGAAGTCGCGCAGCGGGCTGATCGCGTGGACCAGCTTCAGCGCGAGCAGGCGCGCGTACCAGCCCGGGCTCTCGCGGATGTAGCCGAGCGCGCGACGCAGCTTGAGCCGGTCGACCGCGATCGGATCGAGCCCCGCCTCGGCCGCCGGCCCGAGGCTCATGACGCCCGACGGCCGGCCGCGGGCCAGCGGGTTGTTGCCGTCGAGGAAGACCTCGCCCGCGACGACGGAGAACGGGACGAGGTGGCCGCCGCTGTCGCGGTAGTTCACGTAGGTCCAGGGCGCGAGCACGACGACGGCCGCCGCCGCCGCGGCCAGCGTGCGCACCACCGGCCCCCGGCGCGCCGCCAGCCAGACCAGCGGCAGCGGGAGGAACCCGAACAGGACGAGCGCCTTCGCCGACGCCGCCCCCGCGGCCAGCGCGCCGGTCAGCGCCCCCGCGGCCGCGTCGCGCGGCGTCCGCCAGAGCCCCGCCAGCAGGGCGGCCAGCAGCAGCAGGGTCAGCAGGTTCTCCGACGCGAGCGTCGACGCGGTCAGCAGGCTGTCCGGGTACACCGCCGCGAGCGCGCCGGCGAGCACCGCCGCCCGGCGCCGCGGCACCCACGCCGGCGCGTCCCGCAGCAGCGCGTGCGCGAGCGCGAGGGCCAGGACGACCGACGCGACGCCGAGGACGACGTTCGCCGCCAGCGCCACCCGCTCGTCGGCGCCGAACGCGCCGTAGAGCGCCGCCAGCAGCGCGGGGTAGCCGACCGACTGGTTGTAGATCCGCTCGCCGCTCGCCAGGGCGAAGCCGCGGCCGGCGGCGAGCGACGCCGCCACCTGGTTCATGTACTCCGCGTCGCCCGTCTGCCGCGTCCCGTACCGTGCGGCGATCGCGACGACGTAGGCCAGGCGGATCACCAGCGCCGCGGCGGCGAGGCCCAGCGCGTCGCGCCATGGGGCGCCGCGCGCCGGCGCCGCGGCGTCGGTCATCCGCCGACCTCGCCCACGACGCGGGCGGCCTGCGGCTCCGGCGCCGTCCACGTCGAGCGGAGCGGGCGCACGCACTCGCGCAGGAAGACGCCGAGGAAGAGCAGCCCCTGGCGCGTCACCGAGAGCGACGAGCGGCCGAAGCGGCGCGGGTACTCGTGGGTGGGATGCTCGGCCACGCGCGCGCCCGCGCGCAGCGCGCGCATCGTCATCTCGAGCTCGATGGTGTGGCGCACGGCGCTCAGGTCGAGCGCCCGCAGCAGCGACGTCCGCGCGGCGCGGTAGCCGTTCTGGCTGTCGGAGAGGCGCGCGCCGCAGCGCAGGTTGATCAGCCAGGTGAGCCCCATGTTGCCGGCCAGGCGCACCAGCTCCATGAAGGTCGCCACGAACTCGTCGCCGCCGCCGCGCATGCGGGAGCCGAGCACCAGGTCGGCCTCGCCGTCGAGGATGGGGCGCACCAGCCCGGGGATGTCGCCGGGGTCGTGCGACATGTCCGCGTCGATCAGCACGCAGACGCCCGTCCGCGCCTCGGCGATCCCCACGCGGACGCCGTCCCCCTTCCCGCGCCCGTTGTCGCGCACGTAGCGGAACGGGAAGCGCCCGACCAGCTCGGGGGTCCCGTCCGTCGAGTGGCCGTCGACCACGATGACCTCCGCGGCCATCCCGACGAGCTGCGGGAGCAGGAGCTCCAGATTCTGCGCCTCGTTGCGGCAGGGCACGATGACCGTGATCGGGAGCGGGTCGGGCGTCATCGTGGCACTGGGGTCCGGGAGGGCAGGCGGGCGGTCGGCGCATAATCCACCACCTCGGCGGCCGCGGCCAGTGCGGCGGGCGTCTCCGTCGGCTCGGGGACGGCCACGGAACGGTCATCCGCCCCCTCGTTGCGAGGGGACGCGCCCGCCCCCATCCTGAGGGCATGCCCGCCTCCGTCCTCGAGCGCCACCACGTGCAGGTCGCCGGCCGCGGCCCGCGCACGCTCGTCTTCGCGCACGGGTTCGGGTGCAACCAGCGGATGTGGCGCTTCGTCGCCCCCGCCTTCGAACGCGACTTCCGCGTCGTGCGCTTCGACCTCGCCGGCGCCGGCGCGGCGCGCCGCGCGTGGGACCCGGTGCGGCACGCCACCCTCGACGGGTACGCGACCGACCTGCTGGCGATCCTCGACGCGCTCGACCTGCGCGACGCCACCGTCGTCGGCCACTCGGTGAGCGCCACGGTGGCCATGCTGGCCGCGATCCGCAGCTCGCGCCGCATCGGCCGGCTGGTGATGGTCGGCCCCTCCCCCTGCTACGCCGACGACCCGCCCGGCTACGTCGGCGGCTTCGCCCGCGCCGACCTGGAGGCGCTGCTCGACCTGATGGAGCGGAACTACCGCGCCTGGGTCGAGGCGCTCGCGCCCACCATCGTCGGCACCGACGAGACGGGGACGGCCATCGAGGCGCGGACGCTGGAGCTGCGCGACAGCATCCTCGCCACCGACCCGGCGGTGATCCGCGCCTTCGCGCGCGCGACCTTTCTCGAGGACCACCGGGCCGCCGTCCCCCACCTCCCGGTGCCGGCGCTCGTGGTGCAGTGCACCGACGACGCGATCGCCCCCGAGCAGGTGGGGCGCTGGCTGCACGCGCGCCTCCCGCGCGCAACCTACCACCAGCTCGCGGCGGCCGGCCACTGCCCGCACCTCACGCACCCCGAGGAGCTGGTCGCGGCGATCCGCCGCCACCTCGCGCCGCGCGTCGTCGTCGCGCCGCCGGCCTACCGTTCGGCGCCGCGCCCCGGCGTGTTCGTCTCCTGAACGGCCGCCGTCGCCCCTGAACGCGACCGGCCCCGGGCGTCGAGGGTCCGACGTCCGGGGCGCGGCCTGCGTTGGAGAATGGGTCAGGGGAGGACCCGTGTGGCGTGAAGGCAACAGCGGCGCCACCGCGACACCATGCCGCGGGTCGTCGCGGTCGGGATCGGCGATCCTGTGAGGTGCATCACCGGACGCGATGGATCCGCCGCCGCACGCGTGACGGCGCCGGCCTCCGGTCCGGTCTCCCGCCCTCCGCGCGCCTTGCGCCGCCCGGGCGGGAGGCCGACGTTGCCCCCGTGCTCGGACGCCTCCCCGCCGTCGCCGCGCTCCTCCTGCTCCCCGCCGCCCCGGCGGCGGCGCAGTTCCGCGCGGACCCCGGCATCGTGATCAACGGCCGCGTCACGGTCACGGTGCAGGCGACGCTGTTCGACCTCGAGGCGCCGTACGTCCCGCTCGCGCGCTTCCGCTTCCTGCTGGTCGGCCCGCAGCGCGACACGACGACCGTCGTCACCAACGACGCGGGGGTCGTCAGCGTCGGCCTCCCGGCGGGGAGCTACCGCCTCCGCTCCGACGTGCCGATCGCCTGGAAGGGGGCGGTCTACGAGTGGGACCTGCCGGTGACCGTCCGCCCCTACATGGGGCCGGTCGACCTCACGCCGCGGAACGCGACGGTCAATCGTCGTGCGGCACGTACGGCGGGGCGCTGACCGCGGCGCGGTCCTCCTCCAGCATCGCCGCCGCCCGCTCGGCGAGCTGCGCGACCCGGGCCGCCTCGCGCCCGATCCCCTCCAGCGCCAGCCGCAGCTCGGCGACCACCGGCGCCTCCGACGGCTCCGCCGCGCCCCCCTCGGTCTCGCCGAGCAGGTGGGAGAGCCGCACCCCGAGCGCTCCGGCGAGCGCCATGGCGAGCGTCAGGCGGGGCTGCCGCGTCAGGCCGCGCTCCAGCCGCGACACGTCGGACACCTGGACCCCGGCGCGGCGCGCCAGCTCGCGCAGCGAGAGCCCGCGCCGCTCGCGCAGGACGCGCACGCGGCCGCCGAGGTCGGCCCCGTCGAACGGCTTCCGAGAGCGGTCGTCTTCCACGTGCCTCCGGGTGGGTGCTGCGGCGCCATCCGACCGCCCGGGCGCCGACCCCAAGTACATTAACAAATCGCAACAATTCCGCCACCACCGGCGTCATGGCGGAATCGCGGGACCGCGCCGTATGATCGGGAGACGACCCTGATTCATCCCCCGCGGTACCGACTGGAGAGGTGCCCGATGCCGCCGCGTCCCCGCCCGTCCCGCCCCGCCGCGCCGCCGCTCGCGCTGGGCGCCCTCCTCCTCGCCGCCGCCTGCGGGGGGAAGGCCGCGAGCGGCGCCGCCCCCGCGGCCGCGCCCCGCGCCTCCGCCGACACGTCGCAGGCCGGGCGCGTCGCCACCACCCGCGACTGGGACGGGCGGAGCAACGCGCGCGTCGAGGAGCTGTTCGCCGGCCGGTTCCCCGGGGTGCAGGTCTACCAGGCGTCGGGCGGGCTGCAGGTGCGCATCCGCGGCGCGACGTCGCTGCGCGGCAACAACGACCCGCTCTACATCGTCGACGGCTTCCCGTACACGCCGGGCGGCGACGGGCTGATCGCGCTCAACCCGAGCGACATCGCGCGCATCGAGGTGCTGAAGGACGCCGCGCAGCTCGCGGAGTACGGGTCGCGCGGCGCCAACGGCGTCGTGAAGATCACGACCAAGAAGCGCTGAGCGCGCGCGCCGACGTGCACGTCCGCCGCGGCGGTCCCGCCCTCGCGCTCCTGCTGGCCGCGGGCTTCGCGGCGGGCGCCTGCGCGCGGCGCGCCCCGGCCCCGCTCCCGCCCGACGCATCCGTCGCGTCCGCGGCGGGGCCCTTCGAGGCGAGCCAGGTGGACAGGCGCCCGCGGCTCCTCGGCTGCGAGGCGCCCTACCTGCTGACGAGCGTCGGGGTCCGCTCCGGCCCGGGGTCCGGCGCGCGACCGGTCACCCTCCTCGTCGATCCGCTGGGGCGCGTGGTCCCCGGCACGGTCGACCGGCAGCAGGATCGCGGGCCGACGCGGCCGCCGCTGCCGGCCGGCATGGAGGAGGCGATCCTCACCTGCCGCTACGCGCCCGGGGAGCGCGGCGGGCAGCAGGTCTCGGTGTGGACCAGCTCCGTGTTCAACCTCCCCTGACGGCCGTCACGCGCCGCGCGCCCACTTGATGCGCGTGTAGGCGACGCGGAACCCCGCGCGCTCGGCGTTCACCTGCGACGTGCTGCCGGGCGCGGCGCCCATCATCGCCAGGTCGCACCCGCGCGCCGCCGCGTACGCGAGGCGCGCGGCCAGCAGCGCCCCCTGCGCCCCGCGCCCGCGCCACGCCGGGAGCGTACTCGCGCCGGCGAGGACCACGACCTCCCCGTGCAGCGCCACCGCGCCCGCCCCCGCCGGCGTGCCGTCGATCTCGGCGACGAAGCACGCCATCCCCTCGGCGCGCGCGGTGACGCCGCCGAACTCGCGCATGAACGCGGCCGCCTCGGGCGTCTCGCTCCACCCGCCGGCCGACAGGTCGGCCCACGCCGCGCGCTCGCCGGCGCCGATCGGGCGCGCGGTCACCCCGGCCCCGCGCGGCGGCGGGGGCGCGTAGCCGGCCAGCGGCTGGTGCAGCACGGTCGTCAGCTCGATCGGGCGGTAGCCGCGCGCGGCGAACAGCGCGAGGTGCGCGGGGTCGGCGAGCGGCGACACCTCGTGGTACGCCGCCGCGCCCCGCGCGTCGAAGAACGCCTCCAGCGCCTCGAGGTGCGCCGGCTCGGCGGGCGCGAACAGCCCGAAGCCGAACGTCTGCGTGATCGGCGAGCCGACGCCGTCGAACATCGCCCACGTGCCGGCGACGTCGGTCCACGTCGCGCCGACCGCGGGCGCGACCTCGGCGCGCGCGACCACGAACGCGGCGTTCGCGCTCGCCTCCGCGCGCTCCAGCCGCCGCGCCAGCGCGAGGTCGGTGCGGGCGACCGCGGCGGCGCTCATCGCGCGCCCCCCGTCCACCCCGCCCCGCGCACGACGCGCCCCGGCGTCGCGCCCGTGTGCCGCCCGTCGCGCCAGACGGCGACGCCGTTCACCCAGGTGCCGCGCACGCCGGCGGCCAGCTGGTGCGGGCGGTCGAACGTCGCGCGGTCGGCGACCGTCGCGGGGTCGAACAGCACGAGGTCCGCGTGCATCCCCTCGCGCACCAGCCCGCGGTCGCGCAGCCTCAGCGCCGCTGCGGTGGCGCCGGTCATGCGCCGCACCGCGTCCTCGAGCGCCAGCACCGAGTCGGCGCGCACGTACTTGCCCAGGACGCGCGCGAACGCGCCGTAGGCGCGCGGGTGGGTGAGGCCGCGCGCGCTGTCCGGGTCGAAGCCGCCGGCGTCGCTGCCGATCGTCACCCACGGGCGGCGCAGCTGCATCGCGACGTTCGCCTCGTCCATGCTGAACGTGATCTTGCCGAGCCGGTTCTCCTCGGCGAGCACGGCGTCGATCACCGCGTCGGGCCAGGGCTTGCCCATGGCCGCGGCGACGGCCGGGAGACGCTGGCCGCTCAGCGCCTGCCACTCGGGGCGGCGGAAGCCGATCACCATCACCGCCTCGGGGTCGCGCTGGCAGTAGTCGGCGGCGCCGGGCGCGGTGTCGGTCATGGCGACGCGGATGCGCGCGCGCGTCGCGGCGTCGGCGAGGTTGGCGAGCAGCTTCCCGTCGGCCGACGCCCAGTCGGGGAAGCACGACGCGAGCGTGTTCCCCGACGCCGCGTACGGGTACATCGTCGCCGTGACGTCGAGCCCCGCCGCGCGCGCCGAGTCGATCCTGGCGACCATGCGCGCCGCCTTGGGCCAGTTGCGGCGCCCGGCGGCCTTGAGGTGGTACACGATCACCGGCACGCCCCCCTCGCGCCCGACGCGGAACGCCTCGTCCATCGCCTCGAACAGCGAGTCGTCCTCCGACCGCATGTGCGTGATGTACGTGCCGTGCAGCGGCGCCATCGCCCGCGCCTGCGCGACCAGCTCCGCGGTGCCGGCGAAGCTGCCGGGCGGGTAGATCAGCGCGCTCGACACGCCGAACGCGCCGTCGCGCATCGCGTCGGCGACCACGCGCCGCATCGTGTCGAGCGCCGCCGCGTCGGCGGGCCCCTGCCGCTGCCCCATCGCGTACGCGCGCACCGTGGTGGCGCCGAGGTACGAGCCGACGTTGACCGAGTTGGGGTGGGCGCCGAGCGCGTCGAGCCAGGCGCCGAAGCCGCGCGCGCCGCGGAACCGCGCGTGCAGCCGCCGCGGCGTCGAGTCCTCGGCGGCGAGCAGCGCCTGCACCGCGTCGTTCACCGGCGCCGGCGTGGTGGACTCGCCGAGGATCTCGGTCGTGACCCCCTGCGCCACCTTCCCCACCACGCGCCCGTCGCGCCACAGCAGCGCGTCCCACGAGTGGCTCTGGATGTCGATGAACCCCGGCGCCACCACGAGCCCGCGCGCGTCCACCCGCTCGCGCGTCGCGGCGTCCGCCAGCGCGCCCCCCGGCGCCACCCGCACGATCCGGTCGCCGCGCACCGCGACGTCGGCATACGTCCACGGGTTGCCCGTGCCGTCGACCAGGCGGCCGCCG
Source organism: Roseisolibacter sp. H3M3-2 (assembly GCF_029211165.1). Taxonomy (GTDB): domain Bacteria; phylum Gemmatimonadota; class Gemmatimonadetes; order Gemmatimonadales; family Gemmatimonadaceae; genus Roseisolibacter. The sequence continues at coordinate 19,930 of NZ_JARGEK010000006.1, forward strand.
GTCAGGACGAGATCGTAGCTGCCCTGCGCGCCTCGGGGCGCGTGGGCGCAGGCCGTCAGCGCGAGCGCGGCGAGGAGGACGCGTTTCATGCGCGCGATGCTAACGCTCGGCACGTGCTTTCGACAGGATTACGGGACTCTGCAGGATTGACAGGAAAGGGCACCTCTCCTGTGAATCCTGCGCAATCCTGGAATCCTGTCGAATGCCTTTTACCCTGGCCGTCCTCGGCTCCACCGGCCGCACCGGCCGCCGTCTCGTGGAGATGGCCCTCGCTGAGGGGCACACCGTCCGCGCCCTCGCCCGCGACCCGGCGAAGCTGGCCGACCTCGCGCACGACCGGCTCACGGTCCACCGGGGCGACGCCACCGTCCCCGCCGACGTCGACGCGCTGGTCGCGGGGAGCGACGCCGTGGTCAGCGCGCTCGGCGGCGGCTCGCTCGCCGATCCGGGGAGGGCGCGCTCCGACGGCGTCCGGCACGCGGCTGCGGCGATGGCCCGGCACGGCGTCGCGCGCTTCGTCGGCGTCGCGGGCGGGGGTATCCTCGACCTGCCCGGGGTCGGGCTGCGCGCCGACCGGCCGGGGTACCCCGAGGGGTTCCGGCGCGTCAGCCGCGAGCACCTGGCCGCCTGGCACGCGCTGCGCGACACCGGCCTGACGTGGACGCTGGCGTGCACCGGCGACATCGTCCCGGGCCCGCGCACCGGCGCCTACCGCGTCCTCCCCGACGTGATGCCCGAGGGCGGGCGGCGCATCACGATCGACGACCTGGCCGACTTCGTGCTCCGCGAGCTGGCCGAGACGCGCTTCCCGCGGCGCCGCGTGGGCGTGGCCGAGTAGGCGCGACCGCGCGGGCGCGCCCCCCGACCCGCCCCCGCATGGCCGACCTCGCGCTCGACCCGATCCGCCCCGGCACCGCCCCCGCCCTCGCCGACGCCGAGGCGGCGCCCCCCGACGGGCTCCCGCGCGGCAAGTCGGCGCTCGCCGACGCCATCGACGAGGCGGCCGACGCGCTCGGCGACCGGCAGCAGGCGCTCTACGCCGACGGCCGCCACGCCGTGCTGGTCGTGCTCCAGGGGCGCGACGCGTCGGGGAAGGACGGCGCGATCCGGCGCGTCTTCCGCGGCTGCTCCCCGCTCGGGCTCCACGTCGCCGGCTTCTCGGCGCCCACCGCGCGCGAGCTGGCGCACGACTTCCTCTGGCGCGTGCACCGCGAGGTGCCGGCGCGGCGCTACCTCGGCGTGTTCAACCGCTCGCACTACGAGGACGTCCTCGTGGCGCGGGTGCGCGGGCTCGTCCCCGAGGCCGCGTGGCGCGCGCGCTTCGCGCAGATCGTCGCCTTCGAGGAGCTCCTCGCCGCCGCCGGGGTGCGGGTGCTCAAGTTCATGCTCCACGTCTCGCGCGCCGAGCAGCGGAAGCGGCTCCTGGAGCGGCTTGACGACCCGGCCAAGCGGTGGAAGTTCGACCCCGCGGACCTCGACGACCGCGACGCGTGGGACGCCTACACCGACGCCTACCGCGACGCGATCGCCCGCTGCGGCACGGCCGCCGCGCCCTGGTTCGTGGTGCCGGCCGACGACAAGAAGGTCCGCGACCTCCTGATCGCGCGCACGCTGGTGCGGGAGCTCGACGCGCTCGGGCTGCGGGTCCCCGAGGCCGCGTTCGACGTGGAGGCGGCGCGGGCGCGGCTGGCCGGCGGCGCGCCCGGCGATTGACGCGGGGCGGCCCCGCGCGCAGCGTGGTGACGCCTCGACCTGTTGACGTTCCGTCAACTCGGGCTGCCGTCACCCCCCATCCGCCCCGCGCATGCGCGTCCCGCGTCTCCTCCCCTCGCTCGCCGGCCTCGCGCTGACGGGCGCCCTCGCCCCGCCGGCCGGCGCGCAGCCGGTCACCAAGGACGGGCCAGCCGGCGCCGCGAGCGCCGCCGCGGGCGGGTCCGCCGCCCAGGCGTCGGCCGTCGACACGACGGTGCTGTCGGCGCTCCGGTGGCGTCCCATCGGCCCGGCCAACATGGGCGGCCGCGTCGCCGACGTGGAGGGGCTGCCGTCGCCGTCCAAGACGTTCTACGTCGCCACCGCCGCCGGCGGCATCTGGAAGACCACCAACAACGGCACGACCTTCCGCCCGGTCTTCGACGACCAGCGGTGCATCTCGATGGGCGACCTCGCGATCGCCCCGAGCGACACCAACGTCGTCTACGCCGGCACCGGCGAGCCGAACTCGCGCAACTCGATCTCCCCCGGGTGCGGCGTCTACAAGTCGACCGACGGCGGGCGCTCGTGGGCCTTCCTCGGGCTGCCGCAGTCGGAGCACATCGGCCGCATCGTCGTCGACCCGCGCGACGCCAACGTCGCCTACGTCGCGGCGCTCGGGCCGGCGTGGCGGAGCGGCGGGGAGCGCGGGCTGTACAAGACCACCGACGGCGGGAAGACGTGGGCGGTCGCCAAGTCGGTCGGCGACAAGGCCGGCTTCGTCGACGTCGAGCTCGACCCGACCAACCCGGACGTCGTGTGGGCGGCCAGCTACGAGCGCGTGCGCGGGCCGTACTTCCTCAAGTCGGGCGGCCCCGGCTCGGCGCTCTGGAAGTCGACCGACGCCGGCAAGTCGTGGACGCAGGTGAAGGGGGGCGGGCTCCCCGCCAGCGCGCTCGGCCGCCTCGAGATCGCCATCGCCGCCAGCGACCCGAAGGTGATGTACCTGATGGTCGAGGCGGACACGATGCCCAACGCCGAGAAGGGGAAGAAGGCGCAGACGCGCCCCTCCGGCCTGTACCGCTCCGCCGACGGCGGCGCGACGTGGGAGCGCACGAACAACGAGAACGTGCGCCCGTTCTACTACTCGCAGGTGCGCGTCGACCCGAAGAACCCGAACCGCGTCTACTGGTCGTCGACGCCGGTCAAGGTCTCCGACGAGGGCGGCAAGAACGCGCGCAACGCGACCGTGGGCATCCACGTCGACCACCACGCGATGTGGATCGACCCGGCGGACCCGCAGCGCGTGGTCGTCGGCAACGACGGCGGCGTCGCCATCAGCTACGACCGGGGCGGGAGCTACAACATGCTCAACCACCTCCCGATCGGGCAGTTCTACAACATCAGCTACGACATGGCGGTGCCGTACCGCGTGTGCGGCGGGCTGCAGGACAACGGCTCGTGGTGCGGCCCGTCGCGGCGCCGCGGCGGCGCGATCACCAACGCGATGTGGGCGACGGTGAACGGCGGCGACGGCTTCGTCACCGCGCAGGACCCGACCGACCCGAACACGGTGTACGCCGAGTCGCAGGGCGGCAACATGGCGCGCATCGACATGGCGACGGGCGAGCGCACGCCGCTCGTGAAGCCGCAGTGGCGCGGCCGCTACATGCAGTGGGAGGACTCGATCCTCACCGAGCGCCCCGACACGACGCGCCCGATGACGGCCGAGCAGCGCCGCCGCCTGGAGGCGTTCCGCCAGCGCCAGCGCGCCGACTCGTCGGAGTACGACATCCGCTGGAACTGGAACACGCCGTTCTTCCTGTCGTGGCACAACCCGCGGGTGTTCTACAGCGCGGCCAACCGCGTGCTCAAGAGCACGGACCGCGGCAACGCCCTGTACTTCATCTCGCCCGACCTGACGACGAAGGACGCCGAGAAGATCCGCGTCTCGACGCGCACGACGGGCGGCATCACGCCCGACGCCACGGGCGCCGAGACGTTCAGCACGATCGTGTCGCTAAACGAGTCGCCGGTGCAGGCCGGGCGCCTGTACGCCGGCACCGACGACGGCAAGGTGTGGGTCAGCCCGAACGACGGCGCCACGTGGACGGACCTCACGGGCCGCTTCGCGGGCGTGCCGGCCGGCACCTACGTCAGCCGCATCGAGCCGAGCTGGAAGGACACGTCGGTCTTCTACGTCACGTTCGACAACCACCGCCGCGGCGACTTCGCGCCGTACGTCTACATGACGCGCGACGGCGGGCGCACCTTCCGCTCGATCGCGGCGAACCTTCCGACGGGCGGGCCGAACTTCGCGCACGTGATCCGCGAGGACCCGGTGAACCCGGACCTGCTGTACGTGGGCACGGACGTCGGCGTGTACGTGTCGCTCGACCGCGGCGGGTCGTGGTCGAAGTTCATGAGCGGGCTGCCGACGGTGCCGGTGCACGACCTGCGCGTCCACCCGCGCGAGCGCGAGCTGATCGCGGGCACGCACGGGCGCGCGATCTGGATCGTCGACGTGGCGCCGCTGCAGGAGATGAGCGCGGCGACGCTCGCGAAGGCGACGCACGTGTTCACGCCGAAGACGGCGCTGCAGTACGGCGAGCAGCCGATGGAGGGCCACAGCACCGGCAACCAGTGGTGGGCCGCGCCGAGCCCGGCGTACGGCGCGCTGGTGTCGTACCGGATCGCGCCGGGCACGAAGGTCGACGGCCCGGTGCGCGTCGCCGTGCTGGGTCCGATGGGCGACACGCTGCGCGCCTTCGCGAACGCGCCGAACGCGCCGGGCGTGCACACGATCCTGTGGGACATGCGCGGCCGTCCGGCCACGCGCACCCTGTCGCCGGCCGAGCGCCGCGACTCGATCGACAACGTGCGCCGCACGATCGCCATCGTGGACTCGCTGGTGAACGAGAAGGTCGTCCCGGCGGCGATGGCGGATCGCATCAAGGCGGCCGCGACCGGCGGCCAGCAGGCGCTGCAGCAGCTCGCCGCGCAGTTCGGCGTGGCCGGCGGCGGGGGCGGCGGCGGGGGCGGGGGCGGCGGCGCGAACGCGCGCGGCACCGTCACGCCGGTCGGCTACCCGCGCTTCGTGGAGCGTCCGGGTGAGTCCGCGCCGAAGCGGGCGCGCGTCGGCGCCGCGCGCGGCGAGGGCGCGTCGAAGGGCGCCGCGGCGGCCGCGCGCGCCTGCGGCATGGACCAGGCGGGGCTGATGCAGGTCTTCCAGGCGATCCAGGCGGCGAACCGCGGCCGGGGCCAGGGCGGCGGCGGCTTCGGCGGCGGCGGCGCGGCCTTCGTCCCGACGGGCACCTACATGGTGGCGGTGACCATCAACGGCCAGACCACGCGCGTCCCGCTGCGCGTCGAGCGCGTGAACGGGACGGACGGCGCCGGGCCGGTGTTCGGCGGCGAGGACGAGGAGGAGCCGGGCCGCGACCGACGCTGACCTCCCCTCGGTACGACGCTGCGGGCTGCGGGCTGCGGGTTCGAATCCGCGGCCCGCAGCCCGCGGTGCGTTCGGTCAGTCGTGCAGCGGATGCGCGTCCATCAGCCCCAGCAGCGTCGCCGCCGGCAGCGTCGGCCAGTCGGCCGGGAACCGCCACACGCGGCGCACGATCCCTTCCCCGTCGAAGACCAGGCACCGCGTGCCGCGGGCGCCGGGGATGTGGCGGGCGTCGCGCTCCGAGACCCGCCACTCCTCCCCCGTCCGCTCGTCGAAGACGCGGCGGACGGAGTCGCGGGCGAGGAAGCTCGGGTGGTGCGGATCGGGGGCGTCCGGATGCGTGTTCACGCGACGCGGCGCCTCGGTGGCGCGGGCGAGGGGTCGCTCGCGCTCGGTGCGCGCATCGGCAATGGATTCACGGTCGACCTCGGCGACGGTCGGCGCTGACGCCTGGGGCCACGAGGACCCCGCAGTGGAAACACGGGACCCGCCGGCCGCGGAGGCGCGAGCGCCCGTGTGATCGGACGAATGCATGTGATCGGGACTCCATGAAGGAGCGACGGCGTCCGACTGGCGGCGCCGCGCTCGTCCTGCGTCGGAGTTGCGGGCACGTTACGTACCGCGGGCGTCCCTCCAGACGAACCGGACGGTGCCGTCCGTGTCGCGCGTCACACCACGTCTCCGCGGGGTGACGAGCCGAGCCGCGATCCGCCCCCCGACGACCGGCGGGGGCGGAAAGGATGGGGCCAGCCCTCAGGGGTCGCTACCTTGGGGCGGGGTGGCGCCGCGCGCAACGGGTCATCCGCACGTCGCCCTCCCCGTCGGCCTCACGTCAACCGGCCCCTCCGTGCCCTACCGCGTCCTCGTCACCGACGACATCGACCGCGACGGCGTCGCGCTCCTCGAAGCCGAGCCCCAGCTGCGGGTGGACGAGGTCCCCACCCTGCCGCCGGCGACGCTGCTCGAGCGGATCGGCGAGTACGACGCGATCATCGGCCGGAGCGCGACCAAGATCAGCGCCGAGCTGCTCAGGCACGCGACGCGGCTGCGGGTGGTCGGGCGGGCCGGCGTCGGCGTCGACAACGTGGCCATGGACGTCGCCACCGAGCTCGGCGTCGCCGTCATCAACGCGCCGGCGGGCAACACGGTCGCGGTCGCCGAGCTCTTCTTCGGCACCACGATCGGACTCCTGCGGCAGCTCGGGAAGGCCTGGGAGTCGATGCGCGCCGGCCGCTGGGACCGCGGCGCGCTCATGGGCGCCGAACTCAAGGGGAAGACGCTCGGCATCGTCGGGCTCGGGCGCATCGGCGGCGAGGTGGCGGTCCGCGCCCACGCCTTCGGGATGGAGCTGGTGGCGTACGACCCCTACGTCGCCGACGCGCGCTTCGGCGCGCTGCGCGTGCGCCGGGCGGCGTCGCTCGACGACCTGCTCGACGAGGCGGACATCGTCACCGTCCACACCCCGCTCACCGACGAGACACAGGGGATGATCGGGCGGCGCGAGCTGGCGCGGCTGCGCGCCGGGGCGATCGTCTGCAACCTGGCGCGCGGCGGGATCGTCGACGACGCGGCGCTGCAGGCCGCGCTCGAGGCGGGGCACCTCAAGGGCGCGGTGCTCGACGTGTTCGCCGCCGAGCCGCTGGCCGCCGACCACCCGCTGCGCCACGCGCCCAACGTGGTGCTCACCCCGCACGTCGGCGCCAACACCGCCGAGGCGCAGCGCAACGTCGCCGTCGACGTCTGCGCCGCGGTGCGCGACGCGCTCCTGCGCGGCGAGCTGTCGCGGTCGATGAACGTCGCCGCGGCGGCCGGCGGGTGGGGGGAGCTGCAGCCGGCGATGCTGGTCGCGCGGCGCGCCGCCGCGGTCGCGCGGGCGATCCTGGCCGACATGGGGGTGCGCGCGGTGCAGCGGCTGACGGTGCGCTGCGGGAGCGCGGTGGCCGGCGGGCAGCAGCTCCTCCTCAGCGCCGCCGCGCTGGGCGCGGTCGAGGGGGTGGTCGAGCACGACCGCCTCAACCTGATCAACGCGCGCGCCCTCGCCGAGGCGCGCGGGCTTGAGCTCACCGCCGGCGAGAGCGGCACGCTGGCGCCGAGCGCGATCGAGGTGTCGCTGCGCGGCGCGATGCAGGAGCTGACGGTCGCCGGCGCCGCCCCGAACGAGGGCGCGCCGCGCCTCACGCGCATCGGCGCCTTCCACGTCGACGTGAACCCGCGCCAGTCGCTGATCGTGCTCACCAACCGCGACGTCCCCGGCGTCATCGGCCGCGTCGGCACGCTGCTCGGCGACGCGGGGGTCAACATCGCCGAGTACCACCAGGCGCGCCTGGCGCAGGGGGGCGAGGCGCTGGCCGTGATCTCGGTCGACGGCAAGGTGGACGCGTCGGTGCGGCAGCGGCTGTGCGAGCTCCCCGACGTGCAGGGCGCGTCGGTGGTGCGGTTCCGCGGCGAGTGAGCGCCCGGTGTCGCCTCCCGTGACCGCGCCGGCGCTCGTCACCGACCCCGCGATCCGCGAGGGGTTCGCGCAGGACGCCTCGGGGCTGCGGCTGGTCCCCGAGGCGGTGGCGCGCCCCGACTCGGCCGACGCGGTGGTCGCGCTGCTGCGCGAGGCGCACGCCGCCGGCACGCCCGTCACCGCCGCCGGCGCGCAGACCAGCTACGTCGGCGGGTCGATCGCCGACCGCGGGATCGTGCTGTCGCTGCGTACGATGGACCGCGTGCTCGACCTCGACCCCGCCGCGCGCACGATGCGCGTGCAGCCGGGCGCGCTGCTCGGCGACGTGAAGCGCGCGGCCGCGGCGCACGGGCTGCTCTTCGCCCCCGACCCGACCAGCGAGGAGGAGTCCACGCTCGGCGGCTCGATCGCCTGCAACTCGAGCGGCGCGCGGTCGCTCAAGTACGGCGCGACGCGCCCGCACGTGCTCGGCCTCACGGTGGCGCTGGCCGACGGGCGCGTGCTGGAGCTGCGGCGCCCCGCGATGGAGAAGAACGTCGCCGGCTACGCGCCGGTGCACGACCTGCTCGACTGGTTCGTGGGGAGCGAGGGGACGCTCGGCGTCGTGCTGGAGGCGGAGCTGCGGCTGCTGCCGCTGCCGACCGCCGTGACGGGGCTCGGCCTCCCCTTCCCCACCGCCGCGTCGGCGCTCGGCTTCATCGCCGCCGCCCGCGCGGCGCGCGACGCGGGGGTGGCGGGGGTGAACCCGCGCTGCCTCGAGTACCTCGACGAGCAGGCGTTCGCGATCGCGCGCGACTTCGTCGGCGGGACGTGGGGGCAGGACGCGCGCGCGTACGTCTACACCGAGGAGGAGTCGTTCGGCGACGCCGAGCCGCCGCTGGACGCCTGGCTCGCGCTCGCCGAGGCGCACGACGTGCTGGCCGACGACATCCAGGTGTTCGAGGGGGAGGCGAACCTGCACCAGGCGCGCCGCATGCGCCACGCGGTGCCGGCGACGCTCAACGAGCGCGCGGCGCGCTTCCGCGCGCAGGGCGGGCGCAAGGTGTCGACCGACTGGGCCGTCCCGTACCCGCGGCTGCGCGAGGCGCTGGAGGCGGCGAACGCGATCGCCGCGACCTTCGGCGTCGCGCCGGTGGGCACCTTCGGCCACGCCGGCAACGGGCACCCGCACCAGCACTTCCTGGCGCACGACCCGCACGAGTTGGAGACGATCGAGCGCGCCGTCGACGCGACCCTGCGGCACGTCCTGTCGATGGGCGGCACGGTGGCGGCGGAGCACGGGATCGGGAAGCTCAAGCGCCGGTGGCTGCCGCTGCAGCTGTCGCCGGAGCAGTTTGCGCTCATGCAGGCGACGAAGCTCGCGCTCGACCCGAAGGGGATCCTGGCGCCGGGGAACGTCTTCGCACCGTGAACCGCGGCGGGCTGCGGGCTGCGGATTCGACCGAGAACCCGCAGCCCGCAGCCCGCAGCCCGCAGCCCGCAGCGCCCCCCACACCATCGCATGCCTCGCTTCGCGTCGTTGTTCCTCGATGTCGACTCGACCCTCTGCGGCGTCGAGGGGATCGACTGGCTCGCCGAGCGGCGCGGGCCGGACGTCGCCGCGCGCGTGGCGGAGGCGACGGAGCGCGCGATGCGCGGGGAGATCCCGCTCGACGCGGTGTACGGCGAGCGGCTGGCGCTGGTGCGCCCCGGGCGCGACGACCTGGCGGGGCTGGCGCGGGCGTACGCCGACGCGCTGGCGCCCGACGCGGTGGGGGCGATCGAGTTCCTGCGCGGCGAGGGGGTGCGCCTCGCGCTCGTGAGCGGCGGGATCCGGCAGGCCATCTGGCCGGTGGCGCGCGAGCTCGGGTTCGCGCTGGCCGACGTGCACGCCGTCGACGTCGTGCTCGACGGGGGCGGCGGCTACTGGTCGTACGACGCCGGCTCGCCGCTGGCCACGCAGGACGGGAAGCGGCGCGTGGTGGCCGACGCGCTGGCGGCGGGGATGCCGCGCCCCGCGCTGGCGGTGGGCGACGGCTCGACCGACGTCGCGATGGGCGGGGCGTGCGACGCCCTCGCCGCGTTCACCGGCTTCGCGCGGCGCGACGCCGTCGTGCGGGCCGCGCAGCACGAGGTGCCCTCGTTCGAGGCGCTCGTCGACCTCCTCATGACCGACCCATGACGACCCCGTTCGGCACCTTCTTCCTCCCCGGCCCCACCGAGGTCCGCCCCGAGGTGCTGGCCGCGATGACGCGCCCGATGATCGCGCACCGCGGCAGGGAGTTCGAGGGGATGTTCGCGCGCCTGCAGGACGGGCTGCGCGTCGTCTTCGACACCGCGCGCCCGGTGTTCGTCTCGTCGTCGTCGGCCACGGGGCTGATGGAGGCCGCGGTGCGCGGCGTGCCGCAGGGGCCGATCCTCTCGGTCGTCAACGGCGCGTTCAGCGAGCGGTTCGCGCAGATCGTGCGGCAGACCGACCGCGAGCTCGACGTGCTGGAGGTGGCGCCGGGGGGGATCACCACCCCCGACGACGTGGCCGCCCGCCTGCGCGCGCGCCGCTACTCGGCGATGACCGTCGTGCACTCGGAGACGTCGACGGGGGCGCTGCACGACGTGCGCGCGATCCGCGCGACGGCGGCCGAGCACGGGGTGCCGTGCCTGGTCGACAGCGTGACGGGGGTGGGCGGCGCCGAGCTGCGGTTCGACGACTGGTCGCTCGACTTCGCGCTCACCGGGTCGCAGAAGGCGCTGGCGATGCCGCCCGGGCTCGCGTTCGCGGTCGCGTCGGAGGCGTACATGGCGAACGTGACGCGGGCGACCGCGCGCGGGCTCTACTTCGACCTCGCCGAGTTCGAGGAGTACGTCCGGAAGAACCAGACGCCCAACACGCCCGCGACCTCGCTGCTCTACGCCGCCGAGGTGCAGCTGGGGCGGATCGTCGCCGAGTCGATGCCGGCGCGGTGGGCGCGCCACGCGGCGCTGGCCGCGCAGACGCACCGCTGGGTGGACGAGCGCGCGGAGCGGTTCGGGATCGGGATCCTGGCGCCGGCGGGACACCGCTCGCCGACGGTCACGGCGGTGACGGTCCCCGACGGGATCACCGGCGACGACGTGGTGCGCGCGGTCAAGCAGCGCGGCTTCGTGCTCGGCAGCGGCTACGGCAAGGTGAAGGCGCGCACCTTCCGCGTCGGCCACATGGGGGACCACACCCCCGACCGGCTGGCGGCGTGCCTCGACGCGACCGAGGACGCGCTGGCCGAGCTGCTGAAGCGCTAGACCAGCGCCTCCTCGCGGACGACGCGGAGCGGTGGGTTCTCGGGCCATTCGACGCGGGCGTACAGCTCGCGCAGCGGCACCGACGCGCCGATCGTCGGGAGGTCGAGCGTGGCGTCGATTCCCGAGACCTCGCGCAGCATCCAGCGGTCGCCCTCGCGCTCGAAGACCTCGACGTGGGGGCGGTCCTGGGCGACGAGGACGTACGTGCGCAGGGTGTCCAGCTCGCGATATAGCGCGAACTTCTCGCCGCGATCGTACGCCTCGGTCGAGGGCGACAACACCTCGACGATCAGCGCCGGATTGAGCAGCGTGTCCCGGAGCTCGTCCTCCGTCTCGGCATCGCCGCAGCTGACGACGACGTCCGGGTACGTATAGAAGCCGCTCGCTCGCACCTTCGTGCGAAGGTCGGCGACGAAGGGCTCGCAGGCGCCACCGGCGAGCTGTCCGTGGAGGGCGACGCCCAGGTTGAGCACGATCCGGGCGTGCTGCCGGCTCGCGCCGCTCATGGCATAGACCCGACCGCGATAGTACTCGCTCCGGGCCTCCGCCGCGCGCTCGAGGCGGAGGTACTCCTGCGGCGTGATGAAGCGCTCGGGGGTCGTCATGTCCCCACCATACGCTCGGCCGGCCGCTCCCGGCAACTCGGCCGGGGGATCAGCGGTACGGCGGCGGCGCGGGGGCGACCACGACCGTGTCCCCGCTCAACCGGAACCGCCCCTCAAGCGTCGCCGCCGAGCTGCCCCCCGCCCACACGGTGAACGCCCCCGGCTCCACCACGCGGCGCATGTCGAGCGCGGTGAACGCGAGGTGCTCGGGCTTCAGCGTGAAGCGCACCGTGCGCCGCTCGCCGGCGCCGAGCGTGACGCGCTGGAACCCCTTGAGCTCGCGCACCGGCCGCGTGACGCTCCCCGCGTCGTCGCGCACGTACAGCTGCACCACCTCGTCGCCCGCGCGCGACGACGTGTTGGCGACGGTGACGCTCACCACCAGCGAGTCGGCCGTGCGCCCCGTCGCCGGCACGCGCAGGTCGGAGTACGCGAAGGTCGCGTAGCTCCGCCCGAAGCCGAACGGGTAGAGCGGCGTCCACGGCAGGTCGATGTACTTGCTCGTGTAGTGGTTGTTCGCGTTGGCGGGGCGGCCGGTGAGCTTGTGGTTGTAGTAGATCGGCACCTGCCCCGTCGCGCGCGGCACCGTCACCGGGAGCCGCCCGCCAGGGTCGGCGTCGCCGAGCAGCACGTCGGCCAGCGCGTTCCCGTGCTCGACGCCGAGGAACCAGCTCTCCACGAGCGCGGGCATGCTGTCGGCGAGCCACGGCACCGCCAACGGGCGCCCGTTGAGCAGCACCGTCACCACCGGCTTGGCCGGACTCGACGCGCGCGCCGCCTGCAGCACGGCGCGCGCGAGCGCCAGCTGCGCCCCCGGCAGCTCGATCGACGCGCGGCTCGACGCCTCGGCGCTCATGTCCTGCCGCTCGCCGAGCACCAGCACCACCGCCTCGGCGTCGCGGGCCGCGGCGCGCGCGGCGGCGAAGCCGGTCGTGTCCGTCGTGTCGGCCGGCGCGCCGCGGACGTGGGTGATCCGCGCGTTCGGGAGCGCGCGCCGCAGCCCGGCGAGCGGGCTCACGACGTCCTCCGGCTTCCCGGCGCCCCACCAGTTGCCGAGCGCCGACTTCGGGTCGTCGGCGAGCGGGCCGATCACGGCCACCGTGCGCAGCGCCTTGCGCAGCGGGAGCGTCGGCGCGCCGCCGGTGGCGCGGTTCTCCAGCAGGACGATCGCCCTGCGCGCGATCTCGCGCGCCGCCCGCCGGTGCTCGGCGGTCAGCAGCACCCGACGCTCGCGCGTGCTGTCGGAGTAGCGGTACGGGTCGTCGAACAGCCCGAGCGCGTGCTTCGCGCGCAGCAGCCGCACGACCGCCGAATCCACCGCCGCGATCGGCACGCGCCCGGCGCGGATCTCGGCCGCCAGCGTGCTGCGGTACAGGGTGCTCGACATCTCGACGTCGACGCCGGCGCGGATCGCGCGCCCGGCGACGGTGGCCGAGTCTCCGAGGCCGTGCGGGATCAGCTCGGCCACGCCCGTCCAGTCGCTCACCACCAGCCCGCCGAAGCGCCACCGGTCGCGCAGCACGTCCTGCAGCAGCCAGCGGCTGGCGTGCGCGGGCGTGCCGCCGATCTCGTTGAACGACGCCATGATCGTCGCCGCGCCGGCGCGGATCGCCGCCTCGAACGGCGGCATGACGACGTCCCACAGCGTGCGCTCGGTCAGCTCGACGGTGTTGTAGTCGCGCCCCCCCTCGGCGAAGCCGTAGCCGGCGAAGTGCTTGGGCGTGGCGAGCAGCACGTCGGTCGGCGGCGGCGCGGCGCCGGCGAGCTGCCCGCGGTCGCCCTGGAAGCCGACCACCTGCGCCGCCGCCAGCACGCTGCCGAGGTACGGGTCCTCCCCCGCCCCCTCGACGATGCGCCCCCAGCGCGGGTCGCGCGCGATGTCGACCATCGGCGCGAAGGTCCAGTGCACCCCCGCCGCCGCCGCCTCGACGGCCGCGATGCGCGCCGCCTGCGCCGTGCCCGCCGAGTCGAAGGTCGCCGCCATCCCGAGCGGCACGGGGAAGACCGTGCGCCACCCGTGGATCACGTCGTACGCGAACACGAGCGGGATCTTCAGCCGCGACTGCAGCGCGAGCCCCTGCAACCGCCGCGTGTCGCGCACCGACCAGATGCTGAGGAACGACCCGATCGCCCCCGCCCGCACCGCCGAGTCGGCGGCCGGCGGCACCGCGGGCCCCGTCTGCCCGGAGGCGCCGGGGAACATGGTGAGCTGGCCGAGCTTCTCCTCGAGCGTCATGAGCGCGAGGAGCGAGTCGGCGACCCTCTGCGCGCGAGGAGAGGTGAGGCGTGTCGCGGTCGGCGATTGCGCCCCCGCAACCGACGTCGCTAGGCACGCCGCCAGCAGCAGGCCGGCGAGCGTCGAGCGTCGAGCGTCGAGGGGCATCCGCTCGACGCTCGACGCTCCACGCTCGACGCTCTCCCTCTCAGCACTTCCCATCGATCCACCCTCCGCTGAACCCCGCCCGACACAGCCCGCGGATCACGTACGGATTCTTGCGCATCAGCCGCCACACCAGCTCCGAGCGCTGGTTCTCCAGCATCGCGATGATAGGCCCCTGGTCGATGCCCAGGTAGTCGCCGTCGAACCACCCCTTGCCGGGCACGATGCGTCCGTGCTGCAGCCGCGGCCCCGGCTCGCGCAGCGTCGGGTTGAACGAGTCGAGGAAGCCGTAGCGCTGGAACAGGTCGTCGCCGTAGCGCTTCCGCATCGCGAGCAGCGACGGGATCACCACCTCCGGCGCGAAGGCGATCGAGCCGCCGGCGGCGGTGGGGACGATCGTGCCGTCGTCGGTGATCTCGTCCTTCCCCGCGCCGCGCGCCCAGTAGGTGTGGAAGCGGCGCTGGCGCCCGTCGATGGTGAGCGTCGAGTCGAGCGGGCCGTCGCTCGCCGTCAGCCCCCACACCTCGGCGGAGTAGTCGCGCCAGCCGCCCGGGTTGTCGATCGCGTACTGCCGCTGCGAGAGCGTGGCGCGCCGCGAGTTCTCGTGGTAGTCGATCCCGCGCCCGCGCATGTACGGGTCCTGGATCCCGCGGAAGTCGATCCAGACGTGCGAGTACTGGTGCCCGAACAGGGGGCCGAACTGGACGAACTCCTGCCCGTGGAACGTGTCCCACTGGTACGTCGCCGCCCACCGCTCCCACGCGCCGTCGGGGAGCGGGTGCGTCGGGGAGCCGAGGGCGAGCACGTAGAGGAGCATCGCCTCCATGTAGCCCTTCCAGTTCGCGAGGATGAAGCCGTTCGCGTCCTGGTTGCGCGGCAGCTTCTCGGGGTGCCACCCCATGCTCACCAGCGGCCGCCCCGCCTGCGCCCACGCCCAGTCGACCCGCCGGTAGATCGAGTCGGCGAGCGCGCGCACCTCCAGGTCGCCCGGCTCGGCGCGGTCGAAGTACTCGCGGCACGTGAGCGCGCCGGCGAGCAGCAGCGCCGTGTCGATCGTGGAGAGCTCGACCTGCCGGAAGCGCAGGCCCGTCTCCATGTCGAGGAAGTGGTAGAAGAAGCCGCGGTGCCCGGTGACGCCGGTGGACGCGGGCCCCTGCGGCGCGTCGCGGAAGAAGCGCAGCGTCGTCAGCACGCGCTCGCGCGCCTGCTCGCGCGTGACCCAGCCGCGCTCGACGCCCACCGGATACGCCGTGAGCGCGAAGCCGACCGCCGCCACCGACGAGAACGACTTCGTCGGCCAGCGGTCGGGGGTGAGCCCGTTGCGCGGGTTCGTGGTGTCCCAGAACCAGTCGAAGGTCCGGCGGCCGAGCGTGTCGAGGAACGCCCGCTGCTCGGCGGTCGGCTGGTAGCGTGCCGGCGCCGGCGTCGCGGGCGGGGGCGCCGGCCGGCACGCCCCCGCGATCGTCAGCGCCGCGACCAGCGCCAGCGCGCGCTTCCCCCCGCCCTTCACCGTCCGCCGCCCTCCGCGCCGCGGTACGCGTAGCGGAGGCCCAGCTGGAGGCGCGTGCCGAGCCCCGCGCACCCCGGCGCCCCGTAGTTGGCGTTCGTCTGGCCGGCGGGCGGGATGGTGGTGTTGAAGCAGCCGTAGTTCGCGTTGTTGAACGCGTTGAACAGGTCGGCGACGACGCTCACGCGGTTGCCGCCGGCGACGGGGATCGCCTTCTCGAGGCGCACGTCGACCTGCTGGTAGGCGAACACGTGCCCCACGCCGAGGAAGGGGCGGCCGGGCGGGGTGAAGGTGTAGGTCACCGACTGGAACTGCCCCGTGCCGAGCGTCTGGTCGGCCGCGTTGACGGTGATCCCGCTGGCCAGGTTCACGATCGTCGAGAAGGTGATGTCGGCGGGGAGCCGGAACACGCCGTTCATCACGATCTTGTGGCGCTGGTCGCCGGGCGCGCGGCGGCGCGGGCGGTCGGCGACGGTCGGGAACTTCTCGTCGAAGCCCCAGAACAGGTCCGTGCTCTGCCCCTGCTCCTCGGACTTCCCGAGCGTGTAGGCCACGGAGCCGCCCCACCGGTCGGCGCCGCGGATCGGCTTGTCCACCTGCAGCTGGACGGCGTCGTACCACGTCTTCACCCGGTCGTCCGAGAGGAACACGGCGGCGTAGTTCTGCCGCGCCGCGCCCGGCGTGCCGATGGTGTAGGCGCCGCGGACGAAGTTCATGAAGTTGCGGCCGCGCACCCCGTTGTACGTCAGCGTGACCTGGGTCGGCCCGACCGCCTGCCGCACCCCGCCGCTGTACTGCTGCGTGCTGGGCGGCACGAGGTCGTTCTTCACCAGGAACACCTCGGGGATGCCGACGGACCCGGTGAGCGACCGCAGCTGGGCGGGGTCGTAGTACCGCTCGTCCCACGCCGTGCAGCGGTTGCGGACCGCCGCGTCGGTCTCGGCGGCGCAGGCGGCCTGCGTCCCGCGGAAGGTCACGGTGTAGACGCCGAACTGCCGGCGGAACTGCTCGTCGAGGACGTTGTTCCAGACGGTGCGGTCGTAGTACAGCCCGTAGCCGCCGAACAGCACCGTGCGCGTGTCGCCGAACACGTCGAACGACGCGCCGAGCCGCGGCTGCCACGCCTTCTTGTACATCGGGCGGTTGCTGCCGTTCGAGAGGAAGTTCTCGATCCCGCCCAGCATGTCGACCGTGCGCACGTTGCGCGTCGTGGTCCCGGCCGGGTTGGCCGGGTCGGGGATCGTCTGCCGCACGAAGAGCTGCGCGTTCAGCGGCCCGCGCAGCGAGTCCGCCAGCGCCTGCGGCGTGACGTAGTCGTTGTTGATCATGTTCGTCTCGGCGTCCCAGCGAAGGCCGAGGTTCAGCACCAGCCGGCGGCCGATCGTCCAGTCGTCCTGCGCGTAGAAGCCGAACTGGGTGTTGTCGGTCTCGACGCGCGGGTCGCCGAAGCCGAAGGACGCCTCGTAGGGCCTGGCGTACTGCTCGTCGCGACGGAAGCGGAAGACCGGGTTCTGGGTCTGCGCCTTGATCGCGCTGTATCCGAGGAAGTCGACGTTGCCGCCGAACTTGAACACGTGGTCGCCGGCGAACTGCACCGCGCTGCGGGTGACGTCGTCGCGCAGGGAGACGCGCGTCTGGTCGAAGTCCTGCTGCGAGTCCTTGCCGCCGATGCGGAGGATCTCGTTGTACTGGCGGCCGATCAGGTCCCCGTTGATCCAGGTCGGCTTCCACTGGTAGAGCTGCGTCGAGACCTGTGCCTCGTTCAGCCAGCGGTTCCCGGAGAGCCGCCAGTTGGCGATCCCGGTCATCACGTCGATGTCGAGGTTCTCGCGGGCCTCGTAGGACGTCTGGTTGCCGAAGCCGCGGAAGTCGTGATCCTTCCGCATGCTGAAGCTCGCGTCGACCGTGCTGCCGGCGCTCGCGTTCCAGGTGATCTTCGCGAAGCCGAGGTGCGACCGGAACTCCTGCGCGTTGCCGCCGGTGTACGGGCGCAGCTGCGCGAGAAGTGCGGCGGGCGCGAAGGAGCTGTCGCGCCCGAACAGGACGTTCGCGGGCTCGGTCCGCTGGTTCAGCTCGTAGGTGCCGAAGATGAAGAGCTTGTCCCGCACGATCGGCGCGCCCAGGCTCCCGCCGGCCTGCCACCGCTTGTACTGCGGCCGCGGCCCGTTGCGCCCCGCCGTGAACGCGTCGCGCGACACCAGCGCGTTGTTCACGTTGAACCCGAACGCGCTCGCCTCCACGGTGTTCGACCCGCTGCGCGTGGTGGCCGTGATGATCGCGCTCCCCGCCCGCTGGTACTCCGCCTTGTAGTTCTGCGTGATGACCCGGAACTCCTGCACGGCGTCCTGCGGGAACGGATTCCCCTTGCTGGCGTTCTGCCCCGCCACCCCGCCCGTCAGCACGTCGCTCTTGTACGTTGCGCCGTCGATGAAGACGTTCACCGCGTCGGCCGGCTGCCCGCTGGCCGCGAACGTCTTGTCGGTGCTGTTCACGTTCTGCGACGTGATGCCGGGCGCCAGCCGCGCGATGTCGAGGAAGTTGCGCTCGAAGTTCGGCAGGTTCTGGATCTGCTCGCGCGACACGTTCGTGCTGATCTCCGACGTCCGCGCCTCCGTCCCCTCGGCCTCCGCCTGCACCGTCACCGTCGACAGGGTGACCGCCGCCTCGCTGACGCGCAGGTTCAGGTCGAGCGTCTGCCCGATCTGCAGCTGCACGGCGCGCGTCTGCGGCGTCAGCCCGACGCGGCGGGCCGTGATCTCCCACCGGCCGGGGCGCAGCCCGCCGATGAAGTAGAAGCCGGCGGCGTTGGTGAGCGTGCCGCGCTGCTGGTTGGTCGCGACGTCGCGCGCGACCACCTGCACGTCCGACACGGGGGCGCCGGCGGCGCCGGCCGCCGCACCCCCGGTGACGTAGCCGCGCACGCTGGCGGTCGCGGTCTGGGCGCGCGACGCGGCGGGCGCGCCGAGCAGGACGAGCGCGCCCAGCACCAGCGCGCCGCGGGGGAGCGGGATGGCCCTCATCAGGCGGTCTCCGGTGGTCGGGGATGGGACGGGTCCGACCGCGCGTCAGCAGCACGGTCGATGCCGCTAGCTTTGCGCCATGCCGATCCGGAGCGTCGACCCCGCCGCGCCCGACCCCGCCGTCCTCGCCGAGGCGGCGGCCGTGCTGCGCGCCGGCGGGCTGGTCGCCTTCCCCACCGAGACGGTCTACGGCCTGGGCGCGCACGCCCTCGACGCCGACGCGGTGCGCCGCATCTTCGCCGCCAAGGGGCGGCCCAGCTACAACCCGCTCATCGCCCACGCGGCCGACGCCGACGGCGCGCGCGCCCTCGCCGCCGCGTGGCCCGACGCCGCCGAGCGGCTGGCGGCCGCCTTCTGGCCGGGGCCGCTGACGCTCGTCCTCCCCAAGCGCCCGCACGTCCCCGACGCGCTGACGGCGGGGCTGCCGGCGGTCGCGGTGCGCGTCCCCGCCCACCCGGTGGCGCTGGCGCTGCTGCGCGCCGCGGCGCTCCCCGTGGCCGCCCCGAGCGCCAACCGGTTCACCGAGCTCTCCCCCACCACCGCCGCCCACGTCGCCAAGGCGCTCGGCGACCGCGTCGACCTGATCGTCGACGGCGGCCCGGCGGGCGTCGGGATCGAGTCCACCGTCGTCGACCTCACCGGCGCGCGGCCGGCGCTGCTCCGTCCCGGCCCGCTCGGCGCCGAGGCGATCGGCGCGGTGCTCGGCGAGACGCCGACGCCGGGGGCCGTCCCCGACCGCGTGGACGCGCCGCGCGCCGCCCCCGGGATGGTCGAGCGCCACTACGCGCCGCGCGCCGAGGTGTGGCCGGTCGAGGCGGGGGCGCGCGAGGGCGCGCG
>NZ_JARGEK010000060.1 GCF_029211165.1 Roseisolibacter sp. H3M3-2
GGCCGTGCGCCCGCGCGCCGGCGGCGCTGGCCGCCCAGGCCGCCCCCGCCGCCACGCCGGCCGCCGCGCCGGGCGCCAAGCGGCCGATGACCTTCGTCGACATGCAGTACACGAAGGGCGTCGGCAACGTCGCGCTCAGCCCCGACGCCAAGTGGGCGCTGTACACGCTCTCCTCCCCCGACTGGAAGGAGGCGCGCTCGCAGTCCGACCTCTACGTCGTGTCGACGAGCGGCGGCGTGAAGAGCACGCGCCAGCTCACCTTCACGCGCGACAAGAACGAGACCGCGCCGAAGTGGGCGAAGGACGGCGCGTACTTCGTCTTCGCCTCCAACCGCGAGGCGCCGGCCGCGCAGGCGCAGCAGCAGCAGCTCTACGTGATGCGCCCCGACGGCGGCGAGGGGCGCCGCGTCACCGACGCCAAGGACGGCGTCTCGAACTTCGAGTTCAGCCCCGACGGGCAGTGGCTCGTCTACCGCGCCGGCAAGACCGACGAGGAGCAGCTGCACGCCCTCCCCGTCGCGGCGCTCGCCGCGGGCACCCCGCTCGACTCGCTCAAGGCGACGGCGCTCACCAAGCACCCCACCGGCGTCGGCCTGTGGCGCTGGAGCCCCGACGCGAAGCGCATCTACTTCGTCACCGCCGACACCGTCGACCGCGACGAGAAGCTCCGCCGCGAGAAGCGCTTCACCGCCAACGTGCGCAACGCCGAGGCGCCGACGTCGTCGCTGTGGGTGATGGACGTCGCCGACCGGAAGACGACGCGCCTCACGCGCGACACGTCGCTCTCGGTGACGAACTTCGTCCTCTCCGAGGACGGGCGCTACGTCGGCTTCCAGGGCGTCCCCAACAACCGGTACAAGCGCAACGTCACCGAGCAGGGGATCTACTCGGACCTGTACCTGCTCGACACGCAGGGGAACGCGATCGAGCGGCTGACCACGAACGACGAGGGCGGGGAGAGCGGCATCTCCTTCTCCCCCGACTCCAAGTGGATGGCCTTCTCGGCGTCCGACGACATGACCGCCTACAACATGAAGAACCGGCGCGTCTACCTGCGCCGGGTCGACGACAGGGGCGGCCAGTGGCGCAAGGTCGGCGCGTCGTTCGACGGCGACGTCGGCGCCGACTTCTGGTCGAAGGACGGGAAGACGATCTACTTCAACGAGGGGCTGAAGGCGACCAACCAGCTCTTCGCGCTCGACGTGGCGAGCGGCAACGTCCGCCAGGTCACCAGCGAGAAGGCGTCGCTGCAGGTCGTGCAGGACGACGACACGAAGCGCATCCTGGTCCAGTACAGCGACCCGGCGACGCCGGCCACGCTGTACCTGGCGCCGTCCATCGAGCAGGTCGCGCGGCGCGCGGCGTGGACGCAGCTCACCGACGCCAACCCGCAGGTGCGCAGCCTCGCCCTCGGCGAGACCACCGAGATCACCTGGACGTCCAAGGACGGCAAGCCGGTCGGCGGCGTGCTCGTGAAGCCGGTCGGCTACGAGCCCGGGAAGAAGTACCCGCTCCTCGTCGCCATCCACGGCGGCCCGGCCTCGGCGGACGTCCTCGGCTTCAACGGCGGCTACGGCGCGCAGGTCTACGCCGGCAGCGGCTGGGTCGTGCTGATGCCCAACTACCGCGGCTCGACCAACTACGGCGAGGCGCACAAGACGGGGATCGTCGGCAACTACTTCGACCCCGGCTACCAGGACATCATGACCGGCGTCGACAAGCTGATCGCCGACGGCATGGTCGACTCCACGAAGATGGGCGTCCTCGGGTGGAGCGCCGGCGGCCACTGGTCGAACTGGATCCTCACGCACACCGACCGCTTCAAGGCGATCTCCTCGGGCGCCGGCACGTCGAACTGGATCTCGATGTACGCGCAGAGCGACGTGCAGCGGAACCGCCAGTTCTACCTCGGCAACAAGCTCCCGTACGAGGACTTCGACGCGTACTGGAACCAGTCGCCGATCAAGTACATCAAGGCCGCCAAGACGCCGACGATGATCCACGTCGTCGAGGGCGACCCGCGCGTCCCGAGCCCGCAGAGCGTCGAGCTGCACATGGCGCTCAAGAAGCTCAACGTGCCGACGGAGCTCTACATGTACCCGGGCGCCTCGCACGGCATCCCCGACCCGCGCAACCGCCTCGTGAAGAGCGTCGCCGAGAAGGCGTGGATGGACTACTACGTCCTCGGCAGCGGGAAGAAGTTCGCCTGGCGCGACGTCCTCAAGACGATCGAGGACACGCCGGGCGCGCCGCAGGCGCCGACGGCGGTGGGGATCCAGGACCAGCCGTAGGCTCCGCCCGAACGACGCTGCGGGCTGCGGGCTGCGGATTCGAACCCGCGGTCCGCAGCCCGCAGCGCGTTGTAGGGCTACCGCCCGCCGACCCGCGCCTGCAGCGCGCGCGCCTCCTCAAGGTGCGCCGCCACCGCCGGGCGGACCTGCGACTGGAGCGCCGTCTTCAGCTCGGCGTTCTCGCCGCGCGCGATCGCCGCGTCGACGAGGGCGAGCGTGCGCGCGTGCGCGGCCACCTGCTGCGCGACGTAGGCGCGGTCGAACGCGCTCGCGCCGCCGCCCGCACTCATCGCGCCGGCACTCATGTCGTGCCCCGCGTGCGGGTTCGCGGCGGCGCCGGCGCGCGTGGTGTCGGTGGTGCCGGGCATCGGGCTGCTCGCCGGGCTCGTACCCCCGGGGGTCACGCCGGGCGTCGTCGCGCCCGCGACCCGACCGCTCCCGCGCGTCGGATCGGTGGTGGTCCCCGTCGGCGGCGTGCCGCCGGTGGTCCCGCCCGTGGTGCTTCCCGTCGTGCCGGGCGTGCCCGTCGTGCCCGGCATCGGGCTGCTGGCCGGCGACGTGCCGCCGGGCGTCGTGCCGGGGGTCGCGCCGCTGAGCGCGCTGCCGCTGGCTGGGGTCGTGGTGCTCGCCGCGCCGCCGGTGCCGCTCGGCAGCATCTGCAGCTCGCGCTGCTGGAGCGCCGGGAGCTGGCTGTCGGGGAGCGCCGGCGCGACGCCGGCGCGCTGGCCGAGCTGCATCCCCTGCTGGTCGAGCGCGGTGTGCTCGGTGATCATCCGCTGCGCGAACGCGCGCACGCCCGAGTCGGCCGCCTCGCGCACCGCGCGCTGCCCGGCGGCGATCTCGCCGAGGTTGGACTCGTGCAGGAGCGCCAGCGCGTGCGCGTCGGAGCGCAGCGAGGCGACGATCGGCGCCGCCGCCGCGTCCGCGCCCGCCCCCGCCATGTCGGGCGACGGGGACGGCGCCCGCATCGGAGTCGCCGAGTCCGTGCGCGCGGCGCCCGGGGTCGGCGTCGCCGGCCGCGCGGTGGGGATCTCCTTCGTGACCCGGCCGGGGACGACCTCGCCGCTCGCGCTGCCGGTGCGTGGCGCGCGGGTGGTGTCGCGCGTGGCGGGCTGCTGGGCCGACGCGGGGCCCGCCGCGCCGGCGACGAGCACGACCGTCAGCGCGGCCGCGCTCAGTGGAGTGCGTCGAACGCGCATGTCCTACCTCCGCTCGTGATCTGGTACGTGGACTCGCAGGAAGTGCCGGCGCGGGGGGGCCGCAGCCCGCGTGCCCCGGCGGCTACATTTGCCCGGATGCGGACCGGCGTGCTCCTGGTGCACGGGATGGGCGAACAGAGCGAGCGCACCTTCGGCGTCGAGTTCGAGCGTGCGATACGCCCCCGTCTCGCGCGGCGCGGCGTGGGCGACGCCGAGGTGGCGTTCCGCCGCGGCTACTGGGCCGACCTGCTCAACGACCGCGAGCGCGACCTCCTGGCCCAGCTCGGCCGCGGCGGCCCGCTCGCCTACCGCGGGCTGCGCGGCTTCGTCGTCAACGCGCTCGGCGACGCGGTCGCCTACCGCCGCGCCCCGACCGGCGGGCGCAGCGTATACGACGACGTCCACGACCGCATGCACGACCACCTCGGCGCCCTCCGCCGCGCCCTCGGCGACGTCGACGCGCCGGTCGTGGTCGTCGCCCACTCGCTCGGCAGCGTCATCGCGTCCGACTACCTGTGGGACGCGCAGCACCCGGCCACCGGCCGCACCCCCGCCGACACGCCGTTCGAGCGGCTGCACACGCTGGCGGGGCTGGTCACCTTCGGCAGCACGCTCCCGCTCTTCACGCTGGGGCTGCCGAAGGTCGTCGCCGTCGCCCCGCCGCGCGAGAGCCCGCTGCTCTCCCCCGCGGTGCGCGCCGTCGCGCGGTGGCACAACTACTACGACCCCGACGACGTCCTCGGCTGGCCGCTCCGCACCGTCGAGCCGCTGGCCCCGCTCGCGCCCGGCGAGCACGCGTACGCCGACGCGGTCGACGCCGACCACGCGATCGAGGTGGGGAGCGCGCTCACCGGCTGGAGCCCGGCGGCGCACGTCGGCTACTGGGAGGACCGGAACTTCCTGGAGCCCGTCGCCGACCAGATCGCGGCGGTGGCCATCGCGGCCCGGCCGGACTGAAGAGCTGCGACCTGATCGCGCCCGGCATCCGGTCGCGACCGGTCACGGTTCAACCATCGGGGAATCGGATCAGGTCCGATCAGGACGGATCCGGCGGATGGGCGTTCGGAGCCGCGAGGAGCGATCCGAAGCATCCTTCTCATCCGCCCGATCCGTTCTCCCTGCTGTTGAATTGCGCAGCCGCGCAGCCGCGCAGCCGCCCTTGTCAGGCCGCCCGCCGCCCCCGGTCGTTCGGCAGCGCGCACAGCGCGAGCACGAGCGTGTCCACGACCTGCTCGTCCGACGACACGCGCGTGTCCTTGAGCGACGCGTCGGCCTCCAGCAGCAGCGTCAGCGCGCGGTCCAGCGCCGGCGCGGTCCAGCGGTCCACGGCGGCGACCCACGCCTTCACCGCCTCCCCCCACGGCCGCCCGACGTAGGCGCCCCCGGCCTCCTTGAGGAGGTTGAAGAACTCGCCGTTGAGCGCGCCCGGCGACGCCCCCTGCGCGCGCCGCGCCTGCCCCCACGCGATCGCCAGCATCTGCGTCGACAGCGCGAACACCGTCGTCACCGCCGACGCCTTGGGCTGCGCGAGCACGTGCCCGACCAGCGCCGCCGCCGTGCGCGCGTCCTGCCGCGCCACCGCGTCGAGCAGGTCGCCGAGGGTCTCGCCGCGGCGCACGCCCACGACCGCCGTCACCGCCGCCTCGTCGACCACGATCTCGCCGCCGCCGCCGCCCGCCGCGTCGCGCTCCCCGCGCGCGTAGCTCACCACCTTGTCGAGCTCCGCCGCGAGCTGCTGCAGCTCGGTCCCGACGCCGCCGACCAGCAGCCGCACCGCCTCCGGGGTGACCGTCGCGCCCAGCTCCGCCTGCGCGTGGTGCGCGATCCAGCGCGCGGTGCGCTCCTCGTTCAGCGGCGCGAACTCGTACGCGTCGGCCGCCCCGGCGAGCTTCGCATCGGCCTTCGCCCCCGCCGGCGACAGGAGCAGCAGCACGGTGTCGGGCGCCGGCCGCTGCAGGTACCGGTCGAGCGCCGCGCGCGCGTCCTTCTTGAGCGCCCCGACGTCGCGCACCGCCACCAGCCGCCGCTCCGCCATCATCGGCGGCGTCGCCAGCAGCCCGTCGAGCGTCTGCGCGTCCAGCTCCCCCCCCCGCCGCACCTCGCAGTTGAAGTCCCGCGTCGCCGGGTCGACCGCGGCCGCCATCAGCTGGCGCACCGCGTCCTCCTTCAGGTAGTCGTCCTCGCCGTGGAAGTAGTACGCGGCGGCGAACGCCTTCGTCTTGAAGGCGGCGTTGAGGGTCTTGTGGGCAGTCGACATGACCGGGTACTGCGGGAGTCGCGAGAGCGGGAGTCGCAACGGCGGGAGTCGCGACCGCGCGCTGGAAGGTACGCAGTCGCGACTCCCGCCGTGAGGACTCCCGCGGTGACGACTCCCGCCCTTCAGGTCAGCGCGACCTCCGCCTGCTCCCCGGTGTCCAGGTCCAGCGTGACGACGCGATGCGCATTCGTGTCCGCCACCCACACCCGCCCCCCGCCGATCGCCAGCCCGCCGGGCTCGTGGAAGCCGCGCTGCCAGGTCGTGACGGCGCGCGTGGCCGGGTCGACCCAGCGGAGCGCGTCGTTGTAGCTGTCGGCGACGAGGAGGCGGCCGTCGGGGGCCAGCGCGACGCCCTGCGGGTGCTGCAGCCGGGCGGCGTCGCCGACGTCGTCGCGGTCGCCGAAGTCGAACAGCCCGGTGCCGACGACCGTGCGCACCGTGCCCGCCGGCGCGGCGTCGGCGGCGCGCACCGCGCTCGACTCGGCGTCGGCGAACCAGAGCGTGCGGCCGTCGGTCGCGATCCCCATCGGCTGCGCGAGCAGCGCGTCGGCCAGCGCGCCGTCCATCAGGTCCTCCCCGCGCCCGCCGGCGTGCGCGCTGGCGGCGCCGGTCGCGGGGTCGACGATCCACAGCTGGTGCGTCCCCGCCATCGCCACCGCCAGCGTCGGGCGCCCGTCGACGACGGCGTACGCGAGGTCCCACGGCGACGCCAGCGCGCCGGCGCGCCGGTCCTCGCGCGTCCGGACGCGGGCGCCCGTGCCGGCGAGGGTGCGCACCGCGCCCGTCGCCAGGTCGACCGCGCGCACCGCGTGGTTCCCGGCGTCGGCGACGAACAGCGTCCCCGCGTGCGCCCCCGTCCCGAACGCGAGCCCCTGCGGGTTGTCGAAGGTGGCCGCGTCGGCGGGGCCGTCGGCGGCCGCGCGCAGGTCGTCGCGCGTCGCCCCCGTGCCCACCGGCCCCGTGCCGGCCGACGTCGCGCCGCCGCGCCCGACCACGCGCTCGACGGTCAGCCGCGTCCCGCCCGCGTCGAGGCGGCCGACCAGCACGCGGTGGCGCGCCGAGTCGGCGACCGCGAGGCGGCGCACGCCGTCGGCGTCGGGCGCCGAGACCGCCACCTTGCCGGGGTAGCGCAGCGCCGAGTCGGCCGGCGGCGGCGCGGGCGCGGGCGGCGTCGGGAGGTCGGCCGCCATCGCCGGCTCGGCGGCCAGCGCGGCGACCAGCGGCATCAGCTCGTCGGCGGTCAGCTCGCCGGCCTGCACGGCGACCGCGTAGCCGCGCGCGTCGACCACGGCCAGCGTCGGCCAGGCGCGCACCGCCCACGACCGCCAGACGCGGAACTGCCGGTCGTTGACGACCGCGTGGTGCACCCCCAGGCGCGCGGCGGCGTGCGCGATGCGCGCCGTCTCGCGTTCGGCGATGAACTTCCCGCTGTGCACGCCGACGACGGCGAGCTGGCGGGGGAACCGGCGCTCGAGCTCCCGCACCTGCGGGAGGACGTGGACGCAGTTGATTCAGCCGTACGTCCAGAAGTCGAGCAGCGCGACGCGGCCGCGCAGGTCGGGGAGCGCGAGCGCGCGCCCGTCGGTGTGCAGCCAGTCGAGCCCTGCGGGGAAGTCCGGGGCGCGCACGAGGCGCGGGCCGGCGGTCGGGTCGCTCATCGGGGCGGGGACGCGGGACGGGGCGGGCGGCGTGCACGATCCACGCCGCCCGCCCAGCCGCGACCGCCCGTCCGCTCAGAAGCCGAAGCCGCTGTCCTCGCCGCCGGCGCGGTCGACGACCACGGTGTAGCCGCTGAAGTGCTTGATGCGGCCGAACAGGAAGCCGTTCGCCGGGTCGCGCTGCGGCACCAGGCTGGCGTCGGTCTTCGACTCGTCCACGCAGCTCGCGGCGCCGGTCGGGCACCACGCGAAACGGAACGCCGGGTCGTTGGCCGCCGCCTTGTCGTAGAGGTAGAGCGTCACGGTCTTCGTCGGCACGAACCGCACGTCCGGGCTGAAGCGGATCTGCGGACGCCCGCTCGCGTCGGTCCACGCCTTCGCCTGGAAGGTGATGTACTTCGACAGCGGCGTGCAGGCCGAGTTCCAGGTCGCGGGGCCGTACCCCGACGTGGCCGGGTCGCACACCGCGTTGGTCGGGAACACCACCTTGTGGGCGCCGACGCGCACGGTCACCGACGTGTTCGGGCCGTAGCTGAAGCTCACGCGCGACGTGTCGCCGCCGGAGCTGCTCGAGCCGGTGCTGCTGCTGATGCTGATCGTGCCGCGGCTCGGCGCGTCGGCCGGCGCGAGCGGGGCGGTGGCCGCGTCGCCGCAGGCGGCGAGCAGGGCGACGGCGGGGAGCAGGAGGCGCTTGATCATCGGTCGCGTCCCCTCGCTCAGCGGCGGCCGGTGGAGACCATCCACCCCGAGAAGTGCGGCACCTCCATCGTGACCTTCGACTTGTCGACGGCGACGATCGTCGGCGCGAACTCGGTCACCAGCGCGAGGCCGAGCGTCTGGTCGAGCGCCGACGCGTCGAGGAAGTGCGCCCCGGCGATCCGCGACGCGCCGGCCATCGACGCGAAGTCGATCCCCTTCGTCTCGAACTCGAGCTTCACCGGCACGCGGAACGTGGTGCCGTGCGGCTGGAACTCGTAGGCGACGATGCGGCCGCCGACGCGCGTCACGCTGAACGTGAGGTTCGTCGTCACCGCGCCCTTCGGCACCGTCAGCTTCATGCCGCCGACGCCGAGGCTGCCGCCGGCGGGGCCGATCACCTTGGTCGCCGTCTCCTGCTTCGCCTCCTTGAGCCACAGCAGCCCCTGCACCGCCGTCGGCGCGGTCACCGTCCCGAGCGTCGCGCCGAGCAGGTCGCGGCGCGGCGCGGCGTCGGGGGCGGCCTGCGGGAGCCGCGGCGCGGACGCGCCGTCGGCGCAGGCGGCGAGCAGCGCGATCGCGCTCGCGGCGAGGGTGCGGACGGCGGCGGTGCGGAAGCGGGCGGTCGTCATGACGGGGATGGTGCGGGTCCGTTGGAGGGGGAGTGGCCGCGCCGTCTGTGGCACGCGCCTCGGATCAGCCCTCGCCAAGAGATGTCGGCCCCGTCATGCGCGGACTTGAGCGCCTTTGCGCGCCGATTCGCGAAAACTTGAGGGGTTCCGCGTCACGCCGCGGGCTCCCCGCGTCACGCCGTCCGACGTCCCGACCGCCGGCGTGACGCCCGGCGGCGCCTTGCGCGCGCCGGGCGCGCGTGCTTGCTCTCCGCGCGTGACCCAGACCCCCGATCACCGCCGCCCCGGCGGCGGCTTCGCGAACCCGTGGCCCGGCAGCGAGCGCGCCGGCCTCGCCGGGCTGCTGCGCTGGATGCTGGTCGAGCGGCGCGGCGTGCTCCGGACCCCCGACCCGGCGCGCGTGGCGGCGGCGTTCCCGCGCGTCTCGCCGGCGTTCGACGCGCCGCGCGCCGCCCCCGGCGCGGTCACCGCCACCTGGATCGGGCACAGCGCGTTCCTGCTGCAGGTCGGCGGGTGGAACGTGCTGGTCGACCCGGTGTTCGGCGAGCGCGCGTCGCCGGTGCCGTTCGCCGGGCCGCGCCGCTTCACGCCCCCCGGCCTGCCGCTCGAGGCGCTGCCGCCGCTCGACCTCGTGCTGCACTCGCACGACCACTACGACCACCTCGACGCGCCGACCGTGCGCGCGCTGGCGCGGCTCCACCCGAAGGCGCGCTGGCTCGCCCCGCTCGGCGTCGCGCGCACCCTCGCGGCGCTCGGCGCGCCCGGGGCGGCGGAGCTGGACTGGTGGGAGACGCGCGACGTCGGCCCGCTGCGCGTCGGCTTCGTGCCGGCGCAGCACTTCTCGGGGCGCGGCGTCTCGAACCGCGACGCGTCGCTGTGGGGCGGGTGGACGCTGCACGCCGGCGACGCGCCGGGGGTGTTCTACTCGGGCGACACCGGGCTGCACCCCGAGTTCGCGCGCATCGGCGCCGAGCGCGGGCCGTTCGCGCTGGCGCTGGTGCCGATCGGCGCGTACGCGCCGCGCTGGTTCATGCGCCCGGTGCACATGGACCCCGACGACGCGGTGGCGGCGTGGCGCGCCGTCGCCGAGGGGCAGCGCGCGTCGCGCCCCGACCTCCCGCCGCCCGCGTTCGGCGGGATGCACTTCGGCACCTTCGTGCTCACCGACGAGCCGGTGGACGAGCCGCCGGCGCGGACGCGGGCCGCATGGGACGCGGCGGGACTCGACCCCGCGCGGCTGTGGATCCCGCGGCACGGGGAGACGTGGCGGGGCTGAGCTGCGGGCTGCGGGCTGCGGATCCGAACCCGCCGTCCGCAGCCCGCAGCGCCCGTCGCGTCAGCGCGTGATCGCCACCGGCCGCAGCTCCAGGTGCAGGTTGTGGTTCACCCGCACCCCCGCGACGCCGTCCGTCGGCACCGCGCCCGCGGCGACCGCGAACACCGGCGTCTCGCCGACGAGGAAGCGCGTCGAGTCCTGGTCGACGCGGACCGCGAGGTCGTAGGTCGCGCGCCCCGAGCCGTCCTGCTTCGGGACGGCCGGCGCGGCGGTCCACCCGCGCACGTCGCGCGTCCCGGCGCCCTCGCGCACGCGCACCAGGTACTCGCCGGTGCCGCGCACGATGAAGTAGGTGTAGCGCTGCCCCTCCCCCTCCAGGTCGCGCCCCCCCACGACGACGCCGAACGCCTCGGGGTGCGACGGGGCCTCGAGCTGCGTGAAGCGGGCGCGCGCGGTGTAGCGGCCGCTCGCCGTGTCGCCGGCGGCCCACAGCACGTGCGCGGGGCCGGTGGTCACCTCCCACGCGCCGTCGCCCTTCGCGACGTACTTCGCGTCGGCGATCGCCTGCGCGGGGCGGTCGGTGCGCCCGGTGTAGCCCGCGGGGACGCCCTGCGCGCCCGCGGCGACGCGCGTCGGGTCGGCCGCGTCGGCGGTCGCCGCGGCGGTGTCGGGGGCCGCGGCCGCCGTGTCGGCGCCGTCCTTCGCGGCGCCGCCGCAGGCGCCGAGGAGTGCCGCGCACGCGACGAGGCGCGGGGTCGTGATCCGCATCATGCATCCCTCCACTGGTGGTTCGGTCCGATGCCGCGGCCGGTGTGCGGCGGGCGCGGGGAAGATACCGAGGCGTCGCCGCGGCGCGCGCGCGGCGCCCGCGCGCGCACGAAATCCTGTCACACGCCTTGCGCGCCGGCGCGACCCGGGCATACGTATTAAGCCGCCAGGTGCGACCATTTCGCATCGGGCCGCACGCCGGGACCGGCGCGCGTGCAGGGTCCTCGAGGCGTCCTCGTCGCGCTGTGTGCCTAATTCTTGCACAGCCCGGGGCGAACCCAAACCAGGGAGGCCACGCATGGCGACTCGCACGAAGTCCTCCGGTACGTCGGGCGCGCGCAAGAGCGCCCGGAAGAGCTCCGGCTCGAGCAGCAAGCGCGCGGGCGCGAAGCGCTCCTCCGCGAAGCGCTCGACCGCCAAGCGCTCGACGGCCAAGAAGTCCTCGGCCCGCAAGTCGACGGCGAAGAAGTCCGCCGCCCGCAAGTCGACCGCCCGCAAGTCCACGGCGCGCAAGTCGACGGCGCGGAAGTCCACGGCGCGGAAGTCCACGGCGCGCAAGACCACCGCCCGCAAGTCGACCGCGAAGCGCTCGACGGCCAAGAAGTCCTCGGCCCGGAAGTCCTCGGCCCGGAAGGCGACGGCGAAGCGCTCCTCCTCCAAGCGCGCGACGTCGAAGCGCGCCGGCGGCCGGAAGCGCGCCGCCGCGTCCTCAGACTCGGGTGCGAGTACCGGCACCAGGGGCGCGACGCGCGTCCCGGCGCCGCTCCGGCGCGTCGGGCGCGTGGCCAGCGAGATCGCCAGCCAGGCGATGGAGCTCGGCGAGCGCGTCGGGGAGAAGGTCACCGCGCCGATCGGGGAGCTGGTCCGCCGCGTGACCTGAGCGCCGCCGACGGCGGCCTCCCGGGGGCATCCCGCGCGCGCACGACGGCGCGCGGGGCGCCCCCGGCGTCCGTTCCCCCCCACGCGTGACGCAACCCCGCGCACCCCGCGCGCACGTCGCGCACCCCGCGCGCGTCAGGCGGCCGCCGGCTCCTCCTCGGGCGCCGCGCCGACCGGCGGGCGCGCCGACCGGCGGAGCGCCAGCACCAGCGTCGCCGCGACGATCGTGAGCGCGCCGGCGGCGGTCCACGCGGTCGGCCGCTCCGCGAACACGAGCCACCCCCACGCGGCCGCGAACACCAGCTGCAGGTAGCCGACCGCCGTCGCCCGCGCCGCCGGCTCGCGCTGCAGCCCCTTCGTCAGCTGCACCTGCGCCAGCTGCGTGGCCACGCTCATCGCCACCAGCACCGCCCACTCGCGCGGCGTCGGCCACACCCACCCGGCCACCGCCAGCGGCACGGTGAGCGGCACCGTCACCAGCGGCAGGTAGAGCGTCACGCGCGGCGCCGGCTCCGCGGTCCCCAGCTTCCGGATCGTCACGTACGCCGCCGCGCTGCCGAGCGACCCGAGGAGCGCCACCGCGACCGCGCCGAGCGGGATTGCCGACCCGCCCGCGCCGAGCAGCGCCGCCGGGCGCACCACGAGGACGACGCCCGCGACGCTCGCCGCCAGGCACAGCGCCTCGCGCCGCCCCACCCGCTCGGCGAGCAGCGCCGCCGCCAGCACGCTCGCCCAGATCGGGTTCGTGTACTGCAGCAGCGTCGCCTCGGCGAGCGGCAGGCGCACCAGCGAGGCGTAGAAGCAGGTCAGCCCGAGGCACCCGAAGGCGCCGCGCGCGAGCAGCGCGCGCTGCCGCGCCGGGTCGTCGCTGCGCAGCGCGAGCCCCGCCCGCCGCAGCGCCGCCCAGCTCATGCCGAGCGTCAGCACCGCGCGCACCAGCACCAGCTCCTGGCTCGGCAGCCGCCGCCCGCCGAGCTTCACGCACAGCGCCATGACGGAGAACCAGAAGGCGCTGAGCGCCATGTGGCGGAGGCCACCGGGACGGGAGGACACGGGAGGAAGGTAGCGCGGGCGGCGAGCGTCGAGCGGTGAGCGTCGAGGGAACTCCTCGGAGGCCGACCGTCGTCTCGCGGCGGAGCCGCCTGCGCAGGGCCACCCAAGCGCCGAGCGCCGGGCGCCGAGCGACAGTGCCCGCGGCGCTCGGCGCCCGGCGCTCGGCCTGCGACGCGACGGGGGCTCCGCCGCGGGACGACCTGTCCCCCACACGGAGCCCCCTCGACGCTCGCCGCTCGCCGCTACACCGTCACCACGTCTCCCGGCGCCGGCACCTGCACCGCGAAGCCGCGTCCCGTGAGCATCGCCCGCAGCGCCTCCTGCGCCGGCTGCTCGCCGTGCACCAGGTACACCGGCGGCGGCGCCGGCGACGCGGCGCCGACGGCGTCGAGCCAGCGCGCGAGGTCGGCGCGGTCGCCGTGGGCGCTGTACCCGTTCAGCACCTCGACCCGCGCGCGCAGCGGCACGTCCTCGCCGAGGATCCGCAGCGTCGCCCGCCGCTCCACGATCCGCCGCCCGAGCGTGTGCTCGGCCTGGAAGCCGACGATCAGGATCGTGTTCCGGGGGTCCGACGCGCCGTGCATGAGGTGGTGCAGGATGCGCCCCGACTCGGCCATCCCGCTCGCCGAGATGACCACCATCGGCCCGCGCTGCGCGTTGAGCGCCTTGGAGTCCTGCACGTCGCGCACGTAGCGCACGAGCCCGAACTGGAACAGCTCGCGCGTCGCGTTCACCAGCGCCTCGCCGCGGTCGTAGACCTCGGGGTTGGCGGCGAACACCCCCGTGGCGTCGACGGCCAGCGGGCTGTCGATGACGATCGGGATGCGCGGGACGCGGTCCTGGGTGTAGAGCTCGTGCAGGTCGTACACCAGCTCCTGCGTCCGGCCGACGGCGAAGGCGGGGATCAGCACCCGCCCCCCGCGCGCGGCGGTGTCGCGCACGATCGCCGCCAGCCGCTCGCGGGCGTCCTCGTACGGCGGGTGGTCGCGGTCCCCGTAGGTGGACTCGAGGATCACGGCGTCGGCGCCGTCGGTCGGCGGCTCGGGGTCGCGGATGATCGGCAGCCCGCTGCGCCCGACGTCGCCCGAGAAGACCAGGCGGCGCGCGCGCCCGTCCTCCACGGCCTCCAGCACCACCGACGCGGAGCCGAGGATGTGGCCGGCGTCGGTGAAGCGCGCGCGGACGCCGGGGAGGACGTCGAACCAGCGGTGGTACGGGACGCCGATCATCTGCTGCTGCACGCGGACGGCGTCCTCCTTCGTGTAGAGCGGCTCGACCGACTCCCGCCCGCGGCGCGAGAGGTACTCGGCGTCCTTCTCCTGGATGTGCGCCGAGTCGCGCAGCATGATGCCGCACAGATCCCGGGTCGCGGCCGTCGCCCAGATGTCCCCGCGATAGCCCTCGTTCACGAGGTACGGCAGCCGCCCCGCGTGGTCGATGTGCGCGTGGCTCAGGATCACCGCGTCGATCTCGCCCACCGGCAGCGGCAGCCGCCGGTTCTTCGACTCGGACTCGCGGCGGCGCCCCTGGAACAGCCCGCAGTCGAGCAGGATCGTCTTCCCGTTCGCCCGCACGATGTGGCAGCTGCCCGTCACCTCGCGGGCGGCGCCGCTGAACTCGATCTGCACGTGGGATCCTCGCGGAGGGGTGTCGCACGCCTGCCGGCCGCGGCGAAGATACCACGCCCCCCCGCGCGCCGCCCGCCGGGCGACGACCCGTCCGACGGCGCCCGTCGTCTCAGGGCGCCGCGTCCGCCGCGATGAACCCGTCGCGCCGCCAGCGCACCGCCTCGGCCTCCGTGTCGCGCAGCGCCGCACGCAGCGACGCCGCGAGCTCGCCCGGCGCGTACCGCCGCCACAGGTCGAGGGAGCGGACGCGGAAGAAGTGGACCTGCTCGGGATCCGTGAGCTCGGCGCGCATCGCGTCGAGCAGCGACTCGGGGAGCAGCCCGCCCTCGGAGCCCTGGTTGTCCTGCCGCCAGCGCCCCGACCAGCGCTGGAAGTACGTCACCGGCTCGGTGGTCCGGAACGGCCCCTCCGGCAGCGCGAGCGCGGCGACCGCGTGCATCAGGTGCAGCCGCTGCGGCCGCTCGTCGTCCACCGCCACGCGCCACGCCCCCTGCCGCGCCAGGGCGCCGGGCGCGCCCACGGCGAGCGAGCGCTCGCGCAGCACCGCGCGCACGACGGCGAGGTTCTCGGGGAAGTCGCGCCGCCACGCGTCGCCCGACCAGCTCCACCTGGACGCGAAGCTCCGCTGCAGGTCGCCGTCGATGCGCACCGAGGCGTGCAGCGCGCGCAGGTTCGCCCTCGCCGCCTCCAGCGTGTAGTGCTTCTTGAAGCCGCGCCACCCGATCACGATCCCCGCCGCCGGGTCGTCCACGCGGATGGCCCACGACGGCTCGTGCACCGGATCGCGGTCGTACGTCTGCTCCTGCACCAGCCAGCGCAGCCCCGCGTCGTCGAGGACGCCGAGGCCCGGCCGCGGCCCCCACCCGAGCTCCGGCAGCCGCAGCGCGCCCGCGGCGAGCAGCGCGTCGAGCCGCTCGCGCGGCAGGTCGGGCGCGACGACGGCGACGCCGAGCACCTCGGCCCACGACGTCTGCCCGTTGAGGTGGCTGCGGTACGGGCGGCGGAACTGGTAGGCGCGCCAGTCGGCGCCGCGCTCCGTCACGCGGTCGTCGATCGCGAGCGCCGCGGGCACGGCCACGCGCACGACGCCGTCGAGGGCGTGCACCGTGTGCGGCTGGCGCGCCCACACGCCCGTGGCGCGGCCGCACGCGGCGAGAAGCGTGGCGAGCAATCCCATGGCGAGGCGGGTCGGGAGTCGGGCGGGGATGCGGATCGCGGGCGTCGGCATGCGCTCACCCGCCGTCCGCGTCGTACACGTCGGGCAGCGTCGCGAGGAAGCGGTCGCGGTCGGCGGCGAGCGCGTACCCCTCGCCGCCGCTGGTCGCCATGCTCGCGTAGTTGTCGATCCACCGCCTGGCGTCGGCGAGGGCCCGCGCCGCGCCGGCGTGGTCGCCCTCGCCGCGCAGCCGGCGCATGCGGTCGGCGTGCAGCTCCGCCGTCACGTACGCGAACGCGACGTGCGGCACCGCGTCGCGGATCAGCCGCTCGGCGTCCTCGATCCGTCCCTCGCGCGCCAGCGCGTCGGCGCGCCGGTACCACTCCGACCGCTCCGCGCTCATGCCGCCTCGACGTGCCTGCGGGACGACAGCGGCGCCCGTGTGGGGAACGGCTCGACGTCGATCATGGATGCGTCACTCCGAGGCGGGAAGGGGCGGCGGGGCGCGGCGGGTGTGTCGCGCCCCGCATGGATCGCGACGGCCATCGCCCGCGCATCACCCGGGATCACCCGGGCGCGTCGTCGCCCCAGGGACGTGGGTGATCGGCCCGTGACGGGCGCCCGTATCGTATCCCCCTCACCCCGAGCGAACCGGAGTCCCCATGCCGCCACGTCCACCGCGCCTCGCCGCCCCCGGCGGGTCGCCGCCCCCCCCGCCGCGCGGCCGCTCGTGATCGCGCTCGGCTACCTCCTCGCGCTGGCCGCGGGCGGGCTGATCGTGGCGCTCGCCCGGCTGCAGCTGACGCGGATGCCGGGCGGCGACGCCGGCGTCGGGCACGCGTGGGCGATGCTGGGCGGGCACGCCGCGCTGCTGGCGATCCTGCTGGCCCTCACCGCGGTGGTCGCGATCGCCGGACGCCTCCCGGCGACGCCGGTGGCCGGGAGCTGGCGCGCGCTGCCGGCGCTGCTCTTCGTCCTCGTGAGCGGGGCGGCCGCCGCCTCGGCGGCCGCGGCCGCGCCGACGAGCGCGGTCGCGCCGTGGAGCCCCGCCGCCGCGACGCGCCTGCTTCCGCTGCTGGTGCCGCTCCTGCTCACCGTCGCCGCCGGCCTGCTGCTGCGCGGCCCGACGCCGGGCCCCTGGCCGACGCGACTCCTCGGCCTCGTCGCGCTGCAGGCGGCGGCGTTCGCCCTGGTGCTCGCGCTCCCGTCCGTCGGACGATGGGTCGACGGGCGACGCGCGGCCGCGCGGCGTGACCCGTCCGCGCTCGACGCCTTCCAGCGGCAGGCGCTCGCCGACGCCGACTCGCTCGACCCGGCCACGCAGCTCGCGCGGCTGCTCGCCCTGACGCGCGACGGGAACCACCCGACGATCCGGCAGCGGGCCCTCGCGCGGATCCGGACGCTGCCGGAGTGGGAGACGCGCGTGGCCGACGTGCTGGCCGGGCCGGACGCCGACGCGGCGTTCGTCTTCCTCGCATCGCACGACGTGTCGGACCCGGCCCCGTACGCGCGCGCGGCCGCCGCCGGCGTGCGGGCCGAGGCGGCGCGGGTCCGCGCGCGCATCCGGAACGCGTCGCACCCGTCGCACCTGTACGCGGGGCTCATGGTCTTCGAGGTGGACGCGATCCTGGGTACGCTGACGCGGCTCTCCGGCGCGGGCGTGGACCACGCCCCCGCGCTGCGCGAGCTCCGCGCCGCGTTCGACGAGCCCGCGCCCTGGCCGCACCCGCGCTACCGGGCGGTGGACGCGATCGACCGCTGGCTGCGCACGCGCCGGTGAGCGGCGCCGGGCGACGGGCGAGGCGAGACGCGGGGTGATGCGCGGGTCGGCGCCGGCGCGCTTGCCGCGGCCGTCCGGGTCGGTACGTTTGCGGACGCGCCCGCCGCCGGGCGCCCCCCGCGCCCGTGCCCTCCCTCCGTGCTCCACCTCCAGACCTTCGGCGGCCTCACCGTCTCGCACGCCGAGCGCGCGCTCGGCGGCGCCACCGCGCAGCCGCGCCGCCTGGCGCTGCTGGCCGTGCTCGCGCGCGTGGGCGAGCGCGGCGTCTCCCGCGAGCGGCTGCTGGCACTGTTCTGGCCCGACGAGGAGGAGGAGCGCGCGCGGCGCGCGCTGGCGCAGGCGCTGTACGCGCTGCGCCGCGACCTCGGCGACGAGCGCGCGATCGTCGGCACGCAGGAGCTGCGCGTCGACCCCGACGCGATGGCGAGCGACGTCGCGGCGTTCGCCGCGCACGTGAAGGGCGGACGCCTCGCCGAGGCGGCGGCGCTGTACGCGGGGCCGTTCCTCGACGGCTTCCACCTGGTGGGCGCGCCGGCGTTCGAGCGGTGGGCGGAGGAGGAGCGCGGCTCGCTCGCCCGCTACCACGCCCGCGTGCTGGAGCGGCTGGCGACGGCGGCCGAGCGCGCGGGGCGCGCCGACGAGGCGGCGGCGCACTGGCGCGCGCTCGCCGCCGCGGACCCGCTCGACGCGCGCGTGACGGTGCGGCTGATGGAGGCGCTGGAGGCCACCGGCGACCGCGCGGGGGCGCTCACGCAGGCCCGGATCTACGAGGTGCTGGTCGCGCAGGAGCTGGAGCTGGCGCCCGACAGCGCGGTGCTGGCGCTGGCGGCGAGGCTCCGCGCGCCGCCCCCGCCCGCGCCGCCCGCGCCGCCAACGGTGGCAGCGCAGGAAGTGGAGGCGCCGACGGCGCCGGTGCCGGACGCGCCGACGCCGGAGCCTGCGGTGTCGGCGCCTGCGGTGTCGGCGCCTGCGGTGTCGGAGCCCCGCGCGGCGGAGGCGCCGGCGGTTCCGCCGCCCCTCGCCG
>NZ_JARGEK010000600.1 GCF_029211165.1 Roseisolibacter sp. H3M3-2
GCGCGGGTCGCCCTGGCGGCCGACGTGCCGGCGACGGTGCTCGCGCTCTGGTTCGGTGCCGGCGCGCTGCGCGCGGTGGGCAACGCCGTGGCCGCGTGGGCGCGCGTGTCCTGACCGGTGCGCGCGGCCGGCGCGGGCCGTACCGTTCCGGCATGCGCCCCCTCCGCTACTCCATCAACCTCACGCTCGACGGCTGCTGCGACCACCGGGCGATCGTCGCGACCCCCGACGTCCACCGGCACGCGCTCGACATGTTCGACCGCGGCGACGCGCTGCTGTTCGGCCGCACGACGTACGAGATGATGGAGGCCGGGTGGCGCTCGCCGGCGCAGGTGGCGGCGATGCCCGACTGGATGCGGCCGTTCGGCGCGCGCATCGACGCGATGCCCAAGTACGTGGTGTCGCGCACCCTCGACCGCGTGGACTGGAACGCGGCGCTCGTGCGCGGCGACCTCCGGACCGAGGTCGAGCGGCTGAAGGCGCAGCCGGGGAAGGGGCTGGTCACCGGCGGCGTGGCGCTGCCGCGCGCGCTGGCCGAGCTCGGGCTCATCGACGAGTACGCGTTCCTGGTGCAGCCGCGGGTGGCGGGGCACGGGCCTGCGCTGTTCGCCGGGCTGCCGACGCCGCTCGAGCTGCGCCTCGTGGACCGGCGCGAGCTGCCGTCGGGCGCGATGGTGATGCACTACGAGCCGGTGCGCTGACCGCGGCGCCGAGGGCGTCGCCGACCGCTCGTGGGCGCGATCCGACCGCCGGTGCCCTCCGGCGGCCCGCTCGTGCCGGCCGCGTGGGCGCCCCCGCCGGGCGGGTGTAGGTTCCGGGGACCCCCATGCTGCGCGAAGACACCGTCACCCTCGTCCACGCGGTCGGCTTCGTCACCGGCGTCGCCCTGTACGCGATGCTGGCGACGATGGTGCTCCGCACCGCCCGCGGCGCGCGCCGCGACCGCATCCCGGTGGCCACCGCCGCGCTGGGGCTGGCGTGGAACCTCGGGGCGCTGGTGGCCTACGGCGTCCCCGGGCTCGGGCTCGGGGGCCCGCTCACCTGGGCCACGGCGTGGGTCGGCGCCGTCGCGTACGCCGCGCTCGGGTTCCTCCCCGCGGTCGTCGTGCACGCCGCGCTGCAGGGCGACCGGGGGCGCGTCCGCGCGGCGCTCACCGGGGGCGCCTACGCGCTGAGCGCCGCGGCGGCGGCGATGCACGCGTGGAGCGCGGCGACGGGCGACGCGGCGACCTCCGGCGACGCGCTCCGCCTGCTGTCGATCGGGTACCTCGTGGTGCTGGGGGCGCTGGCCGTGCGGCTCCGCCGGTCGCCGGGCGCGCGCGGGCCGCTCGCCGCCGCCGCGCTCGCGGCCTTCGCGGTGATGGCGCTGCACCTCGGGCACCACGGCCGCGAGCGCGAGTCGGTGCTGGCCGAGCTGGTGGGGCACCACGCGTCGCTGGCGCTGGCGCTGGTGATCCTGTACCAGGACTTCCGCTTCGCGCTGGCCGACCTGTTCCTGAAGCGCGTGCTCGCCGCGGTGCTGCTCATCGGCGGCGCGCTGAGCGCCTACCTCGCCGTCGCGCCGTTCGTGGCGTCGCGGCTGGCCGCCGACCCCACCGACCCGCGCGCCGTCGCCCTGCTGCTCGCGCTCTGGGTGGCGACGGCGGTGGCGTACCCCGCGGCGCGCCTCGCCGTCGGGCGCTTCGTCGACCGGGTGGTGCTGCGCCGGGCGGACGGCCGCGCGCTGCGCCGCGCCGTGGCCGCGCGGCTGGCCGCGCTCGACGCGCCGTCGGACGTGCTCGACGCGACGGCGGAGGCGCTCGCCGGCGCGCTGTCCG
>NZ_JARGEK010000601.1 GCF_029211165.1 Roseisolibacter sp. H3M3-2
GGCGAACCAACGCGAGCGCGCGCGCCGCAGCTGCACGCGCACGCGCAGCGGCGGCATCGCCGGCAGCGGGCCCCGCGCGCCCGCGTCGAGGCGCATGCCGCGCACCCAGCTCGCCGTCGCGTCGAGCGCGAGCCCCGGCAGCGACGCCCACGGCAGCTCCCACTGCACGCGCCCCTCCGCGCCGGCAAGCCGCGCCTCGGCCTGCGCCGCGCGGTACACGGGGTAGCGCCGCAGCCGCGGGTCGCGCTCCGGCAGCCCCGTCGCCGCGTCCACGAGCGGCGCCTGGTACACGAAGTCGGCGAGGCGCGACACGAACGCCGCCGCCTCGACGGAGAGCCCCGGCCGCTCGACGCGCGCGAAGAGGTCCACGCCCCGCCCGCGCTCCGGGCGCAGCGCCGGGTTCCCGATCTCGTACGCGTAGGTCGCGAGGTGCGGGCCCGCCGAGTACAGCTCCTCGACCGCCGGCGGGCGGAAGCCGCGCGCGGCGC
The DNA here is from genome assembly GCF_029211165.1 of Roseisolibacter sp. H3M3-2. GTDB lineage: Bacteria > Gemmatimonadota > Gemmatimonadetes > Gemmatimonadales > Gemmatimonadaceae > Roseisolibacter. The sequence goes on from NZ_JARGEK010000601.1 coordinate 489, forward strand.
TGACGCCCACCCGGGCGCCGGCGCGCACGTCGACCCCGACGGCGACCCCCGCCGACAGCGCGGCGAAGTCGCGCGTCCGCACCTCGGGGAGCAGCCGGCTCGGCGTCGAGTCGAGCGGCGCGACGCGCAGGCGGTCCACGCGCGCACCGGCCGAGACGGCGACGCGGCCGAGGCGCACCTCCTCGTAGCCGTACAGCGCCCCCGCGTGCACCTCCGCGGGGCGCGTGCCGGTGTAGCTCCCCGACGCGCGGAAGTCGCGCCACTGCGCCCACGCCCCGACCGCGCCGCCCCCCGTCGCGCCGGCGGGGAGCCCCGCGCGGTGCCGGTAGCGCACGACCACGTCGCCCGTGGCCGCGAGCTGCCCGAAGCGCGTGCCGACGAAGCCGCCGCGCTCGCGCTCGTCCTGCTCGAAGCGCACGCCCTGCACCGCCACGTCCACGCTCTCGACCGCCGACGAGTCGCGGCGCCACGACGCCTCGGCGCGCGCGGTGCTGCGCCGGAGCACGACGTACACGCCGCCCACGTGCGAGCCGGGGAGCGTGAGCCCGCCGAAGCTGCTCGGCACCCCGTACGCGCTCCGGACGTCGCGCACCGCGCCCCCCGCGAACCCCGCGCGCCCCGCCCACGACACGCCGAGCCCCGCGTCGTGCGCGTCGACGTCGGTGAACGGGAGCGCGCCGGCCGGCGTGCGCGTGTCGCCGGCCACGCGCCGGCTGCCGGTCGCCCGCACCGCGGGCGCGCCGAGCGGCGCGTCGAGCACGCCGCCGACGGAGCCGCCGGCGGTCGCCGACTCCCCCTGCGCGCCGACGAACCCGCCCACGCGCTGCGGGCGCGCGCGCGGCACGTCCTCGCGCACGACGTTCACCAGCCCGCCGAGCACGTTCCCGCCGTACAGCAGCCCGGCGGGGCCGCGCACGACCTCGACGCGCCGCGCCGTCAGCGGGTCGATCGTCACCGCGTGGTCGGGCGCGGTGGTGGCCACGTCGCCGGTGCGCTGCCCGTCCTCGAGCACCAGCACGCGGTCGCCCGTCAGCCCGCGCACCACCGGCTGCGCGGCCATCGGGCCGTTGGTGCGCATCGTCACCCCCGGCTCGCCGGCGATCGTCGCCGCGACGCTCGCGGCCAGCTGCCGGTCGAGCGCCGCGCCGTCGAGCACCGTCCCCGGCGCCACCGCGTCGCCGAGCCGCCGCTCGCGCCCCGGGGCGCGCACGGTGACCGACGGGAGCGCGAGCGCGGTCGCCTGCAGCCGCACGTCGTCGGCGACGCCGGCGTCGAGCAGCACGGTCGCGGGCGCGTAGCCGATGCGGCGCGCGGCGACGCGGTGGC
>NZ_JARGEK010000602.1 GCF_029211165.1 Roseisolibacter sp. H3M3-2
CCTGCGCCGCCGCCGCGCGCGCGCGCCGGTGAGCGGCGGTCAGGCAGCGCGCCAGCGGCCGCACCGCCGACCGCGCCCCCAGCTCGCCGAGCACCAGCGCCACGTTGCGCACGACGTACCACCGCGGGTCGCGCAGCGCCTCGATCAGCGTGTCGACGCCGCCGCCCGCGTCGAGCAGGGCGACGAAGCAGCGCCGCCGCTCGTCGATCCCCTCCGCCTCGCCCAGCCGGTCGAGCAGCAGCGGCACCAGCCGGTCGGCGGCGTGGCGCAGCACCGGGTGCGCGTCGGGGAGCGGGCGCGCCGCCACCGCGTGCACGATCGTCGTCAGGTGCGGGTCGAGCAGCCGGTCGAACTCCGCCCGGTGCGCGGCGACGAGGTCGGACGCCACCGAGTCGCGGGCCGCGCCGAGGCGCGCCGCCAGGTCGGCGAACGCCAGCGCCACCGCGACGGCGCTCTGCGTCTCGTCCGGGAGGCGGGACGGCACCAGCGCCAGCGCGTCGCGCAGCGCGTCCCAGGCCGGCGTCACCAGGTCGTCGCGCCGCGCCTCGAGGATGCCGGCGACCGCCGCGCCCACCTCGGGGACGTCGGCCGGCGCGCCGGCGCCCCCCGACGCGTCGACGAGCGGCTGCACCCCCCAGATCCCGAGCGCGTCGAGCCCCGCCAGCACCGTGGCCCCGTCGCCGGCGTCGCGCGCGAACAGCCCCGCGAACTGCGCCAGCTCGCGCGCCGAAGCGCCGCGGCGGATGACCAGCCGCACGACACCCTCGCGCCGCAGTCGCGCCATCAGCGGCGAGTCGGCGTCAGCCACGTCGCGCAGCCAGAGGTCCACCCGCCGCTCCGCCGACAGGCGCCCGAGGCGGTGCATCTCGACGCGCACCCCCTCGGCGTCGGGGGCGGCGTCGCCGAGCAGCGTCGCGAGACGTCCGAGGCTGTTCAGGAAGTCGCGGGTGGCGGCGGGCATCGCGGGGGGCGGGGCGTGCGCGGACGGGGGAGCACCGGGGGGACGGGCGGGCGGACGCGCGAGCAACATCGCCGTCCGCCGCGCCGACCGCGCGTCCTACGCCGCGCCCCGGCGGGGCGTTGGGGGAGGTTTCCGAGACGGCGCGCCCCCCGCGCGACGCAGTAAGCGGTGCGCTAAGCGGCGGGCGCAATCGTGTGGCATCCCGCGGCGCCCGAGGGCCGGCGCGGACCTCCCCCCGCCCCGCCCCGCCGTGTTCGTCGTCGAGACCTCGCGCCTGCTCCCCCACCCGCCGTCGGCCGTGTTCGCGGTGGCGGGCGACCGCCGGCTGTCGCCGCGCTGGCGCACGCGCCTCGCCGACCTCGCCGAGCCGGCGCACCCCACGGACGCCGACCCGCCGCGGCACCTCGCGTGGAGCGGGCGCGGGGCGGCATTCGCGCTCGACCGGTCGCTGGCGCTGGAGTCGACGGCCGACGGCACGCGCGTCACCTACCAGTGCGCGCTGTCGGTGGACGAGCCCCCGCGGCTGTCGCCCGCCCGCGCCACCGCGCTGCGCCGGCTGCTGGTGCGGCGGGCGGGGCGCGACCTGGAACGGCTGGCGGCGCTCGTGGCGCAGATGGCGCGCGCCGAGGCGCGGGCGCGCGTGACGCTTTCGTGAGCCTGGGGCGGCGCCCTCATTCGGCGCCGCGGTGGGGCCGATACTCGGGAGCAGCGCCGCGCGATGGCGCGCGTTCCCTCCCGCCCCCGCCGTGCCCGCGCGCCCCCTCCGCCAGCAGCTCGCCGCCGCCCGGACGCTCGCCGCCGCCGTGCCGGTCCTGGTGGCCGGGGCGGGGCTCGCGGCGCGCGGCCGCGC
>NZ_JARGEK010000603.1 GCF_029211165.1 Roseisolibacter sp. H3M3-2
GTGGGCGCGCGCGTGCCGCCCGCGCTGCGCGACGCGCTCCGGCTGCGCCGCCTCGCCGCCGCCGTGGGGGAGGTCGAGCGCGGGCGCGACGAGCAGGCGTACGCCGAGCTGCGCGGGCTGCTGCGCGCGGGGCTCGGGTCGCTGCGCCCCGCCGACGCGATGCTGCTGCGCGTCTACCTCGGCGTGTCGGACGGCACGCCCGCCGGGCGCGCGCGGCGCGCGGTGCGCGGGTGGTGGGACGCCCTGCGCGGGCGGCGCGCATGACGACGCTCGACGCCACCGCGCCGCTGGTGCAGGCGGCGCCGACGCGCGAGACGCTGCACCTCTGGGGCGCCCCGGCGGCCGGGAAGACCGGGCTGCTCGGCGCGCTCTACGCGACGTCCAAGAGCCGGGAGCCCGACCGCTGGGAGGCGCACCCCAAGGACTCGCGCGACGCGTACACGCAGGAGCAGCTCCTCGACGCGTACGAGCAGCTGCTCGACCGCGCGGTCGCCAAGACCGACGTGCGCAAGGACGGCTACCGCCCGATCGAGTTCCTGCTGCGGCAGTACCGGAAGGGCGCCGCCACCGGCGACACGCTGCGGCTGTCGATCGTCGACCCGGCGGGCGAGTACTCGACGCGCGCGGAGCTGGGGCACACCGAGCACGGGAAGGCGCTGTTCGCGCGCGTCGCGAACGGCGGCGGGCTGCTCTGGCTGTTCAGCGCCGGCGCGCCGTCGTCGCTCGACCGGCTGGTGGTGCTGCGCCACCTCGTCGCGCTGCTGGAGCACGCGGGGGGGCCGCAGCTCGGGATCCCGGTGGGGCTCTGCCTCAGCAAGGTCGACGCGCTGCCGCCGGACCGGCGCGAGGCGGCGCTGGCCGACCCGCGCGCGGCACTGCTCGAGCACCTCGGCCCGACGACGTTCACCTGGTTCGAGGCGGCGTGCCCGCGGCTGAGGTGCTTCGCCATCTCGTCGGCGGGGACGGAGCCGGGGCGGGTGCGCCCGGTGGGGCTGCTGCCGACGCTGTCGTGGTTCGCGGCCGAGATCAACGCGCCGCCCGCCGCCGCGCCCGCGCCGCCCCCGCCCGCGCCGCCGTCGCCCGCGTTCACCCCCGACGCGCCGTTCGCGACGGTCGAGGTGCCGATCGTGTCGCGCCAGGCCGCGCGCGGCGGGGTGCTGGGCGCGCTGGCGTCGCGGCTGGCGAGCGCGGGGATGGTGCCGGATCCGGGGGCGAACGGGGCGACGGTGGCGATGCCGGCGGTTCGGAGGGGAGTCGGGTACGGCGAGCTCGGGAAGGGCGAGCTCGGGAGGGGCGAACTCGGGAAGGGCGAACGCGATAGGAGCGAGCCCGCTCCGCGCGCCGTCGCAGCACCCGAGATCGCGGTACCCGCGTTCGCCCCTCCCGACGTCGCCCCATCCGAGTTCGCCCCATCCGACCTCGATTCTCCCGAACTCGCCCCACCCGCCCTCCGCACCCGCCTCGCCCGCGCCGCCCTCTCCGGCGCCCTCGCCCTGGTCGCGATCGGCGCCGGCGCCTTCGCCGCCGGCGGCGCGGTGCGCGCCGCCGGCGAGCGCTGGCAGTCCCCCGACGCGCCCCCGGCGATGATGGGACGCGACGAGTCGCCCGCGGCCCGCCGCTTCCAGGCGGAGCGCGAGCGCGACCAGATGCTGCGCTACCTGCGCGGCGCGGTGGGCGAGGCGTCGCCGTGACGCTCGCCCTCGCCCTGTTCGGCGCGCTGCTGGAGGCGGCGCTGGCCGCCTGGCGCGCGCGGCGCGGGCAGCCGTCGGCCGAA
>NZ_JARGEK010000604.1 GCF_029211165.1 Roseisolibacter sp. H3M3-2
GCGACGTGCAGCCCGTCGGCGCGCAGCACCACCGCGGCGAGCGTCCCGCCCGCCGGCGAGGGCGACGCCTGCGTCACCGCCCCCGCGTCGGGCCCCGCCACGCGCGCGTCGCCCACCGCGTCGACGCCGAGCGGCGCGGCGTACGGACGCGGGAGGCCGTCGCGGTCGGAGGTCCAGTACAGCGTGCGCCCGTCGGGCGACCAGGCCGGCGCCGACACCACGGCCCGCTCCTCCGCCGCCGACGCGACCGCGCCGCCCGCGGTGTCGAGCACGTCGACCGCCGAGCGGGCGCCCCGCACCATGCGCACCGCGGCGACGGCAGTCCCGTCGGGCGACCAGCGCGGCGAGCCCCACTGCGGGTCGGCGGCGGCGGTGGTGAGCGGCGCGATCGTCGCGCCGTCGGGCGACACCCGCACCAGCCGCGTCGTGCCCCCGGCCGACTGCACGGCGACGATCGCGCCGTCGCGCGCCCGCGTCTCGGGGTGCGTCAGCCGCGCGCCGCGCGTCAGGCGCCGCTGCCCGCGCGACGCCGCGCCGAAGTCGGGCGCACGCCCCGTCTGCACCCACAGGTCGCCGCGCACCGTGAACGGATCCGCGTACTCGAGCTGCGCGAACAGCGTCGCGCCCGCGTACGGGCCGGCGGCCAGCGGCACGTTGGGCGTCAGCGAGTTGCGGCGCCCCACCCGCTCGCGGTCGCCGTCGAGCGTCACGCGGTACGCGCCGCTCGCCTCGCGCGCGTCGTTGGCGGCGTACACCAGCGCCGCCGGGTCGAGCCAGCGCGGGTAGGCGGCGTACCACCCCTCGCGCGTGAGCGTCCGCCACGCGTCGCCGCGCGACGCGCGCGACGCGCCCTCGAGCGAGTCGCGCCAGGCGCGCCACGCGTCGGAGAAGCCGGTCCCGAAGCCGCGCCGCGCGGCCGCGTTCAGGCGGTACGGCACGAGCTGCCCGCTCGCCGCCTCGACGAAGCGCCGCACGCCGCCCTCGCGCCCGTGGCGCGCCAGCCAGTCGACGACGAAGCCGCCGTGCACGTACGCCTGCGACCCGCCGGGGAACACCGAGCTCTCGAGGCTGAGCTGGTCGAGGCGCGGCACGCGCCCCTCGGCGGCCGCCGCGCGCGCCACGGCGCGGTGCTCGGTCCCCGCCAGCCGGCCGGCGCCGGTGAGCCGCGACTCGAAGTGCACCGCCAGCCCCTCCGTGAGCCATGACGGCGCGTAGGCGTTCGGGAAGAGCGCCGAGTGCCGCCCGAACACGCGCTGCAGCCCCGCCCACACGCCGCGCGACCGGTCGAGGTGGAAGACGTGCGCCAGCTCGTGGGTGATCAGCAGCTCGCCCCAGTCGTCGTGGAAGCGCAGCGACGAGACATCGACCGGCGGCTGCAGGTAGGCGACGATCCGGTTGGTCGGGAAGGTGTTCGCGAACCCGTTGCTGAAGTCCACGTTGTCGGCGACCACGAGGTCCACCGGCCCGCGCGGCGGCACCAGCTCGGCCGACAGGCGCGCCCACGCGCGCTCCGCCTCCGCGGCGGCGCGCCGCCCGCGCGCCTCGTCCTCTGAGCGGAAGTGCACGCGAAAGTGCGGCGTCGCGACCGTGCGCCAGTCGCCGCGCGGGTCGACCCCCTGGGCGTGGGCGGGCGCGGGCGCGGCGAGCGCGGCGAGGAGCGCGAGCCGATGGAGCGTCGAGCGTCGAGCGTCGAGCGTCGGCAGCGCTCCTCGCGGCGGCAGGAGGCGTCCCCGCCACGGGGCGCTGCCGACGCTCGA
>NZ_JARGEK010000605.1 GCF_029211165.1 Roseisolibacter sp. H3M3-2
CGCCCGCGGTCGCGCCGTTCGGCGCCGTCCGGCTCGCGCGCGGGCGCGGGCACCAGCGAGGCGCCGCGCAGCACGTGGCGCGCGTGCGTGCGCAGCGCCTCGCTGCGCGAGTACGCGACGCCGAACAGCGCGACGGCGCGTCCGTCGGCGCCGCGCTCCGGCGACATCGCCACGACGACCGGCGCGCCGCGCACGACCGGGCGCAGGACGCCGATGCGCACGAGCGGCCGGTCCACGTCCACGCGGCGGGTCCAGCGGCGCACCTCGTCGAGCACGACGCGCGCGTACAGGGAGTCGGCGGCCAGCTCGCCGCGCAGCTCGGCCGTCCACTCCCCGCGCGCGCGCCGCGCGAGGCGGAAGTAGCCGGGGCGCGCCGCGCCGCGGTCGTCGCTCATCGCGGCGAACTGCCCGGCGCCGGCGCGGGCGAAGGCGTCGAGCGTGAGCGGGCGCGGGTTCGGCCACCCGTTGGTGCCGAGCGCCGGCCAGAGGAGCGCGCGCAGCTCCAGCCCGCTCATCCGCGCCGCCTCGGTGCCGATGAGCACCGCGGCCGTCGTCAGCTCGTCGCGCACGGCGCGCTCCGCCGCGAGGCGGCGCTGCGCCCACCCCTCGCGCACCTGGTGCGCCGTGACGAGCATCGCCGCCAGCGTGCCGCCGATGGCGAGCCAGGCGAGCGACTCCCGCCCGCGGCGCTCGACGGCGGAGCGCAGGGTCTGTCGCAGCTGTGCGAGGCGCACCGGGGTGCCGGTCGGGGGGGCCGCGCCGCGGACGCCGCCGCGGCGCCGGGATCTTGCAACATGCACCGCCGCGGGCGGCCGGCCCATGGGTCACGCACCCATTGCGTGCCGGCGGGCGCCCGGGGGTGTCCCGGGACCGGGGTCGCCGCCATGGTGCGGTGACCCATGGCCGCCCCGCCGCCGCCGGCCAGATTGGGCCGGGTGCCCGCCGCCGACGTGAGCCCGACCCTGCGCATCCTGATCGTCGAGGACCACGAGGACCTCGCCGACGCGCTCCGCGCGAACCTCCGCAGCGAGGGGTACCGGGCGAGCGTCGCCAGCGACGGGCGCCAGGCGTTCGCCATGGTGCGCGCCGAGCCGCCCGACATCATCGTGCTCGACCTCGGGCTGCCGGGGCTCGACGGGCTGGCGCTGCTGTCGCGCCTGCGCGCCGAGGGGCAGTGGTGCCCGGTCCTCATCCTCTCGGCGCGCGACTCCGACTCGGACAAGGTCGAGGGGTTCCGCCACGGCGCCGACGACTACGTCACGAAGCCGTTCCGCACGGTGGAGCTGCTGGCGCGGGTGGAGGCGATGGCCGAGCGGGCCGCGCGCGAGCGCGCCGCGGCGTCTGCCCAGCCCGCGCCGGTCGCGGCGCCCCCGCCGGCCGTCGGGCGGGCGGCGTCGGTGCCGCCGCCGGACGCCGTCCCGCTCACCGCCGAGCGGCTCGTGCACGCGTGCGGGCTGACGCTGCGGCAGGCGGAGGTCGCGCTCCTGATCGCCGCGGGTCGCTCGAACCCGGAGATCGCCGAACGGCTCGGCATCAGCCGCTTCACCGCGCGCAACCACGCCGAGCGCGTCCTCGCCCGGCTGGAGGTCGAGTCGCGCTGGCAGGTGGCGCGCACGCTCGGCAACGTGGTCGCCGCGACCGCCGCGCACCGCGGCGGCGGGCCGACGCCGGCGGGCGGCTGAGACGATCCTGCGGCGATCGCGAGCGGCGGCGTCGCGCGCGCGTCGCCTCGCGCTCATGCGTGCGGCGCCTCGAG
>NZ_JARGEK010000606.1 GCF_029211165.1 Roseisolibacter sp. H3M3-2
GCCGCGCGCCGACGCCGACGCCCGCCCCGGCCCCCGCGCCCGTCGCGCTCTCGCCGCTCGAGGCGCTGCGCGCCGCCGCCGACTCGATGCTCGGCGACCCGCAGTTCGCCAACGCGCGCTGGGGGGTGCTGATCGTGCGCCCGGCCACCGGCGACACGCTGTACGCGCGCGACGCCGACCGGCTGTTCATGCCGGCCAGCAACCAGAAGCTGCTCACGGGCGCCGCCGCGCTGGCCACGCTCGGGCCCGACCACACGTGGCGCACCGCGTTCGTCGCGCGCGGCCCCGTGCGCGACGGCGTGCTGCTCGGCGACCTCGCGGTCGTGGGCGGCGGCGACCCGACCGTGAGCGACAAGATGCGCGGCGACGCGATGCAGCCGCTGCTCGCCGTCGCCGACTCGCTGAAGGCGCGCGGGATCACGCGCGTCGCCGGGCGCCTGCTCGCCGACGGGAACGCCTTCCCCGACGCGGTGCACGGCTTCGGCTGGGCGTGGGACGACCTGGACGAGCCGTACTCCGCGGGCGTGGACGAGCTGTTCTTCAACGAGGGGTTCGGCCGCGTCGTGATCCGCGGCGGCGCGCGCCCCGGCGACTCGGTCGCGGTGCGCGTGGCGCCGTCGCCGGGCGCGCTGCCGCTGCAGGTCGCGGTGACCACCGTGACGCCCGGCGTCGTGGGCGGCGGCACCACCGCGACACGCGTCGTGCCCCGCTGGGACGCGCGCGCCGGACGCCACGTGCTCGAGGGCGTGGTGTCGGTCAACGACAGCGCCGTGCTGACGCTGGCGCACCGCGACCCGTCGGCGGCGTACCTCGCCGCGCTGGGCGAGGCGCTGGCTGCGCGCGGCATCACCGTCACCAACGCCCGCCGCGCCGGCGCCGACACGCTGGTCCCCGCTGCCGGCGGCGACACGCTGCTCGTCCTGCGCTCGCTCCCGCTGCGCGACGTGCTGCCGGTGTTCGAGAAGCCGTCGCAGAACCAGATCGGCGAGATCCTCCTCAAGACGATGGGGCTCGCCCGCGCCGGCGTCGGCAGCGCCGACAGCGGCCGCCGCGTGATGGGGCGCCAGCTCGAGCTGTGGGGCGTCGTCCCCGAGCGCGACGCCGTGATCCGCGACGGCAGCGGGCTGTCGCGCCACGACTACGTGACGCCGCGCGCGCTCGTGCGCGTGCTCGACGCGATGCGCCGCGACCCGAACTTCCGCCTCTTCTACGACGCGCTGCCGGTGGGCGGCGTCGACGGCACCATCGGCGCCCGCATGCGGGGGACGCCGGCCGCGGGGAACGTGCGCGCCAAGACCGGCACGCTCGACAAGGCGCGGGCGCTCTCGGGCTACGTCACGACCGCCGACGGCGAGCTGCTGCTCTTCAGCTTCCTCTGCAACAACTACACGGTCCCCACGCGCCAGGTGGACCGCGTGGCCGACGCGATGGCGTCGCGGCTGGCGACGCTGCGCCTCGCGCCCCCGGCCGCGACGACGCCCGCCGGAGGGGCGCCCTGAGCGACGCGGCGCGCGCGCGCCTCGGCGTCGCCGAGGCGATCGACGTCGCGCACGAGGGGGTCGCGGCGCTGGGCGCCGAGTCGGCGCCGATGCTCGAGGCGCTGGGGCGGGTGCGCGCGGAGAACGTGGTCTCGCCGGTCGCGCTCCCGCCGTGGGACAACGCCGCGATGGACGGGATCGCGGTGCGCGCCGCCGACGTGGCGGGCGCGCGCGCCGCCGCGCCGGCGCAGCTGCGCCTGGCCGGCGCCGGC
>NZ_JARGEK010000607.1 GCF_029211165.1 Roseisolibacter sp. H3M3-2
CGCCTCGCGCGCCGCCGCCGGCCACGCGTCCCACCGCGCGGCCCCCTCCAGCGCCGCGCCGTCGGCCACCCCGAGCCGCGCGCGGGCGGGCGCGGTCGCCAGCCGGCACCCCCCGTCGCGTCCGACCAGCAGCACGCCGTCGGCCGTCGCCGAGAGCGCGTCGAGCAGGGCGCGCGCGCGGGCGGCGGGGTCGGACGCGGGGGCGGACGCCAGGTCGGACGCGGGGTCGGCGGGGGGCACGGCGGGGAACGACGGTGGGGGTCCCACGGGTACGACCGGGACGCCGTAGTATGGCGGCGCAGCCCCGCGCGCGTGACGGCCGGGGGGCGCGCGGCGTCACGCCGCGCCGCATGATACGCATGATAGCCGCGTCATCACGATCTCACCGGCGTGTCATTCCCGGCGCGCCGGGACCCTGGCGCCGCCGGGGGCGCACCCGCTATCTCGCTCTCGCCCGATCCCGGACCCGCCCCGACGCGTCATGCGCATCCTCCTGGTCGAAGACGACCAACAGCTCGCCAGCCTGCTCCAGCGGCGGCTCGCCGCCGACGGCGTCACCGTGGTGCACGCCCCCACGGTCGCCGAGGGGCAGCTGCTGACCGAGGCCGACGCGTTCACCGCGATCATCCTCGACCTCCAGCTCCCCGACGGCACGGGGCTCGAGGTGCTGCGCGTCGTCCGCGCGCAGGACCACGCGATCCCGGTCCTGGTGCTCTCGGGCATCGACCGCGAGGAGGTGATCATCCGCGTCCTCGACGCGGGCGCCGACGACTACGTGGTCAAGCCGGTGTCGCTCGACCTGCTGCGCGCCCGCCTGCGGGCGCTGGTGCGGCGCGGCACCGCCGGCGTGGGCGCGGTCACCCGCCTCGGCGCCCTGGTGGTGGACGCGGGGCGGCGGCAGGTGTGGCTCGACGGGCGCCCGCTCGCCCTGACGCCGCTCGAGTTCTCCCTCCTGTCGCACCTGTCGGCGCACGCCGACGTGCCGCAGTCGCGCGAGACGCTGCTGCGCGACGTGTGGGGGCAGGGGTACCACGGCGGGAGCAACGTGGTCGACGTGACGATCATGCGCCTGCGCCAGCGCCTGGGCCCGGAGCCGCCGGCGCCGACGATCGAGACGGTGCGCGGGGTGGGGTACCGGCTGCGCTCGCCGGACGGCGACCGGCCCCCGGCCGAGGCCGAGCCGGCCCCGCCGGCACCCATGACAACTGCGTGACATCTGCGCCGGGCGCGAAGCTTCCGCGCCCGGCGCGTCCTATCATGGGGTCCGCGCCGACGCCGGCGCCTCACCCGGACCCCGCCATGGCCGCTCCGCTCCTCGCCCTCGCCTCCGCCCCGCCCGCGCCCGCCGCCCTGCGCGCCGACGGCCGGCTGGCCGCCGAGCCCCGCGCCGCGGTTTCCCCGGACGGCGCCTGCGAGGGCGCCCGCTTCGCCCTCGCCCTGGTCGGCGCGCTGCGCCTGGCCGCCCGCGCCGGCCTCCCGACCGCCCGCCTCGGCGAGTTCGCCGACGGCTTCGTGCGCCGCGCCCTCGACGGGTCGCACGCCGCGGCGGTCGTCGAGGGGTTCGGCGCCCGCGCCCGCGCCGTCGTGGCCCCGCTCGCCCACCCGCGCGCCGAGCGCCCGGGGCTGATCGACCTGGCGGCGATGCTGGAGCAGCCCGCGGTCGCGTAGCGAGCGGCGAGCCAGGGAGCGTCGAGCGTCGAGGGGGCTCCGCAGGGCGGGACGGTCTGTCCCCCTCGCGG
>NZ_JARGEK010000608.1 GCF_029211165.1 Roseisolibacter sp. H3M3-2
CGCGCACCGTCTGCGCGCCGGCGGCCGCGAGCAGGAGGAGCGCGAGCGCGAGCGGGGCCAGCGTGCGCGCGCGCGGCGCGTGGCGCGCGCTCACCGCTTGCGCGTCCAGAAGAGGACCGCGCCGCACGCGTTCCCGGTCCCCGCCAGCTCGCCGGGCAGCGACCCGGGCCCGGCGTACACCTCGATCCCGCCGAGCTGCGCGAGGTCGGTGACGTTGACGTTCGGCGGCTCCTGCCCCGGCGGCCGGCCGCCCACGGCGCCCTTGTTCACCGACGGCGGCGAGCCCCCGGTCACCGTCACCGTCCCGTTCGGGCTGACCGTGGTCCCCTCGGCGACGGTCGGCTCGAACACCCGCATCCCGTCCACGTACACGGCGAGGTAGCACTGCGTGTCGGCGTTGACGCTCGTCTGCCCGCGGCGGCTCGACACCGCCACGCCGCCGTCGGGCTGCGGGACGAGGCGCACGCCGGGCACGGTCGAGAGCATCTCGCTGACCTGGCGCCCCTGGTTGCGCTGCAGCTCCTCGGGGCCGATGAACCTCCCGCGCCCCCCGGCGGCGCGGCGCGCGTCGAACGCCGCGTTGCCGCTCCCCGCGGCCTCGCGCACGGTGACCTTCGCGAGCTGCGGCGCCGCCGGGCGCAGCCCGACGCGCAGCCACGTCGTGTCGCCCCCGCCGACGCGCGCGGTGACCTCGAGCGGCTCGAAGCCGACGCCGCGCACGACCAGGCGGTGCGTCCCGGGCGTCACCGCCGCGAAGGCGAAGCGCCGCGCCGAGTCGGCGGGCGCCACGCGCTGCGAGCCGGCGATGGTGACGCTCGCCGTGGGCACCGGGAGCCCGGCGGGGGAGAGCGCGTCGGCGCCGGCGACGGCGACCACCCCGGCGAGGGTGCCGGTGGCCTGCGCGCGGGCCGCGGCCGGGGCGGCGGCCAGCAGGAGGAGGGGGAGGAGGCGTCGGGACACGGCGGCCGGCGGCGGGCGGGGGAACGGATGGCTCCGGCCAACCTACGGCGCGGCCGCACCCCGCGCAGCGCCGGCCGCGGTTCGAGAGCTGTCCGAGGCGGCGTCCGCGAGCCGTCCGATCCACGCCGTGAGCAGCTCCACCCGCAGGTCGTCGGACGAGCGCCGCGCCCCGGGCGCGGTGGCGGCCAGGAAGCGCGTCGCGCGCCCCGCGTCGCCCAGCCGGATCGCCGACACCACGGCCCCGTCGTGCAGCAGCGCCGGCAGCAGCCACCGGTCCTCGCGCCGCAGCGCCTCGACCAGGACGTCGGCGGCGTCGGCGGCCTGCGCGAAGTCGTACGCCGCCAGCCCGTGCAGGAACTCGACCGACGCCCGCACCTCGCGCGGCGCGCGCGCGGCGTCGAGGTAGGCGAACACGCGCCGGTAGAACGCCGTGTCGGCCACCCCCGCCGAGCCGCCGTGCAGCTCCGCCTCGACGTCGACCGCGTGGGCGACCCAGCGGTGCCAGTCGGCCGGCGGGCGCCCCGACGCGACGATCGCCTCGAAGGCCGCGCGGCGATACGTGGCGTCGCGCACCCACGCGGTCTCGCCCCCGGGCAGGCGGAGGAAGGGCGCCTCGTCGTCGGCGCGCGGCGTGCCGCCGGGGGCGTACGCGTCCCACGCCTCGCGCAGCGCCCCGCCGCGCGCGCGCGCGGTCGGCCGCGGCATGTCCAGCGGCGCCACCGGCGCGTCGGCGAAGCCGTACCGCCACCCGCGCAGCGCCGCCAC
>NZ_JARGEK010000609.1 GCF_029211165.1 Roseisolibacter sp. H3M3-2
CGTCCGCCCGGGCGCCGCCGCGCGCGCCAGCACGTCGACGCGGGTGACGTCGGCCGCCGCCGCCGCGCGCAGCTCGGCCTCCAGCCGCTCGCGCACCGCGACCACGTCGAGGCTGATCGGCCCCGAGGGCTTGGGGACGAACTCCACCGCCCCCAGCTCGAGCGCGCGCAGCGCCAGCCCGTCCTCCCCCAGCCCGCTCAGCACCACGACGGGGCGCGGCGCCTCGCTCATCACGTAGCCGAGCACCTGGAGCCCGTCGAGGCCGGGCATCGCGACGTCGAGCGTGACGACGTCGGGGGCGAGCGCGTGCACCTGGCGCACCGCCTCCTCGCCGTCGCGCGCCGTGCCGACCACGCGGAAGCCGGGACACTCGTCGACCAGCTCGGCGACGACGCGCCGCATGAACGCGCTGTCGTCGACGACCAGCACGGTGCGCGGCGCGTGCGACGGCGCGGGGGAGCGGAGCGCGCCCGTCACGGCCGGCGGAAGACGCGGTCGCGCGGCTCGAGCGGCTGCACGAGCGAGCGCACGGGGCCAAGGAGCGTCTCGACCTTGCCGAGGAACAGCACGCCGCCGGGGGCGAGCGCGTCGTGGAAGCGGAGGAACAGGTCCTCCTGCGACTCGCGGTCGAAGTAGATGACGACGTTGCGGCAGGCGATGAGGTGCCAGCGCCCCGGCGGCGGCGGCTCGCGCAGCAGGTCGCGGCGCTCGAACGCCACCATCGCGCGCAGCTCGGGCGCCACGTGCGCGTGCGGGCCGGGGCCGAAGTAGCGCGCGCGCAGGTCGTCGGGCGTGTCGGCGAACGCGGCCTCGGCGTACACCCCGCGCGTCGCGGCGGCCAGCGAGTCGCGGTCGATGTCGGTGCCGAGCACGCGCACGCGCCCGATCCGGTCGAGCTGCCCGAGCCGCTCGGCGTGGCGGTGGAAGAGCGCGGCGAGCGAGTACGCCTCCTCGCCCGAGGAGGAGCCCGCGCTCCACACGCACAGCTCGTCGTCGGGGCGCGCCCACAGCGCGGGGACGACGCGGGTCGCCAGCGTCTCCCACGCCTCCCAGTTCCGGAACAGCTTCGTGACGTTGATCGTCAGCGCGTCGAGCAGCCGGTCCCACTCGCGCGGGTCGGCGTCGAGCACGCGCATGTAGTCGGCGAAGGTGTGCACGCCGACCGCGCGCAGCCGCACGCCGATGCGCCGGACGAGGCACCGCTGCTTGTAGCTCGTGCACCGGAACCCGCGCTCGGCGACGATCTTGGCGCAGAGCGCGGCGAACCCTTCCGGGTCCTCGATGGTGACGGGCTCCAGCACGCGGCGTGGGAGGGGGCGGGAGGCGAGATGCGGGGTCACGATCCGCCCGCGCGGAGCAGCGCCTCCAGGTTGCTGCGGGCGATCGGGTGCGCCGGGTGCAAGGTAAGCGCCCGCTCCCACGCGTTCACCGCGCCGGCGCGGTCGCCGCGCTTCAGCGCCAGCGTCCCCAGCCGCACCCACGCCTCGCTCCCGAGGTCCGGCGCGAGCCGCACCGCGCGCTGGTAGCGGTCGGCCGCCTCCTCCAGCCGACCGGCGCGGTAGGCGGCGTCGCCGACGGCCTTGTGCGCCTGCGGCAGGTACGGGTCGGCCTCGGCGACGCGGCGCGCGCGCGCCTGCGCCTCGTCGTGGCGCCCGGCCGCGGTGAGCGCGGCGGGG
>NZ_JARGEK010000061.1 GCF_029211165.1 Roseisolibacter sp. H3M3-2
CGGCCGCGCAGTTCGTCGCGGCGGCCGGCCGCATGCCAGAGGCGGCGTCGCTGCTGGTGGCCACCGCCGCGCGCCTGCACGCCGCGCGCGGCGACAGCGCGGCCGCGCAGCCGCTGTGGGAGCGCGTCGCCACGCAGTACGCCGACTCCCCCGAGGCGCCCGAGGCCGACCTGGCCTGGGCGCGCCAGCTCCAGCGCCGCGGCGACGCGGCGGCCGCGAAGGCGCGCCTGGAGCACCTGATCCTGACCTACCCCGAGAGCGCGCTCGTCCCGATCGCGCGCCGGATGCTGGAGAGCGCGCGCGCCACGCCGTAGCGCGCCGGAGCCGACATGCCGAGATCCCTCCCGACGGCGCTCGCCGCCGCCCTCGCGCTGCTGTGCGCCGCGCTCCCCGCGCGCGCGCAGATGCTGCTCGTCCCCATGGACGACGCGCAGCGCAACCACCTCAAGGCCTACGGCCTGGTCTACAACGCGCTCAAGGACGGGCAGAAGGCCGAGTGGCTGCTGAACTACCGCGGCGGTGCGTACTTCCTCCCCGACCTGCAGGAGCTGCGGCGCCGCGCGGCGCTCGCCGGCGTCAGCGTCGAGCCCGTCGACGACGGCGCCGTCGCCGGGATTCGCCGCGAGCTGGCGCAGGGGAACATGGACGCCGTCCCGCTGGAGAAGGCGCCCAAGGTCGCGATCTACACGCCGAGCACCGCGCAGCCGTGGGACGACGCGGTGACGCTCGCGCTGACCTACGCCGACATCCCGTTCGAGAAGATCTGGGACGAGGACGTGCTGGACGGGAAGCTCGCCACCTACGAGTGGGTGCACCTCTTCCACGAGGACTTCACCGGGCAGCAGAACAAGCTGTACCTCGGCTACCGCGACGCCGCGTGGTTCGTCGAGCAGCGGCAGCGCGCGCAGGCCACGGCCCGCAAGTACAACCTCAACGGCGTCCCCGCGCTCAAGAAGTCGGTGGCCGAGCGCATCCGGCAGTACGTGGAGAACGGAGGCTTCCTGTTCGCCATGTGCGGCGCCACGGAGTCGCTCGACCTCGCCGTGGCGGGGCGCGACGTGGACTTCGCGGGGCCGCAGGTGGACGGCACGCCGCCGGAGCCCGACGCCGACCGCCGCATGCAGTGGCCGCGCACCTTCGCCTTCCGCGACGCGCGCCTCGAGTCGCCCTTCCTGAACGCGCTCAGCGACATCGACGGACACCAGGTGAACGTCCCGGGGCGCCGCCAGCCGCTCGGCGCGTTCCAGCTGTTCGGCTTCTCGGCCAAGTTCGACCCGGTCGCGACGATGCTCGTGCAGGACCACCGCACGGTGATCCCCGACTTCTACGGGGTGACGACGTCGTTCACGAAGCGCACGCTCAAGCCGGGGGTCACCGTGCTCGCCCACGAGGACGGCGCGGCGTGGGTGAAGTACGTCCACGGCGACTACGGCAAGGGCTCGTGGACGTACCTCGGCGGGCACGATCCCGAGGACCCGCAGCACGCGATCGGCAACGCGCCGACCGACCTCGCGCTGCACCCGAACTCGCCCGGCTACCGGCTGATCCTGAACAACGTCCTCTTCCCGGCCGCGAAAAAGAAGCCGCTGAAGACCTGACCCGCGCGGCTCAGGGCTGGCGCGGGTAGCGCTGGCGGTCCACCACGAGCGCGGCGACCGCCCCGGCGGCGTCGCGCTCGATGCGCATCGGCCCCCCGTCGTGGGCGAAGGCGAAGGCGTCGCGCCCGGTCGGGATGAGCTGGTAGCGCTGGCCGCCCGGCGCGACCACGCGCAGGTCCTCCCCGTCGCGCGAGGCGACGAAGGCGCGCCCCGCCGGGTCGGCGTACCGGCCGGCGAGCGAGTCGAGGATGGCGGGCGCCACGGGGACGGGGACGATCTCGCGCTGCGCATACCCGGGCCACCCGTACTCGCGCGCGACCGCGGCGATCAGCTCGCTGGCGACGGTCGCACCGAGGTCGCTGTTCGTCATCACCGCGAGTCCGCGGCCGCCCGTGAGGTAGCCGAACGTCATCGCGCGGAAGCCCTCGTTCGAGCCCCCGTGGGAGAAGCGGCGCGCGTCGCCCTCGCCCTCCAGGGCCGGGCCGAGCCCCCAGTTTCCCTTGCCGGCGGTGAGCATGGCCTCGGCGGTCGCGCGGGGGAGGATGGCGCCCGGCGCGCCGGCGTGCGCGTTCTGGATCGCGATGACCCATCGCGCGAGGTCGGTCGGGGTCGTCCAGAGCCCTGCCGCGGCCTGCTCCGGGTACGTATGGTAGCGTCCGGCGATCGGCGCCCCGCCGCGTCGATACCCCGTGGCGGCCTCGTCGGCGAGTGCGGTGGGAAGCGGCTGGGCGTAGGTGCTGTGCGTCATCCCGGCGGGCCCGAGCACGCGCTCCTGCATTAGGGTGTCGAACGGCTTGCCGGTTACGTCGCTCAACAAGAGCTGCATAACCGTCATGCCTCCGCCCGAATAGCGCCAGATACCCCCCGGAGCGGTGTCTACCCGGACAGGTCGCGTGTTCGCGGGCGCCTCGCCGTTCAGGATCTGCGCGACGGTCGGTACAGCGGTCCCGCTCGCATAACCCGGAAAGCCGTGGACGGTCAGGCCGGCGGTGTGCGAGAGCAGCTGACGCAGCGTCACCGGACGTCCGCCCGCCGCCGGGCTCGCCGGCACCTGCCACGACCGCAGGCGCGCGTTGACGTCGTCGTCGAGCGCCAGCTTCCCCTCCGCGACGAGCTGCAGCGCCGCCGTCGACGCCACCGGCTTGCTGATCGACGCGGCCTGGAACCGCGTCGTCGGGGTCGCCGCGCGCCCGGCGGCGACGTCCGCGACGCCGTACGCCCGCGCCCACGCGATCCGCCCCCCGTCGACCACCGCGACACTCACCGCGGGCACGCCGACCTCGCGCATGCGGGCCTCGATCGTCGAGCGGACGATCGGGCGCCCGCGCACCCGGACGGCGGGCCGCAGGTCGGCGGCGATGCGCGCGGCGCGGGCGTCGGGAGACGACGAGTCGGCCGCCGACTGCGCGGGGAGCGCCGGCGCGCCGAGCGAGGCGGCGAGGAGCAGGGACGGGAGCGGGAGGAGGCGCATCGCGGGGCCGGTCTCCGGGTGAGGGGTGGCCCCACCGTACGCGGGCGACCCGTCGCCGGTTGCGGTCGCCGCGCACGGCGGAACGCGGTAGGTTCCTTGGGGGTCTCTTCGGGCCCCGTCCCCGACTTCCCGCCGTGCTCCCCGCCGCCCTCCCGCTCTCCACCGACGGCCGACTCAGCCGCCCCGCCGCCGCGGCCATCCGTGCCGCCATCGCGCTGGCCGGGGGGCGCGAGGTCTGCTTCGCCTGCCAGGTGGACGAGGGCGGCGTCGTGCGCAGCGCCCGCGTGGTCGCGCGCGGCGACGTGCGCAGCGTGCTCGCGCTCCCCGGGTTCGCCGAGCGCGGCGAGATGCTCGTGCACAACCACCCGAGCGGCCTGCTCGAGCCGTCGAACGCCGACCTCGAGGTCGCGTCGCGGATCTTCGGCAACGGCGTCGGCTTCGGCATCGTCGACAACGCGGCCACGGAGCTCTACGTCGTCGTCGAGGTCCCGCGGGGGAAGGAGACGGTGGACGTCGACCCGGCCGCGATCGACGCCGACCTCGGCCCCGACGGCGCCATCGCGCGCCGGCTGCGCCGCTACGAGGACCGGCCGGCGCAGCGGCAGATGGCGAGCGCGATCGCGCGGCTGTTCAACGACGGCGGCGTCGGGCTGCTGGAGGCGGGGACCGGCGTCGGCAAGTCGATGGGGTACCTCGTCCCGGCGCTGCGCTGGGCGGCCGCCAACGGCGAGCGCACGGTCGTCAGCACCAACACCATCAACCTGCAGGAGCAGCTGGTCGGCAAGGACCTGCCGTTCCTCGCCGAGGCGCTGACCGACCAGAAGGTGCGCTTCGCGCTGCTGAAGGGGTGGCGCAACTACCTCTGCCTGCACCGCCTCGAGCAGGCGCGCGTCGGCGGCCAGGCGCTGTTCGAGGCCGGGATGGCAGCAGAGCTGGGGGCGCTCGAGGCGTGGGCCGAGCGGACGGGCGACGGCTCGGTGGCCGACCTCGCGACGCCGCCGCGCCCCGAGGTGTGGGACGAGGTGTCGGCGGAGCCCGACCTCTGCCAGCGCATGAAGTGCCCGCACTTCGACCGCTGCTTCCTGTTCAAGGCGCGGCGCGAGGCGGCGCAGGCGGACGTCATCGTCGTCAACCACCACCTGCTGCTCTCCGACGTCGCCGTGCGCCGCGCGCAGCAGAACTGGGAGGACGCGGCGGTGCTCCCGGCGTACAAGCGCCTGGTGGTGGACGAGGGGCACCACCTCGAGGACGCGGCGGCCGCGCACCTCGGCACCTCCGTCACGCGCCGCGCGCTGCAGCGCCTCTTCGCGCGCCTCGACCGCCGCGGCAAGGGGCTGCTCGGCGCGCTCGTCGCGCGGCTCGCCGAGAAGACCGACCTGCTGAGCGTGGCGAGCCTGGACCTCGTGCAGTCGCGCCTCGTGCCGGCGGCGCACGGCGCGCGCGACCGCGCGGACCTGGTGTTCGACCTGCTGCAGACGTGGTGCGAGGGGCAGGGGCAGGCGGTGATCCGCTTCGGCCCCGACTTCGCGCGGGACCCGATCTGGGCGGCGGGGCTCGACGCGGCGCTCACCGACCTGCTGGGCGACGTCGAGCTGCTGCACGAGAGCCTGCGCCTCGTGCGCGAGCGGCTGGAGAGCGACGAGAAGCGCGCCGAGCAGCTCGCGCCGCTGCTGGGCGAGGTGCGCGCGGTGGCGCGCCGGCTCGCGTCGGCGGGCGACGGGTTGGGGCGCGCGCTGAAGCCCGAGAAGGGCGACGAGAGCGTGCGCTGGGTGGAGCTGCGCGGGAAGGAGAAGAACGTCGTCGTCACGGCGGTCCCGCTCGACCTCGCGCCGATCCTGCGCGACGACCTGTTCAAGCGCGTGCGCACCGCGGTCGTCACGAGCGCGACGCTCGCCACGCGCGACGAGCGCCGCGGCGGCGCGTACGACCGCCGCGCGCGCGACGCGGGCGGCGCCGCCGAGTCGTTCGCCTTCCTCGCCTCGCGCCTCGGCATCACGGCGCCCGAGTTCTCGCCGGCGACGGCGGTGTTCCCGTCGCCGTTCGACTACCGGCGGCAGGCGCTGCTCGTCGTGCCGACCGACGCGCCGGCGCCGAACGTCGACGGCGGCGCGCACTTCCTCCACGTCGTGCGGCACCTGCTCGACACCGCGTCGGCGAGCGACGGCGGGATGTTCGCGCTCTTCACCAGCCACCGCGACGTGCGCGAGGCGGCGTCGGAGCTGCGCGCGCGCGGCGCCGACCGCCGCTGGCCGCTGCTGGTGCACGGCGAGGACACGCGCGACGCGCTGCTGCGCCGCTTCCGCGAGAGCGGGCGCGCGGTGCTGCTGGGCACCGCGTCGTTCTGGGAGGGGGTGGACGTGCCGGGCGACGCGCTGCGCGCGCTGATCCTCGCCAAGGTCCCGTTCCGCGTGCCGTCGGAGCCGGTGACGGCCGCGCAGTGCGAGGCGATCGAGGCGCGCGGCGGCGACAGCTTCCGCGAGTACATGCTGCCGCACGCGTCGCTGCGGCTCAAGCAGGGGTTCGGGCGGCTGGTGCGCACGGCGCACGACCGCGGCGTCGTGGTGCTCGCCGACCCGCGCGTGGTGACCAAGGGCTACGGGCGCGACCTGCTGGAGGGGCTGCCGCCCGCGCGCCGCCTCGCGGGGCCGTGGGCCCGGCTGCGCGCGGAGGTCGAGGCGTTCTACGCCGAGCGGCGCGCGGACGCCACCGCGGCCGTCGTCGACGCGATGTTCGCCGAGTAGCGCGCACGCACGACGCGCGGATGACACGCGCGTCACGTGCGCGTGTGGCGTGAACGTGGCGACTTCGTAGTGGTGTGGCGCGAATGCGACAGGGGTCGATCGACCCCTTCGTGTGATACCGCGCACAACTCGCGTGTGATCTTCGGGCTAGTTCACACGTCGTTGTGTCGCAGTCGCGGGACGAGCCTCTGGTTCGCTCGCACACAGTCGCATGGTCGCAAACCGGCCTCATCGGCCGCCCACTCCGCGAGGTCTGCCCTCATGGTGCGTCTCCGCTCGTCGATCGTCTCGCTCGTCGCCCTCGTCGCGCTCGCCGCCTGCTCCGACGCGCCCGCGGTGCTCGAGCCCACGCTCGACGCGTCGGCTTCGGCCGCGCGGAAGCCCAAGGGGGGAAGCACCGCGCCCACGTCGCCGACCGCGCCGACCTCCCCGACGTCGCCCTCCACCGGCACGACGGTCACCGGGTGCGACGGCAGCGCGGTCGCGCTCACCGGCGACGAGAAGGCGCAGCTCGACCTGCACAACGCGCGGCGCTCGCAGCTCGGCCTCGCGACGTTCTGCGTGCACCCGGCGCTCATGTCGGCGGCGCGCGCGCACTCGGCAGACATGATGGCCAAGAACTACATGAGCCACACGAGCGCCGACGGCACCGCGTTCAACACGCGCATCGCGAACCACGGCTACCCGGGCTGGTACGTCGGCGAGAACATCGCCTGGGGCTCGAGCTACCTCGGCACCGCCAGCTCGGTGTTCGACTGGTGGGTCAAGAGCCCGGCGCACTACGCCAACATCACGAACGGCGGGCTGCGCGAGGTCGGGATCGGCGTGGCGTACGGCTGGTACCAGGGGTACTCGGGCGCCGCCGTCTGGACCGTGGACTTCGGGACGCGCTGACCCGCGCGTGGTGCTAGCTTCGGGGGCATGACCGCCACCGCCCCCGAAGTCGCCCGCCGGCCGGGCAAGATCGTCTGCGTCGGCCGCAACTACCTGGAGCACGCCCGCGAGCTGGGGAACGACGTCCCCGAGCGCCCGCTGATCTTCCTCAAGCCGCCCTCGGCGCTCCTGGCGCCCGGGGCGGCCATCGAGCTTCCCCCCGACAGCTCGCGCGTCGAGTACGAGGGGGAGATCGGGATCGTCGTCGGCGCCCGCCTGCGCCACGCCGACGAGACCGAGGCCCGGGCGGCCATCCGCGGCGTCGTGGCGCTGAACGACGTCACCGCGCGCGACCTGCAGAAGAGCGACGGGCAGTGGACCCGCGCCAAGGGGTTCGACACCTTCTGCCCCGTGGGCCCCGAGTCGCCGCCGCCGGGTGACCTGGACGGGCTGACGGTGGTCACCCGGGTGAACGGCCAGGAGCGCCAGCGCGGCGCCGCCCGCGAGATGGCCTTCTCGATCCCGACCATCCTCGCCTACGTGTCGCGCGTCATGACGCTGGAACCGGGCGACATCGTGGCCACCGGCACCCCGGCCGGGGTGGGGCCGCTCGCCCCGGGCGACGAGGTCGAGGTCGAGATCGTGGGCGTCAGCCTCGTGCGCAACCCGGTGGTCGCCGCCGCGGCCCGCTGAACCGGAACCCTCCACCCCGCCAGGGGTAGCCGCCAGCATGCTTCACGTCACCCCTGGGACCGACCAGTCCCCGAGCCGCGCGCGCGAGCGCCGGCGCCCGGGCGCCTCGCTGGCGGTCTCCCTGGCGGTGAACGCCGTCGTGCTCGCCGGCTTCTTCCGCGCCGCCACGGCGGGGGTGGACTGGTCGGAGCTGTGGCGCCCCGGCCGCTCGGCCCAGGTCCAGCCCGAGCGCATCGGCTTCGTGCAGCTCCCGGAGCCGACGCCCGTCCGCGCCGGACGCGACGGCGGCGACGGCCGCCCCCGCAGCGCCACGCCGAGCCGCCGCGCCGCGGCGCCGGTGGTCGCGCCCACCGAGGTCCCCTCCGCGCTGCCGGCCGCGCCCGCCGAGCCCGCGGCGGCGGAGGCGACCGGCGGGAGCGGCGACGTGGTCGGGCGCGGCGGCGCGACCGAGGGGATCCGCCCGAGCTACGGCGACCCGCGCCTCTGGACCCGCCCGGGCGCCGTCGCCACCGCCCCGCGGTCGGCCAAGGAGCGCATCGACAGCGTGATCGCGGACCGCCTCACGCCGGTGCGCGACTCGATCGCGGCGGCCCAGGCCCTCGCGGCCGGACAGCGGAAGCCCGGCGACTGGACGATGAAGGGGCCCGGCGGCACGTGGGGGATGGACCAGCAGAACATCCACCTGGGGAAGGTGAAGATCCCCAACGCCGTCCTCGCCCTCCTCTCGGGCAACCTGCAGAAGAACCTGCGCGGCAACCCGACGGAGATGGCCAACGAGCGCCGCCTCTCCGACATCCGCGCCGACCTCCTGCAGCACGCCAGCCGCGAGATGAGCGAGGACGAGTTCAAGCAGGCGGTGAAGGCGATCCGCCAGCGCAAGGACCGCGAGCGCGCGGCGCGCCGCGCGGCCCGGACCGTGGTCGAGGGGCCCGAGACGGCGCCGGCGTCCGGCGGCCAGATCCCCTGAACGACGCGGCGGCGTCGCCTACTCGGCGACCGCCCCCTGGAACGCGTCCCGGTCGAAGAACGGGCGGAAGATCCCGCAGACCACGCCCAGCACCGCGAAGTCGTCCGACGGTCGGACCGCGATCTCGCGCTCGGCCGGGTTGGCGGGGACCAGCACCGTCTCGCCGTCGCGGTAGGTGAGCGTCTTCACCGTCGCCTCGACGCCCAGGCGGGCCGCGATCACGTCCCCCTCGCCCGGCGGGGTGCTCGGCGACACCATCACGAAGTCGCCGTCGAGGATCCCGCGGCCGACCATGCTGTCGCCCTTCACCCGCAGCAGGAACGCGTCCTCGCCGGGGACGAAGCGCCGGTCGAAGGTGACGAACCCCTCGCGCGCCTCGGGGAGGAGCGCCGGCTCGCCCGCGTGGATGCGGCCGTAGTAGGGGACGGGCTGGATCCGCGTCGTCCCCTGGTAGCCGAGGATGCGGACCCCGCGCGACCGGGAGGGGTCGCGCTCGATGTACCCCTTCTGCGTCAGCGCATTCAGGAGGTCCGAGACCGTCTTGGTCGACTTGATGCGGAACCGCTTCCCGATCTCGCGGATCGACGGCTGGTAGGTGTTCTCCGCCAGGAAGTCGATCAGGTACTGGTAGACCTTCCGCTCGATCGGAGTCAGGGGCTCGGCCATGGACATCTCCGATAGGGAAAACCGCCGGTAGGCAACGCTGCCCACCGGCGGCCCTTCACCGGGCCAAGTTACGCCCGCCGGTCTCGGGGGGCAACGCGCCGCCGCCCTTTCGGGTGCCCTTATCGTACGGAATCGTACGGGAACGTCACGCCGCCCCGATCCGCGCCCGCGCGGCGTCGATCCGCGCCAGCGACCGGTCGCGCCCGAGGAGCATCAGCACGTCGAACATCCCGGGGGTGGCGGTCACCCCGGTGAGCGCGAGCCGCAGCGGCTGGAAGAGCTTCCCGGCGCCCACCCCCATCCCCTCGGCGGCGGCCCGGAGCGCCGGCTCCATCGCGGCCGCGTCCCACGACGACAGCCCGGCCAGCGCCTCGCGGCTGGCGCCGAGGAGGGCGTCGGCCTGCGCCGGGTCCTTGAGCCAGAGCTTCGCCACCGCGTCGGCGTCGAAGTCCAGCGCGTCGCGGAGGTAGGGGACGGCCTGCCGCACCAGCTCGTCGATGGTGCGCGCGCGCACGCGCAGCAGCTCCAGCAGCAGCCGGAAGAAGTCGGGGCGCGCCGCGAGGTCGGCCGCCGTCGCCAGCCCGGCGCCCTCGACGGCCTCCGCGACGCGCGGTGCCAGCGCGTCGAGCGGCATCGCCATCAGGTGCTGCCCGTTCATCCACTCGAGCTTCTGCGGGTCGAACACCGCCGCCTTGCGCGACAGCCCGTCCTCCGAGAAGAGCTCGACCATCTCGGCGCGCGTCATCACCTCGCGGTCGCCGCCGGGGTTCCAGCCGAGCAGCGCGAGGAAGTTGTTCATCGCCTCGGGGAGGATGCCGAGGTGCCGGTAGTCGCCGACCGCCGTCGCGCCGTGGCGCTTGGAGAGCTTCTTCCCGTCGGTGCCGTGGATCATCGGCAGGTGGGCGAACTGCGGCAGCGGCGAGCCCAGCGCCTGGTAGAGCAGGATCTGCTTCGGCGTGTTCGAGATGTGGTCGTCGCCGCGCATCACGAGGGTGATCGCCATCGCGATGTCGTCGGACACGACCGCCATGTTGTAGATCGGCGTCCCGTCGGAGCGGAGCACGATGAAGTCGCCCTCGCCGATGTCCTTGTTCGGGAAGGCGATGCGGCCGTGCACCATGTCCACCCACGCCGTCTCCCCCTCGGGCATGCGGAAGCGGACGACGTAGGGGTCGCCGCGCTCGACGCGCCGCGCGACCTCCTCGGCGGTCA
Source organism: Roseisolibacter sp. H3M3-2 (assembly GCF_029211165.1). Classification (GTDB taxonomy): domain Bacteria; phylum Gemmatimonadota; class Gemmatimonadetes; order Gemmatimonadales; family Gemmatimonadaceae; genus Roseisolibacter. Next base: position 10,222 of record NZ_JARGEK010000061.1, read on the forward strand.
GCCGGTCGCAGCGCCGGTCGTAGCGGAACGCCTCGCCGCGCGCCTCGGCGGCCGAGCGCTGCTCGTCGAGCTCCGCGGCGGTGCAGAAGCAGCGGTACGCCGCGCCGGCGTCGAGCAGGCGGCGGGCGTCGGCCTGGTGGCGCGGCAGGTTGGCGCCCTGGTAGACGGGCGGCTCGTCCCAGTCGAGCCCGAGCCACTCCATCCCCTCGAAGATCGCGCGCGTCGACGCGTCGGTGCTGCGGGCGCGGTCGGTGTCCTCGACGCGCAGCAGGAACTGGCCGCCGTGCTTACGCGCGTAGAGCCAGTTGAAGAGCGCCGTGCGGGCGCCGCCGACGTGCAGGTAGCCGGTGGGCGAGGGGGCGAAGCGGAGACGCGGGACCGGGGCCATCGCGGGCGGGGCGGGGGTGCAAAGCGAAGCGGGCCCGCCGGCGTACCGGCGGACCCGCTCGACGGAGAGAGAGGGATTCGAACCCTCGATAGCGGTTTCCCACTATGCCGGTTTAGCAAACCGGTGCCTTCAGCCTCTCGGCCATCTCTCCAGATTCGAGGCCGCCGTCGGGGCCGGCCGGCAGCGGAGGGCCAGGGACTCGAACCCTGAAGTCGCTCGCGCGACGGCGGTTTTCAAGACCGCTGCCTTAGCCATTCGGCCAGCCCTCCAGAGGGCGGTACCAGCTCCAAGTATGGCCGGAGGCACCCGGGCGGCGCAAGGCGACCTGCCCCGGCGCCTTCGCGCGTCAGCGCCGCGTCGTCGCGACCTCGATGACGCCGTCGCCGTGCTCGAGCCCCCAGCGCACGGTCGCCGTCGCGCCGTCGACCAGGCGCACCGAGCGCACGCTGTCGGGGGCGATGTCGCGCAGCGCCTCGGTGCCGCCGAGCCGGCGGTCGTCGACGTAGACCCAGAGGCGCCCGCGCGACGACAGCGTGGCGGGCGACCGCGCCCGCAGCCAGCCGCCGCGGAGCGACGTCACCGCCTCGTAGAGGCTCGGGTAGCCGCCGTCGCGCAGCTGGTCGCGTGTGAGCACGGTGCGCTCGAGGCGCGGGAAGCGGCCGGCGCAGCCCGCGGCGGCCGACAGCAGCAGGACGAGGGGGAGGGCGCGCATGCCGCGATGGTGGCCGCGCGTCGCGGGTGTGCGCAAGAGTGGCGCGCGCGCCACGCCCTGCCGCGACGCGCGCGTCGGCGTACGTTGCGGCGTGACGCCGACCGCCGTGGCCTTCGACGGGGTGACCAAGCGCTTCCCGGGCGCGACCGCGCTCGACGGCGTCACGTTCGCGGTGCGCGCGGGCGCCTGCCACGCGGTGTGCGGCGAGAACGGCGCCGGCAAGAGCACGCTCGGGAAGATCCTGGCCGGGCTGCTGCGGCCCGACGCGGGCGAGGTGCGGCTCGACGGACGCGCGGCGCGCTTCGGCGGCCCGCGCGACGCGCTGGCGGCCGGCGTCGCGATCGTGCACCAGGAGCTGGCGCTCTGCGACAACCTCTCGGTCGCGGAGAACCTGTGCATGGGGCGCCTGCCGTCGCGGTTCGGCGTCGTCGCCGAGGGCGCGATGCGGGCGCGCGCGCGCGCGCTGCTCGACGCGGTGGAGGCGCCCATCGACGTCGACCGGCCGGCCGCGTCGCTGTCGGTGGCGGAGCAGCAGGTCGTGCAGATCGCCGGCGCGGTCGGCGCCGGGGCGCGCGTGCTGGTGCTCGACGAGCCGACGAGCAGCCTCGGCGAGGCGGAGTCGGCGCGCCTGTTCGCGACGGTCGCGCGGTTGAAGGCGCGCGGCGTCACGCTGCTCTACGTCTCGCACCGCCTGCCGGAGATCTTCCGGCTGTGCGACGACGTCACCGTGCTGCGCGACGGGCGCCACGTCGAGACGCGCCCGACGGCCGAGGTGGACGAGGGCTCGCTCGTGCGCGCGATGATCGGGCGGCCGCACGCGCAGTACTTCCCGGACGCGGCACCCGCGGCCCGCGGCGCCGAGCTGCTACGGGTCGAGGGGCTGTCGAGCCCCGGCCGGTTCGCCGACGTCTCGTTCGCGCTGCACGCGGGGGAGGTGCTCGGGCTCGCGGGGCTGGTGGGGGCCGGGCGCTCGGAGGTCGCGCGGGCGCTCTTCGGGCTCGACCCGCACGCGACGGGGCGCGTGCTCGTGCGCGGGCGCCCGGCGTCGATCCGCTCGCCCGCCGACGCGATGGCGCACGGGATCGGGCTGGTGCCCGAGGACCGCAAGCGCCAGGGACTCGTGCTCGCGATGCGCGCGGGCGAGAACGCGACGCTCCCCACGCTCGCCCGCCTGGCGCGGCTGGGTTGGGTGGACGCGGGCGCCGAACGTCGCGCGGTGCGGGCGCGCTTCGAGGGGATGCGCGTGCGCGCGACCCCCGAGTCGCCGACGGCCGCGCTGTCGGGCGGCAACCAGCAGAAGATCGTGCTGGCGAAGTGGCTGGCGGCGGACTGCGACGTGCTGCTGCTCGACGAGCCGACGCGCGGCGTGGACGTCGGCGCGAAGGCCGAGATCCACGCCGCCGTCGGCCGGCTCGCGGCGGACGGCGCCGCGGTGCTGCTGATCTCGAGCGAGCTCCCCGAACTGCTCGCCCTCGCGTCGCGCGTGCTCGTGCTGCGGGGCGGGCGCGTGGCGGGCGAGCTGTCGCGCGCGGCCGCCGATCAGGAGGCCGTCGGCCGCCTCATGACCGGCGCCGGCGGCCCGGCGGAGTGAGCGCTCACGTCGCCTCGTCGGGCGTCGGCAGGTTCGTGAAGAACGGCGCGAGCGCCTCGGTGCGGCACCAGCCGCGCGCCGGGCGGATCGCCACCGCCAGTGGCACCTCGGGCTTGGGGACGTGCGCGTACGCCGTCCAGAACGCCTGCTCCAGCGGCAGGAACGCGGCGTAGTCCAGCGTGGCCTCGGGCGACGCCGCGTCGACGACGAAGGTCAGCCGCTGCCGCCGGCCCTCGCGGCGCAGGTGGGGGACCACGGTCGCGTCGGGGCCGAACACCGCGATCGCCAGCCCGCCCAGTGCGCGGTAGAACGGCTCGAGGCGGTGGCGGGAGACGTACTGCGCGGCGGCCAGCCGGGGGTTCGGCGCCTCGGCGCCGATCTGCCGCCGCTGCCGCCGCTCGGGCTGGTCGTTCGTCCTGGGGTGGGTCACGAAGCGCCTCCGCTCGCCTCGGCGCTTCGCGACGCGAGCCCCCGCCCGCGCCGCTCGGCGCAACGGGGGCGGGGGCTCGCAAGCGCCAAGCCGCGGGGGCTCAGGGCGTCGGGGCGGGCGTCGCCGGGGGCTGCTTCGCGCCCTGCAGCGCGGTCGAGTCGGCCGGCACCAGCGGCGTCAGCGGGCTCTCCTGCGGGATGAGCGACGGCGCGGTCGGCGCGCGGTCGAGCCCGAACTCGCGGGTGCGGCGCGTCGCCTGCGCCACCCCGCGCGCCTCGCCGTAGACGCGCTCCGCGAGCTGCGGCTGGCCGTTCCGGGCCAGCGCCTCGCCCAGCATGATCCCGGTGATCGTGTACAGGTCCGGGATGCCGACGCTCGGCGGGTCCACCCAGTCGCCGCGCTTGATGAGCGCCTTCGGCCCCTCGAACACCTGCGTCCAGAGCGCGGTCGAGCGCGGGAGGTCGACGAAGCCCTCGCCCGGGATCACGACCGTGTCCTTCCCGGCCACCACCGGCTGCTCGGTGAGCTTGCGCGCGAGCCCCTGCGTCAGCACGTGGTTCTGCAGCCCCAGCTCCTGCGCGTACCCGCCCGAGGTGCGCGAGAAGTACACGGGGCGCTGCGGCCACGCGTCGCGGATCATGTAGAGCACCAGGATGTCGGCGCGGTACAGCTGCGGCTGCGCGATGGTGGCCGTCAGCGCGTTCTTCACGAACTGCTGCGGCTCGTTCAGCGCGACGCCGAGCGGGATCGCGTCCAGCTCCTGCATGCTCAGGTTGAGCGGCGGCCCCGAGGGCTTGGTCCACGCCTTCCCGCGGTAGAGCGCGGGGCCCTTCGCGGCGTCGTACTCGTACACCGGGCGGCGGACCATCTGCCGCGCGTACCAGTCGGTGTTGAGCAGCGACGTGTTGGCCACCAGCACGTCGCGCCGGATCCCCTCCACCTCCTGCGCGTACCAGAGCGGGAAGGTGTCGTTGTCGCCGACGGTGACCAGGATGCCGTACGGCTCGACCGAGTTGAGCAGGTCCTTCGCGAACGCCGCCGTGTCCTCGTGCCCGGCGCGCGACGCCTGCGTCCAGTTGCCGACCATCGGCAGGAGGCCGAGCGCCAGCACCGGCGAGGCGAGCACCCAGCTCCGCTCGCGCGGCAGGTCGACGTACTCGCGCCCCATGCGCACGCGCTCCGAGCCGAGGAGCGAGGCGACCGACTCCCACACCCAGACCAGCCCGAGCGCGGCCCACACGCCCCAGGTGCTGAAGCTCCAGATGTAGAAGTAGTCGCGGTCGCGCACCTCGCGCGGGACGCTCCCGCCCAGCTCCGGCGCCTGCGACGCGCCGTACTTGAAGTTCATGTAGTAGATGAGCGCGAACGTCACCGTGAACACGAGCGGCCCGAAGAACCAGAAGCTCTGCCGGTCGCGTCGCCAGTGCACGTAGCCGCCCACCAGGCCGAGGGCGAGGAAGAGCACCGCCAGCCCGTTCTGCAGCCCCGGACGCTCGCCGTGCGCGTCGCGGTTCCACTGCCACTTGTAGTACAGCCACCACATCCCGACCTGCGCCGAGAAGGGCGCCTGCCGCTCGGCGAGCGACGGCTTGCCGTACTGCTCGCGGTCGATGTTCGCCTTCAGCCGCGTCCAGGTCTGCTTGTCGAACGTGCAGTCGAAGCCGATCTGCGTGGTGCAGGCGGTGGGCTCGCCCTCGTTGATCGCGGGGAAGTGCGCGGCGCGGATCGGCTGGTACACGAACACCGTGAGGCCGAGCGCGAACGCCAGCGCGCCCTGGAGCAGCAGCCTCCAGTTGAGCAGCGTCGTCGGGCGGCGCAGCAGCACGGCGGCGCCGACGGCCGGCGCGACGAGCAGGCCGGCGGGGTGGTTCGTGTAGCCCAGCCCGATCAGGTACGCCGCGAGGATCAGCAGCCGGTTCGCCTTCGGCCCCTCCGGCTCGTCGCACCACCGCACGGTGAGCCACGAGACGATGGCGAAGAAGAACAGCGAGACGGTGTAGACCTTCTCGTTGACGACGCTCTGGTTCCAGACCGTGAACGCCGTGGCGCCGATGAGCGCGGCCGTGACGCCGCCGGCGATGCGCTGCCACCGCCGCGCCAGCCAGCTCACCAGCACCCGCTCGGCGACCAGGAACCACACCCCGGCCGACAGCGCGCTGCACACGGCAGCGAGGATGTTGATCTTCATCGCCACGCTCCCGCCGAGCGGCAGGATCGCGAACACGCGGCCGATGAGGACGAAGAACGGGTTCCCCGGCGGGTGCGGGATCCCGAGCACGTAGGCGGCCGCGATGTACTCGCTGGCGTCCCACATCGCCGTGGACGGCGCCAGGGTCAGCAGGTACAGCCCGAGGACGACGAGCGACGTGACGGCGGCGGCGCCGTAGGACGGGCGGTAGTCCAGGTCGGCGCTCGGCGCCTGGCTGGCGGCCCGCTCGGCGGCCGCGAGCCGCTCGGGTCGGACGGTGGCGGACATCGGATCTCTAATGGGAGGGATGGCGAGCCGGGTAAGCTAGCGTCGCACCGGGAGTTGCGGACAGCGGGCCGCGGATTTCGCACCCGCGGCCCGCACCGCCGGACCCGCGACGCTCAGTGCCGGAACAGCCGCTGCCCGGTGAATACCATCGCCATCCCGTGCGCGTTCGCCGCCTCGATCACCTCGGCGTCGCGGACCGAGCCGCCCGGCTGCACGATCGCCCGGACCCCGGCCTCGGCGGCCTGGTCGATCCCGTCGCGGAAGGGGAAGAAGGCGTCGGAGCCGAGGACGATCCCCGCGAGCGCGTGCCCGGCCTGGCGCGCCTTGTGGGCGGCCATGAACGAGGCGTCGACCCGCGACATCTGGCCGGCGCCGATCCCGACGGTCATCCCGCCGCGCGTCAGCACGATGGCGTTCGACTTGACGCTCCGCACCGCCCGCCAGGCGAACCGCAGGTCGGCCAGCTCCTCGGCGGTCGGCTGCCGCGACGAGACCACCGTCCAGGCGTCGCCGATCGCCGCCGGCGGCTGCCGGTCCTGCACCAGCAGCCCGCCGCGGACGCGCTTGTAGTCGAGCGCCCGCGGGTCGGCGGCCGCCGAGCCCTCGAGGATCCGGAGGTTCTTCTTGCGGGCGAGCGTCTCGACCGCCCCCTCGCTGAAGCCGGGGGCGACGACGCACTCGACGAACAGCTTGCTGATCTCGTCGGCCGCCGCGTCGTCCACGGGGACCGTGAGCGCGATGACCGACCCGAACGCGCTCACCGGGTCGCAGGCGAGCGCCTTGGCGTAGGCCTCCGCCGCGGTCGCCCCGACGGCCAGCCCGCACGGCGTCGTGTGCTTGATGATGGCGCAGCACGCCCCGGCCTCGCCGTCCGCGAACGGCTCCGTGGCCAGCAGCGCGCCCTCGAGGTCGAGCAGGTTGTTGAACGACAGCTCCTTCCCGCCGCGCTGCACGAGCGCGCCGAGGCCGCGCCCGCGCGCCTCGACGTAGAACGCGGCGCGCTGGTCCGGGTTCTCGCCGTAGCGCAGCGGCTGCGCGCGCTCGAACGCCAGCGCGAGGCGCTCGGGGAAGCGGTCGCCCGCCTGCTCGGCGAACCAGGCGGCGATCGCGGCGTCGTAGGCGGCGGTGTGCGCGTACACCTTGGCGGCGAGGCGGCTGCGCAGCTGCGTGGCGGCGCCGCCCCCCGCGTCGATGGCCGCGACGACCTCGGGATAATCGGCCGGGTCGACGACCACGTACACCGAGTGGAAGTTCTTGGCCGCCGAGCGCAGCATCGACGGCCCGCCGATGTCGATGTTCTCGATCGCCTCCTCGGGGGAGACGCCCGGCTTCGCGACCGTCTCGCGGAACGGGTAGAGGTTCACCACCACCAGGTCGATCGGCGCGATCGCGTGCTCGCCGATGGCCGCCATGTGCTCGGGGAGATCGCGGCGCGCGAGGAGGCCGCCGTGCACCGCCGGGTGCAGCGTCTTCACGCGCCCGTCGAGCATCTCCGGGAAGCGCGTCACCTCGCTGACGTCGGCCACCGCAAGGCCGGCGTCGCGCAGCGCGCGCGCGGTGCCCCCGGTGGAGACGAGCTCCCACCCCCTGTCGGCCAGGGCGCGGGCGAGGTCGACGAGGCCGGACTTGTCGGAGACGGACAGCAGGGCGCGTGGCATCGGGGGGTCGGGCGGCTCAGGGCGTGAGCGCCGCGTCGAGCCCCGCGTCGGCGGGCGCCCAGGCGGCGGGGAGGGCGAAGGGCGGGGCGTCGGGCGGGAGCGCGAAGGCGCCGAGCACGCGGCCGTCGGCCTCGAGCGCGACGGCGCCAGCGGCCACCGCCTGCACCACGCGCGGCAGCAGCGCGTGCTCGGCGCGCAGCACGCGCGCGGCCAGCGTCTCGGGCGTGTCGTCCGCCGACACCGGCACCGGCCACTGCGCGACGATGGCGCCGCGGTCGTACGCCTCGTCGACGAAGTGCACGGTGGGCCCGGAGACGCGCGCGCCGGCCGCGAGGACGGCGCGGTGCACGCGCGCGCCGTACATCCCGTGCCCGCCGAACGCGGGGAGGAGCGCGGGGTGCACGTTCAGCATGCGGCCGCGGTGGCGCGCGGTCACGGCCGCGGGGACGAGCTTCAGGTAGCCGGCGAGCACCACGAGGTCGGCGCCGCGCGCGCCGAGCGGCGCGGCGAGCGCCGGGCCGTCGGCCGGGTCGGCGAGCGCCGCGGTCGCGATCCCGCGCGCCGCGGCGCGGGCGAGGGCGCCGGCCTGCGGGCGGTCCGCGAGCACGAGCACGACGTCGGCCGCGCGCGCCTCGCCCAGCGCGTCCAGGTGGTCGAGCAGCGCCTGCAGGTTGGAGCCGCCGCCGCTGGCCAGCACCGCGACGCGGGCGCGGGGCCGCGGGGGCGCGCCGCCCGCCGTCACGCGGGCGCGGGCCAGGGG
>NZ_JARGEK010000610.1 GCF_029211165.1 Roseisolibacter sp. H3M3-2
GGCGCAGCGGCCGGCGAGCCGCGCGCGGGCGCCGGCGTCCGTCACCACGAGGGTGATCGTGATCGCGACCGGCTCGGGCACCTCGCGGGCGGCGACGGCGGCGGACGCGCGGTACGTCCCGGCGGGGAGCCCGGACGCGTCGACGCACAGCGTGCCGACCGTCGCGAGCTCGTTCGGCGCGACGGCGGACTGGCGCGGCGTCGCGACGAGCCACGCGGCGCCGCGCGCCGAGTCTGCGTAGGCGAGGCGCGTCAGCCGCACGCCGGTGAGCGGCGCGGCGCCGCCGTTGTGCACGGCGAGCGGCTTGGCGGGGGGCGGCGCGTCGCCCCCGGCGACGAACTCGAACCGGCTCGCCGCGACGTGCAGCGGCGTGTCGGCGGCGGCGCGCCCCTGCGCCGCGGCCGTCGTGGCGGTTAACGCGAGGAGCGGGACGAGCGCCGGAAGGCGGCGGGACCGCAGCATGGCACGCACCAGGGTTGAGGGAGCCACACGCTACGCCGCCGCGGTGCGGCGGGCGTGGTGCGGTGACCCATCGCCCCGGGTCGGTCAGCGCCCGGTCGCCGCGATCGTGCGCGGGTGCTCCGCCGCCGCCGTCGCGCTGGCGCGCGGCGCGGGCGCCGCGAGCGGCAGCTCGACGAGGAATCGCGTGCCGCCGCCCGGCGCGTCGGCCACCGCGCGGCGCCCGCCGTGCTCCGAGACGAGCTGCCGCACGACGCTCAGCCCGAGCCCCGTGCCCGCCGGCGCGCTTCCGCCCTCGGCGAGGCGCACGAACGGCTTCCAGATGCGTTCGCGGTCGGCGGGCGGCACCCCCGGCCCCTCGTCGTCGACGCTCAGGCGCAGCACGCCGGCCGCGCCGGGCGCGCGCGCGGGCTCCACGTCGACGGTGACCGTCACGGTCTGGCCGTCGGGGCCGAACTTCAGCGCGTTCTCGAGGAAGTTGATGACGATCTGCCGCACGGCGGCCGCGTCGACCCAGCCGCCGGCGCCGCCCGCCGGGCCGTCTGCCGCCGAGCCGGCGACCACGATGCGCGCCGACCGCGCCTGCGCCTGCGCCTCGACGAGCCCCACCGCGTCGCGGACGACCGCGCCGACGTCCGTCCACTGCGGCGCCGCGCGGATGCCGCGCCGCTCGCCGCGCGCGTGCAGCAGCACGTTCTCCGTCAGCACGCTCAGGCGCCGCCCCTCGCGGTGGATCGCGCGCAGCCAGCGCTGCGCCTGCTCCGGCGACTCCGCGCGGCCGAGCAGCAGCGTCTCGCTCAGCGCGTTGACGTGGGCGAGCGGCGTGCGCAGCTCGTGCGAGACGGCGGCGACGAACGTCCGGCGCGCCTCGGCGAGCCGGTACTGCCGCCGCAGCCCGAGCGCCGCGGCCGCGGCGAACCCGAGGCCGAGCAGCAGCACGCCGCCCAGCATCGCGCGCTCGCTGCGCGAGGGCATCGCGGCCGCCACGGCGCGACCGCCCACAGGCTCCGACACGGCCACCTCCACCGTGAACCCGCCGTCGGGGCCGTCCACGGCGTGCGCGGCGGCGAAGCGCGAGCGCCAGACCGCGTCGTCCGACGCGGCCGGGGAGACCGGGTCCCGCAGCCCGTTCGCGTGCCGCAGGCGCACGGCGAGCGCCGCCCGCGCCGCGCGCGCGCCGCCGCCGCCGCGCCGGTCGGCGCCGTCCGGG
>NZ_JARGEK010000611.1 GCF_029211165.1 Roseisolibacter sp. H3M3-2
ATTTGTCTTCCTAAGACCGCTTGGCCTCCGACTTCGCGCGCGGCGGCGAGGCAGGCCATCGCCGCGGCGGCCGCGCGCGCGGTCGCGCGTCCCCCGCGCCTCATCCGCGCCTCATCCGAGGGCCAGCGCGAGCCCGCCCGCGCCGCGCACCGCGGCCTCGTGGCGCAGCAGCCACCGCTTGCGATCGAGCCCGCCCGCGTAGCCGGTGAGCGCGCCGTTGGCGCCGACCACGCGGTGGCACGGCACGACGATGCCGAGCGGGTTGCGCCCGTTGGCGGCGCCCACGGCGCGCGTCGCGTTGGCGTCGCCGAGCGCGCGCGCGACGTCGAGGTAGGTCGCGGTCGCGCCGTACGGCACGGCGAGCAGCGCGTCCCACACGCGCCGCTGGAACGGGGTGCCCACGGCGCCGAGCGGGAGGTCGAACGTCGTGCGCGCGCCCGCGAAGTACTCGGCGAGCTGCCCGCACGCCTCGGCGAGCACGCCCGGCCCCGACGACACGCGCTCCCACCCGGGCCGCACCTCGGCCGGCGCGGCGCCCATCGACACGCGCGTCAGCGCGTCGCCGTCGGCGGTGAGCAGCACGGCGCCGAGCGGGGTCTCGAGCCAGGTGTAGCGGGTCGGCATGGCCGAAATGTAGCGCCCGCCGGGAGGGGGGTGTGCAAGAACGCCGGCCGCGGACGTCACAGCAGAGGACCCCTCACTCCCCATCCGATGCCGCGCCGCGCCCTCGCCCCGCTCGCCCTGCTCGTCCTCGCCGCCTGCGGCGAGATGCCCGCCGCCCGCAAGGAGTCGCTGTCGCTCGACGCGGTGGCGACTTCCCCCGCCGCCGGGACGGCGATCGCCGACCTCGCGGCGCCGCCGCCCCCCGTGCCCGCGCTCGCGCCGGCCGCGGCGCCGGCGCGCGGCGAGATGCGCGACGCGCGGCGCGGGACGGCCGAGGCGTCGGCCGGGTCGGCGCCGCAGCCCGCGGCGTCCGCATCGGCGGCGGCCGTCGACCCGACGGCGATGGTGATCCGCACCGGGCAGGCGTCGGTGCAGGTGGACTCGCTGGAGCCGGCGCTCGGCGCGCTGCGGGCGCTGGCCACGCGGCTGGGCGGGCACGTGGGGAACGTCGCGCTGGCGGCCGGGCGCGACCAGGTGCGCTCCGCCACGCTGCAGCTGCGCGTCCCCGCCGACCGCTTCGACGCGCTGGTGGGCGGGCTGTCGCCGCTCGGCAAGGTCGAGACGGTGAACGTGCAGGCGGAGGACGTGGGCGAGGAGTACGTCGACGTCACCGCGCGCGCCGCCAACGCGCGGCGGCTGGAGGCGCGGCTGGTCGCGCTGCTGGAGCGCGGCGCGCCGCGCCTGAGCGACGTGCTGCAGGTCGAGCGCGAGCTGGCGCGTGTGCGCGAGGAGATCGAGCGGCTGGAGGGGCGGCTGCGCTTCCTGCGCGCGCGCGCCGCGCTCAGCACGCTCGAGGTGACGGCGCACGAGCCGGCGCCGCTGGTCGGCCCGTCGCCGACCGCCAACCCGCTCGCCGACGCGGCGCGGCAGGCGTGGCGCAACTTCCTCGGCCTGGTCGCCTTCGCGATCGCGTCGTCGGGGGTGCTGATCCCGGTGGGCGCCGTGGCGGCGCTGGCGTGGCGCCTCTGGCCGCGGCGCGTGCGCCCCGCCGCGCCGGCGCGCG
>NZ_JARGEK010000612.1 GCF_029211165.1 Roseisolibacter sp. H3M3-2
CCGCCGCCCGCGGCCGCGCCGGCGAACGTCGTGGTCCGCGCCGGCGAGCTCCCGCCCGCGCTCGACACGCTGCGGCACGACGCGGCGCAGCGCGCGCGCCTGGTGGCGGTGGTGACGCGGCGGCGGCACGAGTCCGACTCGGTGCTGCGCGCCGTCGTCCCCGCGCTACGCGCCGTGCTGGCGCGCATGCACGAGGAGGTGCGCGCCGAGCTGACCCCCGCGCAGCGCGCCGCCTTCGACGCGGCGACGCCGCTCCCGCTCCCCACGCCGGGGCGCGAGACGCCGCTGCGGGTGCCGCTCGGGTCAGCCCCGCCGCGCTGACGCGTCGGGCGTCGCGTCGGGGCGCGCTGCGAAGCGGCCCCCGGCGAGGAACGCGAACACGTCGCGCCGCACCTCGGGCGCCCACATCAGGAAGGTGTGCCCGCGCCGCACCACGGCGAAGTCCGCCATGCCGTCGACGCGCGCGCTGGCGACCGACACCTTGCCGTCGTGCGGCGCCGGGAGCCAGCGGCCGAGCAGCGGGGCGAAGGCGCGGTCGCCGGCGATCACCCCCACCTCGACCCCGGCGGGCAACGCGCCGAGGCGCCGCGGCACCGCCTCCGGCCCGGTGCCCAGCGCCGCCATCGCCGGCCCCAGCACGCGGCGCGGCAGCGCCCCCTCGCGCAGCCGCTCGGCCAGCTCGGAGCCGTGATTCGGCGGCGCCAGCATCACCACCCGCCCGAGCGCGGCGCGCTGGCGCGCGGCGCCGGCGCGCGCGAGGCAGGCGCGCACGAGGATCCCGCCGAGCGAGTGCGTCACCACGTGCACCGGCCCCGCGCCCGCGTCGGCGAGGCGCGCCAGCTCGCCGGGACGCGGCGCGGCGAGGGCGGCGGCGTCGCCGCGGCGCGAGGCGTAGCCCCAGTTCCGCACCGCGTAGCCGTGCCGGCGCGCCGCGCGGGCGAGCGGCCACATCGACCACGGGCCGCGCCCGAGCCCGTGCACGAGCAGCACGGTGCCGCGCACGCCGCTCACGCGGCTCACGACGCCCCGCGCCACGCGGCGGCCGCGATCACGACGCACAGCGCCCACGCCGGGTGCCTCCCGCGCGAGCCCGCCGCCGTGACGACGCCCGAGGCGAGCACCGTCGCCGCGACCACGCGCAGCCCGCCCGCCGCGTCGCCGCGCCCCAGCACACCGCAGAGCGCGGCCGCGCCCCACCAGCCGACGCTGGCGAGATGCCAGACGAAGCGCAGCGTGCGGCGCGAGAAGCCGTCGGCGGCGAAGTGCGGCGCCGTCGGGCCGCGCGCGAACAGGCGCGGGAGGAAGTGCCGCTCGCCGAGGTACGAGTGGCCGGCGCCGAGCGCGGCCAGGAGCGTCGCGGCGAGCGCGAGCCAGGGGGACGGCACCGTCAGGGCGCGCGGTCGGCGGCGCTCCAGACGTACAGGGCGTAGTCGGTGGACGACGGCGCCCCGCCGCCGTCGCGGACGAGCATCGCGACCTGCCCCCGGTGGTAGGCGCCGTGCAGCGCCACGTGCGACAGGATCTGGCCGACCGTGCTGCGGCGCGCGTCGCCGGCCGTGGTGCGGTACTCGACCACGCGCGCGAGCCCGTCGGCGTCGCCGGCCGCGGCGCGCGCCGCCAGCGCGCGCAGCGCGGCGTCGCTCGCCCCGGCC
>NZ_JARGEK010000613.1 GCF_029211165.1 Roseisolibacter sp. H3M3-2
GCCCGGCGCTGTGGGCGGCGCCGGCCGGGTGGCCGCGCTGGTACGCCGCGCTCTGGATCGCCGCCGTGCTCGCGCTCGCGCTCACGCGGCGCACGCGCGCGGTGCTCGACGCCGCCGCGGCGGTCGCGGGGCTCGGCGCCTCGACGCTCGTGTGGAGCGCGACCGCCCGCAAGCGCGTCGACCTCGCGCTCCGCGACGTGCAGGGGCTGGCGATCCCCGACCCCGACGCGCTCTTCCTGCTCGAGCGGCTCGGGCGGTCGCTCGCCCCCGAGGCGGCGCTGCGCGTGGCGCCGTACGCGCCGGGCGACCTGCTGCGGCGCTTCGCCGAGTCGCCGCTCGCCGCCGCCGGCTTTCCCGTGGCGCTGGCGAGCTGGGTCCCCGGCGTCGCGGCCGGCGCGCCGTCGGGCGGCGCGTTCTCGGACTCGGTCGTCGCCACCGTCGCCACCGCCACCTGGCCGGTGGACACGGTGCTGCTGCGCGCCGCCGTCGCCGCCGCGCGCGAGGAGGGGCGCTCGGTGGTGCGCGTGGTCGCGGTGGAGCAGGGGGTCGCGCCCGTGCTGGCCGTCCCGCACCCCGGCGGCGGGGTGACGACGGTGCTCGTCTACCCGCGCACCCGCCTCTTCCCCGAGAGCCCGGTGGCTACGCTGCTCGGCCTCCCGCGCCCGCCGGCCGGCGACCCGCCGTACACGCTGTCGCTGCTCGGTCGCGTGGCCCGCCCCGACGCGAGCCCGCGCCGCGCCGCCGAGGCCGCGGGCGTCGAGTCGGTCAGCCCGCGGTGGACGCGCGAGGGGTCCGAGATCCACGGCGACTGGCTGGTCCCGCTCCCCGACGGCTGGACGCGCGCGCACGCCGAGATCGAGCTGCGCCCGTTCGCGGTGCTCGTGCAGCGCGGCGCGCTGCTCGTGCTGCTCGACCTGCTGCTGGTGGGCGTGCTGTGGGCGCTCCCCGCGCTCGCCGACGGCGACGCCCCGCGCTGGTGGCGGTGGTGGCGCGGCGCGTGGCGGCGGAGCTACCGCGCGCGCCTGACGCTGGCGCTGTTCGCCTTCTTCGCCGTCCCGACGAGCGCGTTCGCCGTATGGTCCTACCGGCAGCTGCAGGCCGGCGACCGCCAGTCGCGCGAGCTGCTGGTCCGCGAGACGCTGCGCGCCACGGCGACCGCCGACACCGCGGTCGGTGACCCCGCCCTCGGCGCGCTCGCGACCCGCCTCGGCACGCCGCTGCTGGTCTACGAGCGCGGGGTGCTGGTGCGCGCGAGCGACCCGGCGGTGGTCGCGCTGGCGCCGTTCGGCCGGCTGCTGCCGCCGGCGCTGATGCTCACCGTCGGCGTCGGCGACGAGGTGGACGACACCGAGGAGCTGCGCGTCGGCGACGCCGGCACGCTGGTCGGCTTCCGCGCCGCGCTCGCGACCCCCGACGAGCGCGTGGTGTTCGCAGCCCCCGCCCGCGACGACGACGTCGTGCTCGCGCAGCGCCGGCGCGACCTCGGCTTCCTCGTCGCGCTGACGGTGATGGGCGGCGCGCTGGCCGCGCTCTGGCTGAGCGGGCTCGCGGCGCGCCAGCTCGACCGTCCCGTCGGCGCGCTGCGCGCCGCCGCGCTGGCGTTCGTCGGCGAGGAGCGCGCGGGCGGCCCGGGCGCCCCCGAC
>NZ_JARGEK010000614.1 GCF_029211165.1 Roseisolibacter sp. H3M3-2
GCGCGTCGCCGCGGTTCGCGCGCACGTCGGCGCGGGGCGCGGAGGGCGCGGGCGGCGTGGTGGTGGACGCGGGCGGGCCGGTGCCGGCGACGGTCGTCGGCCCCGCGACCATCGTGCTCCCGGACGCGACCGCGCTGGTGCCGGCCGGGTGGACGGCGCGCGCGCTCGACGTGGGCGGCTGGCTGGTGGAGGCTGCGTGAGCGCGACGGACGCGACCATCGACGCGCTCGAGCTCACCGTGTGGGCGCACGCCTTCGCGATGATCGCGGAGGAGATGGGGAGCGTGCTGGTGCGCGGCGCGATCTCGCCCAACATCCGCGAGCGGCGCGACGCGTCGAGCGCGCTGTTCGACGCGGGCGGGCGCATGGTGGCGCAGGCCGCGCACATCCCCGTCCACCTGGGCGCGATGCCCGACGCCGTGCGCGCGGTGATCGCGCGCGGGCCGCGCGCCGGCGACGTGTTCCTGCTCAACGACCCGTTCCGCGGCGGGTCGCACCTCCCCGACCTGACGCTGGTCGAGGCGATCGGCGCGCCCGACGACGCGGGCCGCGTGATCGGCTACGCGGCGGTGCGTGCGCACCACGCCGACGTGGGCGGGATGAGCCCGGGGAGCATGCCGCAGGGGGCGACGGAGCTGCTGCAGGAGGGGCTGGTGGTCCCGCCGGTGCGCCTGGTGCGCGCCGACGGCGCGGGGGGCGCGGCGGTCGACGACGACCTGCTCGCGCTGGTGCTCGCCAACGTGCGGACGCCCGAGGAGCGGCTCGGCGACCTGCGGGCGCAGCTCGCGGCGTGCGCGGCGGGGCGCGACGGGTGGCGCGCGCTCTGGCGCCGCGAGGGCGAGTCCCGCGTGGGGGCGGCCGCCGACGCGCTGCTGGAGTACGCCGAGCGCCGCGCGCGGGCGCGCCTGGCGCGACACGAGGGGGCGAGCGGGCGCGCCGAGGACGCGCTCGAGGGGGACGGCGTGTCGGAGGACCTCGTGCCGGTGCGCGCGGCGGTGCGCGTCGCCGACGGCCGCCTGCACGTGGACCTGGCGGGGACGGCGGCGCAGGTGCGCGGCAACGTGAACTGCCCGCGCGGCGTCGCGATGGCGGCCGCGGTGTTCGTGCTGCGCACGCTGCTCGACGACGACGTGCCGACGAACGACGGGATCGCGCGCGCCGTGGCGCTGTCGGTGCCCGAGGGGAGCGCGGCCAACGCGCGGTGGCCGGCCGCCGTCGCCGCCGGCAACGTCGAGATGTCGCAGCGGCTCACCGACACGCTCTTCTCCGCGCTCGCCGACGCGGGGCTGGCCGTGCCGGCGCAGGGGCAGGGGACGATGAACAACGTCACCTTCGGCGGCGCCGACGCGCACGGGCGCGCCTGGACCTTCTACGAGACGCTCGGCGGCGGGCAGGGGGCGAGCGCGCGCGGCGGCGGGCCGTCGGGGGTGCACGTCGGGATGAGCAACACGCGCAACACGCCGGTCGAGGCGCTGGAGGCGGCGTACCCGCTGCGCGTCGAGACGTACGCGCTGCGCGCCGGCTCCGGCGGCGCGGGGGCGCACGCGGGGGGCGAGGGGGTGGTGCGCGCCTACCGCGCGCTCGTGCCGTGCACGGCGACGCTGCTCACCGAGCGCCGCGCGCGCGCGCCGCA
>NZ_JARGEK010000615.1 GCF_029211165.1 Roseisolibacter sp. H3M3-2
GTCGCCGCTGACACTGAGGAACAGGTCTCGGCGATTGGCTGCGGCCATGGGGCCTCCAGGACAACGGCCGCCAGCTCACGCCGGCGGCCTGGTCATTGCTGCTTGTTCGCGATCTCGCGGGCTTCGATCATCGCCCAGAACTCGTGCGGCGTGGCGCGCCAGAACTCGTCGGGCGACCATCCGAACGCGTCGAGGGCGACGCCCATCAGGCGGCGCCAGCGAGTTCCTTCGGGTTCGCTTGCGCCGCCTTCAGTTCCCCCGCTGCCGTGCGACCTCCGGTCGCCGCATCGAGCAGGCAGAGCGTCAGCTTGGACGTGACCGTCGGAAGCCCCTCTTCGAAGATCAGCTCCTCAAGCCGCTCGGCATTGACGTTCCGGGTGAAGCCGTCCTTCGGATCGGCGCCGGCGCGGATCAGCTCCGATGCGACGACGCCCAGGTCCTCCATCGAGAGCTTGCCCGTGTTGCCGAGCCGCACGAGCTCGAGCGCGGTCTTGCCGGTTTGCCGCTCGACCGCCTTCAGCGCCTGATGCGATGGCCGCAGCAGATAACTGCGGCCAGCCAGGGCGAGCTGGTGCTCGCCCCGGTCCTCATTCGCTACCGGCTCTGCCGGCGCACGCTTCTGCCGCTTCATCAGGCGGACGCGCCAAGATCGTCGACGATCGGAGCGCCCTTATTCTTCATCTGGAAAGAATAGGTGGCCGGACCCTTCGTCGGGAAGTCGGCGGAGAAGTTGCCGATCGCCACCATGCCGTGGAACTTCACGACAGCGCCCTTCATCACCTTGATGTTGACTTCGGGCGGGCTCGACTTCGACACGTCGGAAGCGCGCTCGAGACCGTCATCCGGCAGCTTGAGGTTGCCGGACACGTCGAACGTGATCGTCTGCTGGCCGTAGCTGGCGCTGCCATAGACGCCCGAGTCCTTGTCGCTCAGGTCAAACTCCTCCGAGCTGCGGCCCCAACGGAGCGTGGTCTCGCCGCCGATCGGGTCGAACCCTTCGGTGCCGGCCTGGCCGTCGCCGATGAGGATGCGGTAGTCTTTGCCGTACTGGTTCACGTCAGTCTCCTTTCCGGCTCAGGCCGGCTCTGCGTAGATTTCGAAGGTGTTGATGGCGGCGAAGGTCACGCCGTCGGGCCCGGCCTCGCTGATCGCGCCGTCGATCCATTGAGGCTCCGTCAGAAGGACGCCGTCAGCCTCAAGCGCGCGGTTGTGCAGCGCGGCTTTGACGGCATGCGATTGGGCAAGCAGCGGACCGCGATCGGTGCCGCGGTAAATCGAGTGCACCTCGAACTCGAACCGCTCGGCCTGGTCGCCCTTGCCGCCCTCGTTGCTGCTCACGATCGCGCCGATCATATTGAACGGCGGGGCCTGGTTCGGCTTCGGCGCATCCACGGCGCCGCCCAGCTCGGCGGGAACATCGGCGAGCAGCGCGCCGAGCGCCGCCGCCTGCACCGGCGTTACGAGATCGATCATCCTGCTGCTCCTGCGCGCGACATGGTCTCGGACCAGAAAGCGGCGATGCGGCGCTCAGCCGTGGCCTGGGCGCCATCGATGAAGACAAAGGGCCGAGCCGCGCGCGGCCGCACGTCCAAGGCGTATGTTGCCGAGATATCCGCCGCCTTCTTC
>NZ_JARGEK010000616.1 GCF_029211165.1 Roseisolibacter sp. H3M3-2
GGCGGGGGCGGCGGCGCGGGCGCGGCGGCGGGCGGCCCGTCCATCGCCTGCTCGAGCAGCGCGCACACCTCGGCGAACGCCGCCGCCGGGTCGGGCGCGGTGCCGTCGGCGAGCGGCTTCAGCACGCGCACGGCGCGCGCGACGGTCGGCTGGATCGCGATCGGCACCTTGTTGCCGAACGCGAGGTCGGCGAGCGCCTCGCGGATGCGCGCGAACTCGTCCCGGTCCTCGGGCTCGAGCTGCAGCAGCAGGGTGACGGCGTCGTCGAGCGTGAACTCGGAGGACATCGGGCGGGACTCTGGAAAAGGTTGCGGACGGCGGCGGTCAGCGGCCGCCGGCCGCGGCGGCGAAGAACTGGGAGCTGCGGCTCTGGAGCGCCTGCTCGAAGGCGGCCAGCTCGATGACGAGCGCGGCGTGCAGGTCGGAGACGTCCTCGGTCGTGGCGCGCCCCGACCACAGGAAGTCGACCAGCTGCACGGTGCGGATGGCGCCGACGTTGAGGGCGGCGCCGCGCACGCGCAGCACCTGCGCGCCCAGCTCCGACATCCCCGTCTCCTCGACCGTCGAGCGCCCGTCGCGGATGCGGCCGAGCGTCTGCACGAGCTCCGCGAGGTGGTCGCGGGCGAGGACGAGGAGGGGCTGGAAGGTGCGGCTGTCGACGCGCAGGCGCTTGATCATCTCGCGCCAGCTCTCCCACCGCGCCGGCGCGCGCTTCAGCGCGCGGTCGATGCGGGTGGCGAAGGCGTCGACGTTGATCGGCTTCTTCACGAAGTCGACGGCGCCCAGGGCGAGCGCGCGCTCGACGGTCTTGGCGTCGGCGTTGGCGGTGCAGAACATCACGGGGATGTCCTGCAGGTGCGGCCGGACGAGGATCTGCTCGATGAGCTCCAGGCCGTGCATGTCCGGGAGCATCAGGTCGGCGATGATCAGGTCCACCGGCTGCCGCGCGACCTGCTCGAGCGCCTCGGCCCCGTCGTGCGCGACCACGTGCGCATGGCGGAGCCGCTTGAGCAGCGCCGTCATGATGTGGCACGTCACGAGGTCGTCTTCGATGAGCAGGATCACGGCGGGCTCCGGGTGCGCGGCGGCCGCGGACGCGGCGCCTCTGCTGCCCAGTATCGGCCGCTGCGCCGGGGCTGTTAACCCGCGGGGCGTGACGGGAGCGTCAGCGTGAACGTGCTCCCCGCGCCGTGCGCGCTCTCCGCCGCGACGTCGCCGCCGAGCCGCGCGGCGGCCGCGCGCGCGGTCGCGAGCCCGAGCCCCGTCCCGCCGGCCGGCAGCTGCTCGTCGGGGGCGAGGCGGTCCCACGGCGTGAACAGCCGCGCGCGCTGCGCGTCGGTCAGCCCCGGCCCCGTGTCGACGACGTCGAGCGCCGCGCCGCCGTCGCCGTGCGCGCGCGCGACGAGCCGCACGCCGCCGCGCCGCGGGTGCCGCACGGCGTTCCCCGCCAGGTCGAGGAGCACCTGCCGCGCCAGCGTCGCGTCGGTCGCGACGGTCGCCGGCGCGTCGTCCCGCACCTCGACGGCGAGCGACAGCCCGCGCGCGTGCGCCAGCGGCGCGAGCGTGCGCGCCACGCCGCCGAGCCGCTCCGCGACGAAGCGC
>NZ_JARGEK010000617.1 GCF_029211165.1 Roseisolibacter sp. H3M3-2
CGCGACGGCGTCGGCGGCCTCGGCGGCGGCGACGACCGCGGGCGGCTCGTCGGCCGGGGCTGCCGACTGCCCGGCGGCGCGGGCGCGCCACTCGGGGGCGATCTCCTCGAAGCGCGCGAAGACGGCCGGGTCGAACTGCGCGCCCACGTCCTGCCGCAGGATCGCCATCGCCTCGTCGTGCGTGAGGGCGCGCTTGTAGCTGCGCGCGCTCGTCAGCGCGTCGTACACGTCGGCGATGCAGAGCACGCGCGCGACGAGCGGGATCGCCTCCCCCGCGAGGCCGGCGGGGTAGCCGCGCCCGTCCCACCGCTCGTGGTGCGACTCGACGATCGGGCGGACGTCCCACGGGAACTCGGTGTCGGCCAGCATCTCGACGCCGACGGTGGGATGGCTGCGCACGAGCGCCCACTCCTCGTCGGTGAGCTTGCCGGGCTTGTTCAGCACCTCCGGCGGGACGACCAGCTTGCCGACGTCGTGCAGCAGGGCGCCGATGCGGAACCAGAACAGCGCGCGCGCGTCGAAGCCCACGCGCTCGGCGATGGCGCACGCGAGGTCGGCGACGCGCTCGCAGTGGCCCTGCGTGAAGCGGTCCTTCGCCTCGATCGCGTCGCCCCAGCGGCGGGCGAGGCGGAGGAACTCGTCCTCGAGCGACGCCATGCGCCCGTCGACGTCGGCCACGTCGCGGCGCGCCTGCATCTGCTCGAACAGGCGGTGCGAGCGGTTGAGGCACTGGAACAGGTCGCGGTTGCGCCCCTGCCGGTGGTGCAGCTCGGCGCGCTCGCGCAGCGCCTCGGCGAGGAGCAGCGGCAGGTGCCGCTCGTCGGCGATCGCCTCGGCGGCGAGCAGCAGCGCCTCGGCGCCGGCGAGGTCGCCGCGCTCGCGCGCGATCACGCCCTGCAGCTTGCGCACCTCGCCGCGGATGTCCGGCGCGTCGAGCTGCTCGGCGAGCGCGCCGGCGGCCGACGCCTCGGTGTCGCCGTCGTCGAGCCGGCCGCGCGCGACGGCGAGGTCCGCGCGGTTGACCAGCACGAGCGCGCGCCCCGTCGGGTCGCCGATCGCCTCGACCATGTGCAGCGCCTCGTCGAACGCGTCCGCGGCGTCCGACCAGCGCTCGAGGCGGCGCAGCAGCATGCCGCGGTTGTTGAGCGCGTAGGCGAGCGTGTTCGGCGCGCCGAGGCGGCGCAGCGCGGCCAGCGAGTCGTCGATGTGGCGCAGCGCGGCGGCGAGGTCGCCCCGGATGCTGGCGATGATGCCGAGGTTGCCGGCGGCCTTCGCCGCGAGGTCGTGCTCCCCGGCCGCGAGGGCCGCGGCGCGGGCGCGGGTCGAGAGCGCCTCGGCCTCGTCGAAGCGGCCGAGCTGGATGAAGACGATCGCCTGCCCGTTGAGCGCGATGCCGGCGCCGGCGTGGTCGCCCGACGCCTCGGCCGATGCGAGCGCGGCCTCGAGGCAGCTCAGCGCCGCGTCGACGTCGCCCTCGAGGAGGTGGGTGCGGGCGACCGCGCCGAGCATCGCGTACGGCGGCGCGTCCTCGCCGCCCCGGGCGCGGCGCCGGAGCGCCCGCTCGAGCAGCGCGCGCGCGGGGGCCCAC
>NZ_JARGEK010000618.1 GCF_029211165.1 Roseisolibacter sp. H3M3-2
CGGGACCCCGTCGACGACCGCGCCGGTGCTGCCGCCGCTGCTCGCCGACCCGACCGCGTCGCAGGCGCTCGTCCCGGGGCGCCCGGTGGTGCTGGTGCTCGGCCGCGGCACGGCGCGCGCCGCCCTCGTCGACGCCGCGGCGGCCGTCCGCGTGGCCGGGGGCGAGATCGTCGGGTGCGTGATCGTCTGAGCGCGGGGGCGGCGACGCTGCCCGCGCCGCCCCCGCTCGCGCTCTCGGACGGACGCGCCGCGGTGCGCGTCTCGACCGTGTTGCGGGCGGCGCTGTGGGCGCTGCTCGCGGGGAACCTCGTCCGGCTCCCCGCGCTGACGTCGGGCGCCCGCGAGGCGCCGGTGTCCGTCAACGACCTGGCCGTGCTGGCGCTGCTGACGGTGGGCGTCGTCGCGGGCGCCTCGGCGCGCTCGTTCGTGCTCGACGCGGTCACCCGGCGCGGGCTGCTGTTCGCGGCGGTGGGCGCCGCGTCGGCGGCGTGGGCGGTCCCGCGCTTCGGGCTCTCGGGCGCGGAGCTGGGCTTCAGCCTGGCGTACCTGGCGCGCTGGCTCGCCTACTTCGCCATCTACCCGGTGGTGATCAACGGGCTGCGGCTGGCCGACGTCGCGGCGGTGTCGGCGACGCTCCAGCGCGCGATCCTCGTGTTCGCGGCGTTCGGCATCGTGCAGGCGGCGCTGCTGCCGGGCTTCGCGCAGATCGTCTATCCCGAGTCGACGGTGTACGTCGACTGGGACCCGCAGGGGCACCGCCTGGTCTCGACGATCCTCGACCCGAACTTCGCCGGCGGCTTCATCGCCATCGGGCTCGTGCTCACGCTGGCGCGGGTGTCGTGCGGGGTGCCGGGGCTCGGGCTCCCGCTGGCGGTGCTGGTGACGGCGCTGCTGCTGACCGTGTCGCGCTCGTCGATGCTGGCGGCGCTCGTGGGCGCGCTGGTCGTCGCCGGCGCGGCGGGGCTATCGCGCCGCATGGCCCGCGTCGGCGCCGCGCTGGTGCTGCTCTCGCTCCCGGCGCTCCCCGCGCTCCTGAACTTCGCGGCGTCGTTCAACAAGCTCTCGATCGACGCCTCGGCGCTGACGCGGGTGGTGTCGTGGCTGCGCGCGCTGCAGGTGCTCGGCGACCACCCGGTGCTGGGGATCGGGTTCAACACCTACGGCTTCGTGCAGCGCGCGTACGGCTGGGAGAGCGGGCGCGGCGCGTTCGGCTTCTCGCTCGACGGCGGGCTGCTGTTCATCGCGGTGATGACGGGCGTCGTCGGGCTGGCGGTCTACCTCGGGATGTGCGGCCGCGTCGTGCGCCACGCGCGCGGGATCTGGCGCGACGGGGCGCAGCCGGCGGAGCACCGGGCGCTGGCGGTGGGCGCCGTCGCGGCGACGGTCGCGCTGATCGTGCACAGCGTGTTCGTGAACAGCCTGCTGCTCCCGTTCCTGATGGAGCCCCTCTGGGTGCTCTGGGGGCTCGTGTACGTGATCGCCGCCGCGCCGGCGCGCGGGGGCGCGACACCGCGGCGCTCCCCGCCGGCGCGCAGGCCGTCGCGGCCGAGGCGCCGGCGCCCGGCGCGCTGGCGGTCGACGCGCGC
>NZ_JARGEK010000619.1 GCF_029211165.1 Roseisolibacter sp. H3M3-2
CTCGCCCGCGCGCCGGACGGCTCGCCGTCGGCCGCGTCGACGCCGGCGGCCGACCCCGCATCGCGCACGCTCGCGATCGGGATGCTGCGCGACTTCCGCGAGGCGGCGGGCGCGCCGAGGCGCCCGCTGGCCGCGCTGCTCGCCACCAGCCTCGCGCGCGGCGAGGGGGTGCTCGTCATCAGCGCGGCGCGCATCGGCGAGGTGCAGCGGCAGCTCGCGGTGGGCGACAGCACCGAGGGAGCGTACGCGTCGGCGGCGCGGCAGGCCGGCGCGACCGAGCTGGTGGACGGCGCGCTGTACGCGCAGCCCGACGGCACGCTGCGCCTCGACCTGCGGCGCGTCGAGCTGGCCACCGGCGCGGTGCGCGCGTCGCTCACGGTGCGCGGCGCCGACCTGTTCGCGCTCGCCGACAGCGGCACCGCGCGCCTGCTCGACGGGATGGGCGTCGCCGGGCCCGCGGGCTCGGTCGCCGACGTGACCACGCGCTCCGCCGTCGCGCTGCGCCTGTACGCCGACGGGCTGCGCGCGAAGGCGCGCTACGACTCGCGGACCCGCGACCTGTTCCGCCAGTCGCTGCGCGCGGACCCGAACTTCGCGATGGCCGCGTTCGAGTACGCGCGCCTCGACCCCGACCGCGCGCGGATGGCGGAGCTGATGGCCGACGCGGTGCGGCTCGCCGACCGCGCCACCGTGCGCGAGCGGCTGCTCATCCGCGCCGGCTGGGCGTCGACGATGAGCGGCCCCGAGCTGCGCCCCGTCGCCGACTCGCTCGTGGCGCTCGACCCGCGCGACCCCGAGGCGCTGCTGTACGCCGCCGAGGCGCGCGCGTGGGTGGGCGAGTGGGCCCCCGCGCGCGCGCTGCTCGAGCGGGCGCTGGCCGCCGACTCGCTCGCGCTGCGCGACCCCTCGGGCGGCGCGTGCCACGCGTGCGCCGCGCTCGCGCAGCGCGCCGTGCTGGAGGCCGACGCGGGCGACCTCGACGCCGCGGAGGAGGCGGCGCGGCGCTGGACGCGCCTGCTGCCGCAGCGCGCCGACGGCTGGGCCGCGCTGGCGCGCGTGCTCGACATGCGCGGGCGCCACGACGCCGCCGAGGCGGCCCTCGAGGCGGCGTACGCGATGGACCCGTCGTACGGGAGCGGCCACCCGTCGCGCGTCGTGCACCTGTCGCGGGCCGGGCGCCTCGCCGACGCGGAGCGGTCGGCGCGCGCGTACCTCGCGCACGAGGAGCCGGAGTGGCGCGCGCAGGCACAGTGGCAGCTGGCCAACGTGCACCGCCACCAGGGGCGGGCCCGCGACGCGCTCGCCGCGGCCCGCGGCTTCCGCACGCTGCGCGACTCGATCGACGGCGGGCGCACGGCGCTCAACCACGTGTGGGTCCCGGCCCTCGCGCTCGCCGAGGCGGGGGACGCGGACGGCGCCGCGGCGCTGCTCGACTCGATCGCCGACGGCGCAGTGCGCCCCGGCGAGCACCCGGCCAACGCGGCGCGCCTGCGCCCGCTGGTCGTCGCGCACGCCGCCGAGCTGCGCGCCGCGCGCGCCGAGGCGGCGCAGCTGCCGGCGGCGGCC